>DATBIQ010000001.1:0-1593 GCA_036556865.1 Gaiella sp.
CGCCGATGTACCACTTCGCGTACGGCAGCTCCCACTCGTAGAGCGTCGTGAACGGCTCGAACCAGGTGACGCGCTCCCGGGCCTCCGTCTCCCACAGCTCCTCGAAGTCCCGCTCGTAGATCGACGGCTGCGCGTTCGCCCGCGCGGCGAAGGCCTCGCTCGGCGGGTACCGCCGCTCCTCGAGCAGGAGCGCGTCGATCGCATGGCCGCTGTCGGTCACAGTCTTCCTCCCGGACGTCGTCGGTCCGCGAAGGATAGAACGGTTAGTCGACCGAGAAGAACGGCCAGAAGAGAAGCGTGACGACGCCGCCGAGGACGAGGCCGATCGCGGCCGCCTTGAGCAGCGGGCTGTCGACGCGCCGGACGCCGAGGGAGCCGGCGACGATGGCGGCGACCACGACGATCACGGGCCAGGCCGGGTTGGCGTCGAAGGAGACGATGGACACGACCACCACGACCGCTGCGACGACCGTGGCCACGACGGCGCCGAGGAGTGCCTCGGCGATCGTCAGCTTCCGGGACGGCTCTCCCTCCGGCACGTGCTCAGCCATCCCGCCATTGTGCGGGCGTCCACGGGCGCCCCGCAAGCGGCTGCGGACTACAATCCGTGCCCCTTGGCCCTGCTCGATCGCGCGATCGTCCGGGTGCTGCCCGCGTTCCCGCGGCCGGTCGTCAGACGCCTCTCCGCCCGCTACATCGCGGGCCCGGAGCTCGCCGACGCGGTCACGGTCGTCCGTCGTCTGAACGGCGGCGGGAAGAAGGCGACGCTCGACGTCCTCGGCGAGGAGGTGACGACGCGCGACGCGGCGCTCGCGATCCGGGAGGAGTACGAGCGCGCGATGGCCGCGGTCGAGGACGAGAGCCTCGATGCGAACGTGAGCGTCAAGCTGACCGCGCTCGGGCTCAAGGTCGATCCGGAGCTCGCCGCGGAGAGCGTGCGGCTGCTCGCGCGCGCGGCCGCGGAGCGCGACCGGTTCGTTCGCATCGACATGGAGGACTCGAGCACGACCGACCAGACGCTCGCCCTCTATCGCGAGCTCAGGGAGGAGGGGCTCGAGAACGTCGGCCTCGTGCTGCAGGCGATGCTGCGGCGGACGGGGGACGACGTCAACGAGCTCCTGCCGCTGCGGCCGAACGTCCGCGTCTGCAAGGGCATCTACGTCGAGCCGGCGGAGATCGCCTACCAGGGCGACGAGGCGGTGCGCTTCAACTTCGTCCAGGCGATGACGGCGCTCTGGGACGGCGGGGCGAAGATCGCCGTCGCGACGCACGACGACGCCCTCGTCGAGCAGGCGCTCGACGTGATCCAGCGGCGTGGGCTCGGCCCGGAGCGCTACGAGTTCCAGCTGCTTCTCGGCGTGCGCGAGGAGCTCGCCGACGAGCTTGCCCGTGCAGGCCACACCGTCCGCGTCTACGTCCCGTACGGCCGACTGTGGTACGAGTACTCGCTCCGGCGCCTGCAGGAGAACCCGCGGCTCGCCGGCTACCTCGCCCGGGATACGCTCCGGCGGCTCGTGCCGTGATCTCCTGGCGGTTCGTCACGCTCGCCGGCTTCTTCGTGACGGCGCTCGTCGTCTCGAACATCATCGCCGT
>DATBIQ010000002.1:0-25228 GCA_036556865.1 Gaiella sp.
AGGTTCAAGGCCGGGCTGGCCGAGGTGATGGCGCTGGCCACCCGTGTCAACCGGTACCTCAGCGCCGAGGCTCCGTGGGCTCTGATGGACACCTATCGCGGGCGCGCGGGCACGGTGCTCTTCGTTGCGCTCCGCTGCGTCGACAGCCTGAAGGTCCTCTTCACGCCGTTCCTGCCGCACTCGAGCCAGGCGCTGCACGAGCTGCTCGGCTACGAAGGCTGGATCGCCGGCCCGCTCGAGTTCCGCCAGGTCGTCGATCACGACGGTTCCGCGCACACCGTCCTCACCGGCGACTACGCCTCTTGGGTCGGTCGGTGGGAGCCGAGCCGCCTCGCGCCGGGGCAGCCTCTGCGCGAGCCGAAGCCCCTCTTTGCGAAGCTCGATCCGACGACCGTGGTCGCCTCCGAGCTCGGGCGGATGCGGGGAGCGGCGTGATCGACACGCACGCTCATCTCGACGCACTCGCGGCCGACCTCCACGACATCCTTGCGAGGGCGCGGGAGACCGGAGTGACGCGCATCGTCACGATCGGGACCGGGATCGAGTCGTCGCGGCGTGCGATCGAGATCGCCGAGCGCGACGACGGCGTGTTCGCGGCCCTCGGGATCGACCCGCACCGGGCGGCGACGCCGGAGGCCGCGAGGGTCGGTGAGCTTCGGGCGCTGCTCGCGCACCCGCGCGTCGTCGCCGTCGGTGAGACGGGGCTCGACGGGCACCACGGCGCGGGCACGTTGCGCGAGCAGCGGGCCCTCTTCGACGAGCAGCTCGCGCTGGCATCGGAGCTCGGCCTACCCGTCGTGATCCACAGCCGCGCGGCGAGCGCCGAGACCGCGGCCGCACTCACGGCCTTCGGCGGGACGGTCATCCTCCACTGTTTCTCCGAGCCCGATCTGTTGGGCGCCGCACTCGAGCGCGGCTACTACGTCTCGTTCGCGGGCAACGTCACGTTCCCGAAGGCCCACGCCCTTCGGGAGGCTGCGGCCCGCGTCGCGTCGGATCGCATTCTCGCCGAGACCGACAGCCCCTATCTCGCTCCGCAGCCCGTGCGGGGGCAACCGAACGAGCCGCTGTACGTGCTGCACACGCTCTCGACGCTTGCGGCGGCACGCGCGGAGGATCCGCACGAGCTCGAGCGGCGGATCGACGAGAACGCGACTGCGGCGTTCGGGCTCGGTGCGCCGTGAGCCGCGTCGTCCCGAAGCGCCGGCTCGGTCAGCACTTCCTCGTCGACCGCAACGTGCTCGGCGTGATCGAGCGGCTCGCACGTCTCACGTCCGACGACGTCGTGCTCGAGGTCGGGCCGGGGCTTGGCGTCCTCACGACCTTTCTCGCCGACCGCGTGCGACACGTCCATGCGATCGAGCTCGACCGCAGACTCGAGCCCCGCCTGCGCGAGGCACTCGGTGCACGGACGAACGTCGAGCTCGTGTTCGCGGACGCGCTCGCCGTCGATCTCGCCACGCTCGACCCGCCTCCCGCGAAGCTCGTCGCGAACCTGCCGTACAACGTCGCGACGCCGCTCGTCGCAGAGACGCTCACGCGCGTTTCGCCGCTCGGATCGTGGTGCGTCATGGTGCAGCGCGAGGTCGCGGACCGCTTCTTCGCCGAACCGGGGACGAAGGCCTACGGTGCCGTGTCGGTGCTCGTGCGCCTCCATGCCCGTCGTACCGGCTTTCACCCGATCTCGCGGACCGTGTTCCGGCCGCCGCCGAACGTCGACTCGGCGCTCGTGGCCTTCGAGCGGATCGGGCCGCCGGCCGACCCCGGTGTGCTCGCCGTCGTCTCGGCCGCGTTCGGGCACCGGCGCAAGACCCTCGCCAACGCGCTGGCGCTCTCGGGGGTCGCGTCGCGGGAGCGTGCGGTGGAGGCGCTCGCGTCGATCGGGCGTCGGGGAGACGTGCGCGCCGAGCGGCTCGAGCCACAGGAGTTCGTCCTCCTCGCCGGGGCGCTCGGCCGGTGAGCGGCTGGAGAACGGCTCCGGCGCCGGCGAAGCTGAATCTCGCCCTCGTCGTCGGCCCGCTCCGCGCGGACGGGAAGCACGAGGTCGTGACGGTGCTCGAGCGGCTCGCGCTCTCCGACACCGTCTCGGTGCGGCCCGCGAGCGCGACGAGCGTCGCAGGGTTCCCCGAGGACACGCTCGTCCGGTCGGCGCTGGTTGCGCTGGCGTCGGCTGCGGGGGACACGATCGGCTTCGAGGCGCAGCTCGCGAAGCGGATTCCCGTCGCGGCCGGCTTGGGCGGTGGCTCGAGCGACGCGGCGACGGCGCTCTCGCTCGCGAACGGCATGCTCGAGACGCCCCTCCCACCGTCGGAGCTCGACCGCGTGGCAGCGTTGCTCGGGGCGGACGTGCCGTTCTTCCTCCGCACCGGCCCGCAGCTCGGGACGGGCGACGGGACGGCGCTCCAGCCGCTCGACCTTCCGCGTGAGTACGCGGTGCTGCTCGCACGCGTACACGGCGAGACGAAGCGCTCGACAGCGGACGTCTACGGGGCCTTCGACGCACGCGGGGGCGCCATCGGCTTCGAGCAGCGGCGCGCGGAGCTCGTGGACGCCCTGCAGGAGGTCCGCTCGGCCGGCGACCTCGCCGACCTCCCGCCGAACGATCTCGCATCGTCGCCGCTCGCCGCGGAGCTCCGGGCGCTCGGCGCCATTCGCGCCGACGTGACGGGCGCCGGCCCAGTCGTCTACGGGCTGTTCGCGGAGCGCGTCGACGCGGCCCGTGCGGCCCAGGCGGTTGCCGGCCGAGCAGTAACCTGGCTCACGACCCCGGCGTGATCGAGCCCGCAACCCGTCGTTTCGTGCGGGTGCCGATCGTCGGTGTCAGACACGTCTTGCTGTCAAGACGTCCGAGTCCGACATGCCTTCGACGGACTGCGCGGTGTGGACGGAGGGTGGCCGACGCGGCGTGAGACGAGCGAGCGGCGGCGGTGGATGGATCGGCACACAATCGGCACGGACGGCGGTTGACAGAACGCGGTGTCTGACACCGCTCGTCGAGCCGGCCCGCGCCGCAGACGCCGGCATGACGGCTGGTACCTTCACCGGCGATGTCGAGCGAGCTCCTCATCGAGCACGGCGAGAGCCGCCTTGCGCGCCGCGTGCGGCACAACCGCTACAAGATCGCCCTGGCGATCGCCGCGATCGAGGGCATCCTCGTTCTCGCCGGGGCCATTCCCTGGTGGCTCGTCGTTGTCCTCGCACTCGCTGCGCTCGCCGCCTACGTGGGCTGGGGGAGGGAGCACGAGAGCGCGGACGTCCGGGTCGTCACGTGGACGGCCGCGGTCTCGCAGCTCGTCGTGGTGCTCGTCCCGGTTCTCGCCGGCGCCGTCGTGGTGCTCGCCGCGGTCGCCGTGGTCGCGCTCGCGGGGCTCGCGCTCGCGGCGCTGCTGCTCGACCGCCGGTAGCCCGCTCGCACGCCGATTCCGCCGGTTCGACGCGGGTAGACTGCCCGTCCGTGCTCTGGGGCGTGGCCAAGCGGTAAGGCAACGGGTTTTGGTCCCGTGATCCCAGGTTCGAATCCTGGCGCCCCAGCCATCGTTATCCCGTGATGCCGACGAGACCCGCTGCAGTCGTGATGGCCGGAGGGCTCGGGACGCGGATGCGTTCCGCCGTCGCCAAGCACCTGCACCCGCTGCTCGGGCGGCGCATGGTCGATTGGGTCGTCGAGGCGGCGCGCCCGCTCGGCTTCTCGCCGCTCGTCGTCGTCGCCTCGCCGGAGACCGCCCGGGACTTCGCCGGGCTCGACGTCGCCATCCAGGAACGCCCGCTCGGCACGGGCGACGCGTTGCGGTCGGCGCGTGCCGCGCTCGACGGCGCCGACGAGGTCCTCGTCCTCTCGGGCGACACGCCGCTCCTCACGACCGCCCTGCTCGAAGAGCTCGTGGCGACACATCACGGCGCGGCGGCCGCCGCCACCGTGCTCTCGTTCGTCCCTGCGGACGTGCGGAGCTACGGCCGCATCGTTCGAGACGGGACCGGCGACCTCGTCGCGATCGTCGAGGCGTCCGACGCCACGCGCGAGCAGCTCGCGATCCGCGAGGCCAATTCGTCGATCTACGTCTTCCGCGCGGACGCGCTCTGGCCCGCCGTCGAGGCGCTGAGCCCGGCCAACGCACAGGGCGAGCTCTATCTCACGGACGCCGTGCGCGGGATCGTCGAGACCGGCGGTCGCGTCGCCGTTCACCAGGCTCCCGACCCGGCCGAGACGGAGGGCGTCAACACGCGGGTCGAGCTCGCCGCCGCGGGGGCGGCGCTGCGCGAGCGGATCAACCGCGAGCACATGCTCGCCGGGGTCACGATCGTCGATCCGCCCACCACGTGGATCGAGCCGACCGTGACGCTCGAGCCGGACGCCGTCGTGCATCCGTTCACGGTGCTGCGCGGCGCGACGACGGTCGCCGCGGGGGCGCAGGTCGGGCCTCACGTCGTCGCCGTCGACGCCTCGATCGGCTCCGGCGCGCTCGTGGGGCCGTTCTGTTACCTTCGCCCCGGCACGGTGCTCGGAGCATCCTCCAAGGCAGGCACGTTCGTCGAGCTCAAGAACACCGAGCTCGGCGAGGGCACGAAGGTGCCGCACCTCTCGTACATGGGCGACGCGACGATCGGCGACCGCACGAACATCGGGGCCGGCTCGATCACCGTGAACCTCCCTCACGGCGGCGGCCCGAAGCAGCGGACGGAGATCGGCCGTGACGTCAGGGTCGGTGTGGACACTGTGCTGGTTGCACCGGTCACCCTCGGAGACGACGCATGGACAGCCGCCGGCACGGTCGTGACCGACGACGTCCCGGAGAACGCCCTCGTGGGGTTCCCGCCGAGGCAGACCCTGAAAGAGGGGCGCGGTGGACGTCGGGACGATTGAGCAGGCCCTGCCCGGCCTCGAGCAGTCGCCGGTGGAGCCGACCTTGAAGCCGGGTCATGCCCTGCCGCTGACGCCGCAGAAGCGGCTCATGGTCTTCTCCGGACGCTCGCATCCCGTCCTCGCCGAGCGGATCGGGGAGCGCCTCGGGGTCGACCTCGGCGAGGTGGAGCTGAAGACCTTCGCGAACGACGAGACGTACGTGCGCTACTGCGAGTCGGTTCGCGGCGCCGACGTGTTCCTCGTCCAGACGGGGAGCCCGCCCGTCGACCAGCACTTGATGGAGTTGCTGCTGATGATCCAGGCCGCCAGGCTCGCGTCGGCAAAACGGATCACCGCCGTCATTCCCTGGTTCGCCTACTCGCGCCAGGACCGCAAGGCAAAGCCGCGCGAACCCATCTCGGGCCGCCTCGTGGCCGACATGCTGCAGCTCGCCGGCGTCGACCGGCTGCTGACGATGGACCTCCACGCCGGGCAGATCCAGGGCTTCTTCACGATCCCGGTGGACCACATGACCGCGCAGCAGCTCTTCGCGCGCCACTTCCGCGACCTCGGGCTGCACGGTGACGGCGTCGTCTCGGTGGCGCCGGATGCCGGGCGCGCGAAGGTGGCGGTGCGCTTCGCGGAGATGCTCGAGGCGGAGTTCGCGGTGATGCACAAGACGCGCCCCGCGCACGAGCAGGCCGCCGTGACGGAGGTCACGGGTCGTGTGCGTGACAAGGTCTGCATCGTCGGGGACGACGTGACAACGACGGGCGGAACGCTGATCGCCGGGGCTCGGGCGCTGCGCGAGCACGGCGCCCGGGAGGTCTGGGTGTACGTCACCCACGCGCTGCTGAGCCGCGAGGGGCTCGAACGGCTCGCCGGAGCGGAGGACATCACCGGCATCGTCGTCACCGACACCGTCCCGATCGACCCGCGCGAGCGCCCCGAGAACCTCACCGTGCTGACGGTCGCACCGCTTCTCGCCGAGACGATCATGAACGTCTTCTCCGACGATTCCGTGTCGGCGATCTTCGGCGGCGAGAACCAGCTGTTCTAGCGAGGGCGGCGTCGGCGCACGGCTCGCGCCGTCCCTCGATCCGCATCTGCTCCGCGAGCGTGATGAACGACGCGCGGCGCGATCGCAGTCATCCCCTCGAGATCGCCTTCGGGAGCTCTCCGCTCGATCCGACCCGTGCCGGTGCCTTCCCTGGCAACGAGGACGTCACGTCATGATCCCGCTGACACGAGCCCTCGACGTGCCAGCGTCCGGGCCGCAACCGAGGAGGAGGTCCGCAATGACCGGCCAGCGCACCGCACCCACCGACGACCCCGTGGCCGTCTCGTGACGAGCGTGCCGAAGGACGCCCCCGCGTGGCTCGTCGACGCTGCGGGCCCCCACTGGGGCCCGACGGAGTGGGACGCATGGGAGAGCTGTCGGGCGGAGCTCGCCGGCCTCGGCGTCCCGGCGAGCCACATCAAGCCGGTCGGGCCCGTCAGCCGCCCCACGGAGATCTCGGCCCACATCCCGAGCCTCGCTCCCTGGGTCTCGATCCCCGTCGACTGGCAGGGACTCGGAGACAAGGACGCTCTGCTCCACGCATTCGGGGAGCTCGTCACGGAGGTCGCGAAGACGGCGACGTAGCACCCCGGCTCCACTGCCGACGCCGAGCTCGGCCTGCGCATCGCTGCGTCGACCGGCGGGTGGGCGGTCGTTCGCGAGCCGGCTGTCGTAGTGTCCGTCGTCGTCGTGCTGGCGAGTCTGCCGGACAAATCCACCGGGAACGCGTGAGCGGCGCGGCGTGGCTCCGGTCGAGCATGCACCGCCGCCGTACCGGATCCAGACCGAGCGGCTGACGATCCGCTGCTGGGAGCCGCGCGACGCGCCGCTCTTGGCCGATGCGGTCGAGTCGAGCCTCGATCACCTCCGTCCGTGGATGCCATGGGCGGACGAGGAACCGAGGTCGCTCGAGGAGCGGATCGGGCTCTTGCGCGGCTTCCGGGGACGGTTCGACCTGGGTGAGGACTTCGTCTTCGGGATCTTCTCGCGCGACGAGCTCGAAGCGGTCGGAGGCAGCGGTCTCCATACGGGGGCCGGTGCCGGAGCGCTCGAGATCGGCTACTGGATTCGCGCGTCGGCCACGGGCCGGGGGTACGCGCGGGAGACGACCGCGGCGCTGACCCAGGTCGCGTTCCGCGTCTGCGGCGTCGACCGCGTCGAGATCCACGTCGATCCCGCGAACGAGGCCAGCCTTCGCATCCCGCGTGCGCTCGGCTTCACGGAGGAGGCGACGCTGAGGCGGCGCCTACCCTCGTCGCAGGGCCAACCGCCGCGCGATTCGGTCGTCTTCGCCCTGTTCGCCGACGACCTCCGCGGGTCGCCGGTCATGCGCACGGAGCTCGACGCATTCGACGTCCTCGGGCGCAGGATCGCGTTCTAGCCTCCGCTACAATCCGCCGCCGATGTCGAGCGATCGCGTCACACTCGAGGTCTCCGAGCGAGCGGCCGACCAGGTCGGCTCGCGCCGGGCCCGCCGCCTCCGGAAGGAGGGGCTGGTGCCGGGCGTCCTCTACGGCAAGGGCTCGACGCGCGCGATCGCGGTCGGCGAGCGCGAGCTTCGCGCGGCTCTGACCGGGCCCTCGGGCCTCCACGCGATCGTCGACGTGGTCGTCGAGGGGCAGACGACCCCGCATCACGCCGTCCTCAAGGACTTCCAGCGCCACCCGATCCGCGGCACGATCACGCACGTCGACTTCCACGAGGTGCGGCTCGACCGCCCGATCCAGGCGACGGTCGCGGTGCAGCTGGTCGGCGAGTCGCCCGGGTCGAAGCAGGGCGGCATCGTGCAGCAGGTCACGCGCGAGATCCAGGTCGAGGCGCTCCCGACGGGCATTCCTGAGCACATCGAGGCGGACATCTCGTCGCTCGAGGTCGGCGGCACGATCCGTGTCGAGGACCTCCCGGCGCTCGAGGGCGTCACGTACCTCGACGACCCGCAGGTAGTGCTTGCGAACTGCTCGATCCCGCGTGGGATCACCGAGCTCGAGGAGGCAGAGGCCGCCGAGGCAGCCGAGGGCGAGGAAGGCGAGGAAGCGGCCGAGGGCGAGGTCGCGGCAGAGGCCTCCGACGAGGGCGCCGAGTCCGACTCGGAGTAGGCGTGCGCCTCTTCCGGAGGGGAGAGGGCGGAGCCTCGATGGACTTCCTCGTCGCCGGGCTGGGCAACCCCGGCCGCGAGCACGCGCGCGACCGCCACAACGTGGGATGGATGGTCGTCGACGAGCTGGCCCGCCGCCACGGAGGCACGTTCAAGGGGAAGTTCCGCGGGCGTCTGGCGGACGTCAGGGTCGGCGACGTCAAGCTCGCGCTGCTCGAGCCCGAGACGTACATGAACGAGTCCGGCTCGTCGATCCAGGCCGCAGCCGCGTTCTTCAAGCTTCCGGTCGAGCAGGTCGTCGTCGTTCACGACGACGTCGACCTCGAGACCGCGCGCCTGCAGGCGCGTCTCGGAGGCGGCCTCGCAGGGCACAACGGCCTGCGCTCGATCGCGCAGCGGCTCGGGTCACGGGAGTTCCTGCGGCTTCGCGTCGGCGTCGGCCGGCCCGGTCGGGGCGACCCGCGGCCCGTGGCCGACTACGTGCTCTCGCCGTTCGCCGCCGAGGACGATGTGACGGCGATCGTCTCGCGGGCCTCCGACGCGGTCGAGACGCTCGCGACCGAGGGGCTCGAGGAGACGCAGCGCCGCTTCAACTGAGCCACCGGTTCGGCTGAGCCACCGGACTGCGCCCGTGCGAGCCGCTCGTCCTCCTTCGCGTCCCCTGGTGGGCGGTGCACGTTCGGCGCGATGTCGGCACCCATCGGTCACACCTTCCGCGATAGCGTGAAAGCAGGGCATGGGGGTGCCCCCGGGGGCGGTTGTGCGGCCGATTCGGGCCGCCTGGTATCCGGCACGCTCGCATCGCGGCGCCGGAGAGATCACACGGCCGTCGCCGAATCGGCGGGCAGTACGATGGCCGGGCGGGGCGCCCTCCCCGCCGAACGCATGGACCAGACCGCCGTCCGCACCGACTCCGCTCCGCTCGCGGCCTTCGTCCACGAGCTGCGACGCCACGAGCGCTTTCAGGCGCTCGCTGCCGCGCTGCCGACTCGGGCGCGCGTCTCGGAGCCGGTGCTACCGCTCCTCCTCGCGGCGTTGCACGAGGAGCTCGGCCGCGCGCTGCTCGTGCTGCTCCCCGACGACGCCGATGCGCGCGACGCGGCCGAGGGCGCGTCGTGGTTCACGAGCGCGTCGCGCGTCGCGTACATGCCGAGCCGCGGAGTCGCGCTCGGCTCGGGTCTCGCGCCGCCGCCGCACCTCGTCGGCGAGCGCTTCCGTGCCCTCGACGTGCTCGACGCCGGCGGGCTCGTGTGCGCTTCCGTCGCCGCGCTCGCCGAAGGGCTTCCGCCTCCGGCGACTCGCCCCGCGCCGATCGAGCTGCGCGTCGGGGACGAGCCGGGCGTGGACGGGCTCGCCGAGGCGCTCGCCCTCGCGGGGTACGAGCGCGTCGAGCGCGTGGACGAGCGCGGTCAGTTCGCCGTCCGCGGGGGGATCGTGGACGTGTTCCCGTCGACGGGCCGCGAACCGGTTCGGGTCGAGCTCTTCGGCGACGAGATCGAGCAGGTCCGCGCGTTCTCGCCGTTCACGCAGCGCGCGCTGCACACCGCCGAAGGAACGGTCGTCCATCCCGCTGCGGAACGTCGCGCCGACGCTGTCCAGCCGGACCTCGGGGCCGAGGAGGACGATCCGGCGGCCGGCGTGGCCATCCCGGACGATCTCGTGCCGCCGGTGCAGCGCCCGGCGGACGTCATCTGGCAGCCCCAGGAGGTCAGGCAGGTCGCCGACGAGCAGGGCGTGACGCTGCCGCAGCTCGACGGCGCCACCGAGCTCGACCCGTTCCCACGCTCGCAGCCGCACGCCTTCGAGGCGCAGCGCCCCGCCATCGCGGCACGCGGGCTCGGGGAGGCGGAGAACGAGCTCGCCGGCTTCGTGCGGGGAGGAAACCGAGTCGTCGTCGCGTTCGCGCATCGGGGCGAGGCGGAGCGCCAGGCCGGGCTGCTGCGCAAGGTCGCGGCGCCGCTGCTGCAGGCGGGGGAGCTCATCCCCACGGAGCCGGCCCTGCGCTTCGCCGTCGCACCGGCCCGGCGGGGGTTCGTCTGGCGCGAGCTCGGCCTCGTCCTCCTCCCGGACACGCAGGTCTTCCGCAAGCGGCCGCCGCGGGCCGACCGGCGCCTCGGCCGGGCGCTCCAGAGCTTCGCCGACCTGCGGGTCGGGGACTACGTCGTCCACGAGGACCACGGCATCGGCAAGCTCCTCGGCTTCGAGACGAAGGAGGTCGCGAACGTCACCCGCGACTACCTCCATCTCGCGTTCCGGGGCGAGGACCGGCTCTACGTCCCGCACGACCAGCTGGGCCGGCTCTCGAAGTACATCGGCGCGGACGCGACCGCGCCGGCCCTCTCGAAGCTCGGCGGCAAGGCCTGGCACAACCTCAAGGCGCGCGCCCGCAACGCCGTCCGCGAGCTGGCGGGCGAGCTGCTCCAGCTCTATGCCCAGCGGCAGCGCGCCGAGGGCGTCGCGAACGACCTCTCGAGCGACTGGATCGAGCGGCTCGAGGCGTCGTTCCCGTACCGGGAGACCGACGACCAGCAGAGGGCGATCGAGGCGGTGCGCGAGGACCTCGAAGCTCCACGCCCGATGGACCGACTCGTCTGCGGCGACGTCGGCTTCGGCAAGACCGAGGTGGCCGTCCGCGCTGCCTTCGCGGTCGCCGTCAACGGCCGCCAGGTGCTCCTCCTGTGCCCGACGACGATCCTCGCCGAACAGCACTGGAACACGTTCCGCGACCGCTACCGCGACTTCCCGGTGCGCGTCGAGATGGTCTCGCGCTTCCGCCGGCCCGGAGAGGTGAAGACGGTGCTCAAGGAGTTCGCCGAGGGCAAGGTGGACGTTCTCGTCGGCACGCACCGGATCCTCTCCCGGGACGTGATCCCGAAGCAGCTCGGTCTCGTGATCGTCGACGAGGAGCAGCGCTTCGGCGTGCAGCAGAAGGAGTTGCTGCGCGCGCTGCGGCTCGAGGTCGACGTGCTCGCGCTCTCGGCCACGCCGATTCCGCGCACGCTGCACATGTCGCTCTCGGGTCTGCGCGACATCTCGATCATCGAGACGCCGCCGGAGGGACGTCGGCCGATCCGCACGACCGTCGGCGAGTACGACGAGGAGCTCGTCCGCGTCGCGCTCGAGCGGGAGCACGCGCGCGAAGGGCAGGCCTTCTACCTCCACAACCGCGTCGAGACGATCGACGAGGCGGCCGAGAAGCTACGGCAGCTCTGTCCGGGGCTCCGGTTCCTGGTCGCTCACGGCCAGATGACCGAGCGCGAGCTGGAGGAGCGCATGCACGCGTTCCTCGCAGGTGACGCCGACGTCCTCGTCTCGACGACGATCATCGAGTCCGGCATCGACATCCCGCAGGCGAACACACTGATCGTCGAGCGTGCCGACATGCTCGGGCTCGCGCAGCTGTACCAGATCCGCGGGCGGGTGGGCCGCTCCGACGTCACGGCGCACGCGTACCTCTTCTACCCCGACACGAGCGAGCTGACCCCGGAGGCGCGCGCGCGACTCTCCACGCTCGCCGACCACACGGAGCTCGGCGCAGGGTTCCAGATCGCGATGCGCGACCTCGAGATCCGCGGCGCGGGCGACCTTCTCGGCGACGAGCAGTCGGGACACGTCGCCGCGCTCGGGTTCGAGCTCTACGTGGAGATGCTGAACGAGGCCGTCGCGGAGCTCACGGGCCAGGCACGGATGGCGGTGCGGCCGGTCCGGGTGGACGCGCGCGTGGACGCGTACGTCCCGGCGGCGTACATCGACGCCGAGGCGCTCAAGATCGACCTCCACCGGCGCATCGCGCTCGCGGAGCACGACGACGAGCTGCGCGAGCTCCGCGCCGCGACCGAGGACCGCTACGGACCGCTGCCCGAGCCGGTGGAGAACCTCTTCCGGATCCAGCAGGCGAAGCTCGCGCTCGCCCTCGTCGGCGCGGACTACCTCGTGTTCCGCGGGGGCCGCGCCACCGTCGGGCCCGTCGGGCTGGCGGCCTCCGAGCTACGGGCGCTGCGCGGGATCGCGGACACCGCCGTGTACACGTCCGCCCGCCAGGAGGTCGCGATCCGCGCGGAGGGCCTGGACGGGGCTCTCGCGCTCGCCGATGCTATCGTTGCCGCTCGCCGGGCCGCCTGACACACGTCGCCTACATCCGCGCCCCGACGCCGAACCTTTCCCGAACACAGCGTAACCCGCCCGTAACCGGACGTTCCCTACAAAGAGGTCTCGATGAAGCGCTCGCTCCTGCTCGCCGCCGCCGCACTGGCCGCAGTCACCCTCGTCGCGGCGGGCTGCGGCGGCTCCGACGAAGTGCCGGCGGATGCCGTCGCGGTCGTCGACGGCACGACGATCAGCCGCGCGACGCTCGACGACCTCCTCGCACGGGCGAAGAAGTCGTACACGGCCCAGAAGCGTTCCTTCCCGAAGGCGGGCACGTCGGAGTACCAGTCGCTGCAGACACAGGCCGTCGCCTATCTCGTGCAGCGCCAGGAGTACGCCCGCGAGGCCGAGAAGCTCGGCATCGAGGTGACGGACGGGCAGATCACGAAGAAGCTGGAGGAAGTGAAGAAGCAGTACTTCTCGGGGAACCAGGCGAAGTTCGAGCAGGGCTTGAAGGACCAGGGCTACACGGTGGACACCCTGCGCGACGACATCCGCTCGCAGCTCGTGACGGAGGGGATCTACAAGAAGGTCACGAACGACGTGAAGGTCACCGACGCAGACCTGCAGAGCTACTACGAGCAGAACAGGTCGAAGTACTCGGTCCCGGAGTCACGTTCCGTCCGGCACATCCTCGTCAAGACCAAGGCCGAGGCCGACGCGATCCACTCCCAGCTCCAGAACGGCGGCGACTTCACGGCGATCGCCAAGGAGAAGTCGCTCGACCCGGGGTCGAAGGACCAGGGCGGCAAGCTCACCGTGACGCGGGGGCAGACCGTGGCGGCGTTCGACAAGGCGGCGTTCTCGCTCAAGACGAACGAGCTCTCGCAGCCGATCAAGACCGAGTTCGGCTACCACCTGATCGAGCCGCTCGGGAGCGTGAAGGCAGGCTCCGTGACGCCGTTCGCACAGGTCAAGAGCCAGATCCGCTCCCAGCTCGAGTCCGAGCGCAAGAACAAGGCCGTGAACGACTGGGTTGCCGACGTCGAGAAGTCGTACAAGGACAAGGTCCAGTACGCCGCGGGGTTCGAGCCACCCGACACGTCGACGACCGACCAGACGACGACCGCGTCCGGGTAGCGTCCGACGCGTGAGCGCGGACGGGCCGCTCGCAGAGCTCCGCGAGTTGACGCGCCGGCTGCGCGCGGAATGCCCCTGGGACCGCGAGCAGACGGCGGTCACGATCGTCCCGCACACCGTCGAGGAGGCGTACGAGGTCGCGGACGCAGCGCGCGCGGGTGACGCCGCGAAGCTGCTCGACGAGCTCGGCGACCTGCTCTTCCAGGTCTACTTCCTCTCGCTCCTGCTCGAGGAGCAGGACGCAGGCGATCTCGACGACGTCGCGCGCGGCGTCCACGCAAAGCTCGTGCGGCGCCACCCGCACGTGTTCGGCGACGCCGAGGCGCGAACGGCGGCTCGGGTGCGCGAGCGGTGGGAGGCGATCAAGACGGAGGAGGAAGGCCGGAGCGGCGTCTTCCACGACGTGCCGGGGTCACTTCCGGCGCTGCTCCTCGCGCGGAAGGTGCAGCGGCGCGCGGCTGCGGTGGGGTACGACTGGCCCTCGCTCGAAGGGCCCGCGGCGAAGGTGCGCGAGGAGCTCGATGAGGTGCTCGCCGAGCTCGCTCGGGCCGGACGCCCCGCGCCCGAGACCGGGGCCGACCCGGCCGTCGAGGCGGAGCTCGGCGACCTGCTCTTCACCGTCGTCAACCTCGCCCGCTTCGTGAACGTGGATCCCGAGCTGGCGCTGCGTGGAGCGACGGCGCGCTTCCGCGAGCGCGTCGAGCGGGCGGAGGCGCTGGCCGCCGAGGCCGGGGAGGACTGGACGGAGCTCGACCTCGACGGCCAGGAGCGCTGGTACGAGCGTGCGAAAGCGGCGCTCGGCTCCGCCGGGCGCCACTAGGCCGGCCGCGACGACCGCCGCCGCCCCCGGTGGCCGCGGCGGAGCGAGGGCGGAGGGCCTAGTGTTCTGCTCCGTGAGGAGGCGAACGCCATGAGCGAGATCGTCCACGTCCACGGGCGCCAGATCCTCGACTCGAGAGGCAATCCGACCGTCGAGGTCGAGGTGGGCCTCGACTCTGGCGCCTTCGGGCTCGCCGCGGTCCCCTCCGGAGCGTCGACCGGCGAGCACGAGGCGGTCGAGCTCCGCGACGGTGGCGATGCGTGGTCGGGAAAGGGCGTGGGGCGCGCCGTCTCGCACGTCGACGGCGAGATCGCCGACGCCCTCGTCGGCCTGGACGCGAGCGACCAGCGCACCGCCGACCGCACGCTCGTTGCGCTCGACGGGACGCCGACGAAGGCGCGGCTCGGGGCAAACGCGATTCTCGGCGCGTCGCTCGCGGTCGCGAAGGCCGCGGCGGCCGACGCCGGAATGCCTCTCTACCGGTGGGTCGGCGGGACGAACGCCCACGTCCTGCCGGTGCCGCTCATGAACGTCGTCAACGGCGGCGCCCACGCGGAGAACTCGCTCGACTTCCAGGAGTTCATGCTCGTCCCGGCCGGAGCGGAGACCTTCGGCGAGGCGCTTCGCATCGGCGCCGAGACGTATCACCACCTGAAGGCGCTGCTGCGCGAGCGCGGCCTCTCCACCGGGGTCGGCGACGAGGGCGGGTTCGCCCCCGACCTCGGCTCCGCGTACGACGCCTGCGAGGCGATCCTCGAGGCCGCCGACCGCGCCGGTCACGGCGACCGCGTGGCGCTCGCGCTGGATCCCGCGACGAGCGAGCTCCACCACGACGGCACCTACCGGCTGGAGCGCCAGGGCGGCACGCTCGACACCGCGGGGATGATCGACCTCTGGGCCGACCTCTGCGACCGCTTCCCGATCGTCTCGCTCGAGGACGGGCTCGGGGAGTCCGACTGGACCGGCTGGCAGACGCTCACCGACCGCCTCGGCGGGCGTGTCCAGCTCGTCGGCGACGACCTCTTCGTGACGAACGTCGACTTCCTCCGCCGTGGCATCGCCGAGCGCGTCGGCAACGCGATCCTCGTGAAGGTCAACCAGATCGGGACGCTCACGGAGGCGCTCGACGCGGTCGAGCTCGCGACCAGGAACGGCTACCGCGTCGTGATCTCCCATCGCTCGGGCGAGACCGAGGACGCGACGATCGCCGACCTCGCCGTCGCGACCAACGCCGGCCAGATCAAGACCGGGGCGCCGACGCGCTCCGACCGCGTGGCGAAGTACAACCAGCTGCTGCGGATCGCGGAGGAGCTCGGCGACGAGGCGGTCTATCCGGGGTGGGACGCGTTCCCCCCGCGCCCGTCGTGACCCGCCTCGAGCCGGGCACGGTCTCCGAGCGACTACCGTGACCCTCGTGACCGGTCACACCCGCCGCACGAAGATCGTCGCGACGATCGGGCCGGCGTCCGCGAATCCGGCGACGCTCGCCGCGCTCATCGACGCCGGCATGGACGGTGCGCGGCTCAACTTCTCGCACGGGACGCAGGACGACCACGCGCGCACGGCACAGCTCGTCCGCGAGGCAGAGGCCTCCTCGGGACGCCCGATCGCGCTGATCGCCGACCTCCAGGGCCCCAAGCTGCGCGTCGGTGACCTCGACGCCGACGTCGAGCTCGAGGACGGCGACTCCGTCGTGATCGCCGGCGAGGACGCCGCCCAGGACGGCGACATCCCGGTCAGCCCGGCTGTGCTCGGATCGGTGCTCCAGCCGGGCAACGACGTGCTCATCGACGACGGGATGGTGAGGCTGCGCGTCGACCGCGTCGAGCGGGGCCGTGCTCGCTGCGACGTCCTCGTCGGAGGCACGGTGGCCGCGCACAAGGGCGTGAACCTGCCGGGCATTCCGCTGCCGATCCCCTCGCTGACGCGCAAGGACCTGGACGATCTCGACGCTGCCCTCGAGTTCGGCGTCGACCACGTCGCGCTCTCCTTCGTGCGCTCGTCCGCCGACGTGACCGCGCTCCGCACCCTGATCGAGGCCCGCGGCTCGCACGCGTGGGTGATCGCGAAGATCGAGAAGGCGGAGGCCGTCGCCGCGCTCGACGCGATCCTCGGCGAGGCGCACGGCGTGATGGTCGCCCGCGGCGACCTCGGCGTCGAGATCGGGGCGGCCGAGGTGCCGCTCCTGCAGAAGCGGATCATCCACCACGCGCTCGAGCGCTCGAAGCCGGTCATCACCGCGACGCAGATGCTCGAGTCGATGATCCATTCCCCCGAGCCGACGCGCGCCGAGGCCTCCGACATCGCGAACGCGATCCTCGACGGAACGTCGGCGATCATGCTCTCGGGGGAGACGGCGATCGGGGAGCATCCCGTGGAGGCGGTCGCGGTCATGGACCGGATCGCGCTCGCGGTCGAGCCGCATCTCGGCTACCGCCACGAGACGCCGCAGGCGAGCGACCAGCCGACGATCGACCAGGCGATGTCGAACGCCGCGTGCGACGTCGCGGAGGCGCTCGCGGCGCGGGCGATCCTCGTGCCGACGTTCACCGGTCGCACCGCCTCGGCCGTCGCGCGCCTCCGGCCCCAGCGTGCGATCCTCGCGCTCACGCACAACATGGACTCGCTGCGGCATCTCGCGCTCGAGTGGGGCGTCACACCGCTCGAGATCACCGAGACGACCGACGTGGAGGATCTCTGGACACGCTCGATCGCGGCCGCGCGGGACTCGGGCATCGTCTCGAAGGGCGAGCGCATCGTGATCACCGCGGGAACCGCGGTGAACCTGCCCGGCGGGACGAACGTCATCAAGGTCGACCTGGCCTAGCACGGGCCGGCGGAGGGTCGCGCCGGCACGCGGCGAAGAGTGCGCCGTGGCCGGGAAGGGGAAACGGACGGCGCGCCGCCGTGTGCGTCGCCGGAAGGCGCCGAAATGGCTCCTGCCGGTGCTCGTGCTCGGCGTCGTCGGCTACCTCTACGTGCGCCCGATCACCACGTATCTCGAGACACGCGACCAGCTCGACGGGCGGAGGGCCGAGGTCGCGAGCCTGCGCGCCGAGCGTGCCCGCGTCTCCGCGCGACTCGAACGCGCCACGAGCCTCGACGAGCTCGCGCGTGCTGCGCGCGGCATCGGCTACGTGCGCCCGGGCGAGCACCTGTTCATCGTCAAGGGCACCGCCGCCTGGAAGCGCGCCCACGCCGACGGCTGACCGCGCCCCGGGGCGCTACCGTCACCGCGTGGACGATCGCTCCGTCGTCGCCCGGCAGCTCGGCCGGGAGCCTCGCGCGTTTCGCCGCGTCGTCGTGCGGTGCCCCTGGGGCCTTCCCGCCGTGACGGAGCAGGAGCCCTACGGCCCGGACGGCGAGCCCTTTCCCACGACCTACTACCTGACCTGCACGCACCTCGTCGCGGCGGTGTCGCGGCTCGAGGCCGCAGGCGGCGTCGAGCGCTGGGGCTGCGCGATCGCGGACGACGAGGAGCTCCGCGAGGATCTCGAGCGTGCGACGGCGGAGCAGCGCCGCATCCGCAGAGAGCTCGCCGCCGGCGAGACGGGCTCCGACGGCGGCGCGTCGCTCGATCTCGGGATCGGCGGCTCGCGCAACCCGACCGCGCTCAAGTGCCTCCACGCGCACGTCGCCTTCGCGCTCGCCTGCCCGGGCTACCGCCTCGGCGAGGCGGTGCTCGACGAGGTGCCGCAACGCTGGCCCGAGAAGTGCTGCACCCCCCTCTCATTACCATCGCGCGGATGACGACGGTCTCGGCGGCTCGCCGCGAGTGGGCGGACGGCGCTCGACGCTTCGCCGAGGCGGCACGAGACCCCGGGCGCGCGGACGCCCTGCACGCGCAGCGCGAGGCCGTCCTCGAGGAGCTCCGCCGGCGGCTCGGACCGACGTTCACGCTCACCGAGCTCGCCGTCGCGTACGACGGCGCGGAGCGCTGGCTCCGCGAGGTGATCGAGGAGCGCGCGCCCTCGCGCGAGTGGGCGAGGACGGTCAGCCTCGCCGGCGACGCCGCATTCCACGTTTACAGCCGCCAGGCGCAGGACTACGCCCCGTGACGGTCGATCCGCTGCCGCCGCGGCGTCGCCCGCCGCGGAGGCGCCGCTGGCCGCGCGTCCTCGCGCTCGTCGTCGCGGCGCTCGTGGTGTTCGGGGTCGGCGTGGCGCTCGGCCTCGCGCTCCAGGACCGTCCGGTTCCGGGCGGCACGCAGACCTTCGTCCGCACGCTCGAGCCGCTGCCGCAGCGTGCTCCCTGAGCCGCTAGAGCTCTTCGGACGCCTGGATCAGGCCGGAGACGATCACGGCGATCGCGGCCGCGAGGCTGATCCAGAGCCCGACGCCGCGGTTCGCGAAGAAGAAGTCGTCCGGGACGGAGATGACGCGAACGAGCACGAAGATCGTTGCGAGCGCGCCGAGCGCGACCGTGACGAGGCTCTGCGGCAGCGCCGCGGGCGGCTCGATCCCGAGCTCGCGCAGGACGAGCACGAGCACGACGGCGAGGCCGACGAACAGCACGAGCTTGCCGAGGATCCCCGTGTTCCAGCCGAGCACCGAGATGGTGACACCCTCGCCCTCGCCCGTGTACCAGCCGGTGAAGGACGAGACCGCGAGCACGACCCCCGCCAAGAGGCCGAGCCCGTCGCCGAGCCCGAAGAGCCCCGGCTCGAAGCGTCGCTCCCGCGTGACCATCCGCGGCAGAGTATCTCCGACGCACCGGGCGGGCGTCGCGGTCGTATGCTTGGCGGGTGGCCGAAGACGTACGCGAGGCGGCACGCGAGGGGGCCGCGGGCGCGCTCGTGCCCGACGAGGCGCCGACGCTCGACCCGGATGCCGTCCGACGCTCCTACCAGCACCATCGCGCCCGTCGCCGCGCGCGCGTCGAGCACCGGCGGCGGACGAGGCGCGCCGGCGCGCGCTTCTGGGTCGTGCTCGTGCTCCTCGTGGCGGCGTGTGCGGTCCTCGCGATGACGACGTGGCGGGAGATCGGTCGGCTGTTCGGTCTGTAGCAGGGGGCGCCTCGCGCACGCGGACGGCCGCCGTGCGCGTCGCCGCGGTCGTGCTCGTCGTCCTGATCGCAGCCGTCGTCCCGCCCGTGCTCGTGGTCAACGCGTTCCGCGTCCTCGCAACGGACTCGTTCGTGCGGTGGGAGCTCGACCGGATCCCGCCGGATCTGTACGGCTTCACCGACGACCAGCGAGAGGCGCTCGCGCTCACCGGCCTGCGGTCGATCCGGCCCGGCACCGAGGGCATCGCGCTGCTCGAGCGGGCGACGCTTCCCGACGGCTCGCCTGCGTTCGACGGCCGTGAGCTGACGCACATGCGCGACGTGCGACGGCTCTTCGGGGCGGCGCTCCGGCTCCAGCTCGTCGTCCTCGTCGGCGTCGCCGTCCTGGCGCTCGCGCTCGCGCGGACCCGGCTCCGCACCGTGGTGCCGACGGGCCTCCTCGCAGGTGCCCTCGCGACCCTCGGGATCGCCGTCCTCGCGGTGCCCATGATCCTCCTCGGATTCGACGGCTTCTTCACTCGCTTCCACGAGGTGTTCTTCGCAGGGGACTCGTGGCGGTTCTCGACCGCCGACACGCTGATCAGGCTCTACCCCGAGCGGTTCTGGGAGGACGTGTCGCGGCTCGCCGCGGCGATCGCCGTCGGCCAGGCGATCGTCCTCGCGCCGCTCGCCTGGTGGTGGCGGCGGGCTGCGCGGCGGCGATCCCGGTGATCGACCTTCGCCCGCGCGACGGCGGCGTCGTCTTGCGCATCGGTCATCGAGGGGCGGCCCACCTCGCCCCCGAGAACACCCTCCGCTCGTTCCGCGAAGCGGTCGGACACGGCGTCGATCTCGTCGAGTTCGACGTGCTCGACCTGCCGGGCGGGCCGCTCGTGCTCGCGCACTCGGATCGGCTCGAGGAGGTCAGCCACGGGACGGCGAGCGGTTCCCTCCGTGGACGCCCGCTCGCGGAGCTGCGCGAGGTCGCGCCCGAGCTGCCGACCCTCGACGAGGCGCTCGAGTTCTTCGTGGCCGAGGCGCCGGACGTGGGGCTTCACGTCGACCTGAAGCTGACCACGCGACTCGACGAGCTCGCCGCCGCCCTGCGGCGACACCGTCTGGAGCCTCGGACCGTCGTCTCGTCCTTCCATCTCCCGAGCCTCCACGCGATGGCGCGCGAGGCGCCGACCGTCCGCATCGGCTTCACGTACCCGGAGGACCGCTACGGCGTCTCGCGCCGCCGCGTGCTGCGGCCCGTGCTGCGGGCCGGGCTCCTGTCGCTGCGCGCCGCGGCTCCGCGCTTCCTGCCGCGGCTGATCCGGCGCGCCGGCGCGAGCGCGCTGATGCTCCAGCACGCGCTCGTCACACCCCGCTCCGTCGCCTCCGCCCATGCCCTCGGGGCACCGGTTCTCGCGTGGACGGTCGACGAGCCGGCGGATCTCGAGCGCGTGCTCGAGGCAGGGGTCGACGGCGTGATCACGAACGATCCGAGGATCTTCGCCGCGATCGGCACATAACAGATCGTTCACCTTCGCCGACGGGACCCCTGGATACACTCAGCCCGATGCGCCGTCTGGCAACGTTCGCGGTTCTTCCCTGCTCACTTGCGCTTTTCATCGCGCTCGCGCCCGTCGCGTCGGCGGACGAGACGACACCACCCGCGACCACCGTGCCGCCGCCCACCGGCACCGAGCCGCCGACCACCACGGAGCCGTTGCCGCTTCCGGGCCCGAAGCTGATCCAGCCGGGCGTCACGATCGGCGGCCTGCTCGTCGGCGGCCTCACGCGGCAGGAGGCGCGTGATCTCGTCGAGGAGCGATTCGGAGCGCCGATCACGCTCGTTGCTCCCGGCAAGAAGGTGCGCGTGACGCCGCAGGAGCTCGGCGCGGCCGCGTACGTCAGCAAGGCCGTCAAGACCGCCGTCCGCGTCAGGCGCGAGGGCTTCCAGGTGCCGCTCCGGGTCGACGTGGCGAACACGCGGCTCGAGCGCTTCCTCGCCACACTCGGCAAGGAGACCGACCGCGAGCCCGTCGACGCCAGCCTCACGCTCCGGCGCTTCACGCCCGTCGCGCATCCGTCCTCACCCGGACGCCGGCTGATGCAGGTCGTCGCGGCGCAGAAGCTCTCGCTCGCGATCCGCAAGCACGAGCGGTCGTTCGAGCTCCCCTACCAGACGCTCGAGCCCAAGGTCACGGAGAAGGACCTGGGCAAGGCGATCGTGATCAAGCGGGGCTCGAACCAGCTCCTCTACTACAACGGCGACAAGCTCGAGCGGACGTTCCGGGTCGCGACCGGGCAGTCGTCGTACCCGACGCCGCTCGGCGAGTACGAGATCGTGACGATGCAGCGGAACCCGTGGTGGTACCCGCCGCAGGGGTCGGCGTGGGCCGAGGGTGCGAAGCCGATCCCGCCCGGCCCGGGGAACCCGCTCGGAACGCGCTGGATGGGAATCTCCGCTCCGTACGTGGGGATCCACGGAACGCCCGACGCGGCGTCGATCGGCTACTCCGCCTCGCACGGCTGCATCCGCATGCTGATCCCGCAGGTCGAGTGGCTCTTCAAGCAGGTCGACGTGGGGACGCCCGTGTTCATCGTCGCGGCGTGACGGCCGACGGCGGGCAGCGCTCGATCCAGCGCGTCGCGCAGGTCATCGCGCTCGTGGGGGTGGCCGCGCTGCTCGGCCTGCTGATCTGGCGCGTTGCCTTCAAGGACACCAGCGGGGCCGCCGACGAGCTCGCCGCAGGCAAGCTCGTCGACGCGCCGGCGTTCACGCTCGACCGCCTCGACACCGAGGGCGGCCGGCTCGCCCTGGCCGATCTCCGCGGAAAGGCCGTCGTCGTCAACTTCTGGGCGTCGTGGTGCATCCCGTGCCGTGACGAGGCTCCGGTGCTGCAGAAGACGTACGAGCGCTACCGTGACCGGGGGCTCGTGGTGCTCGGCGTCGACGTGAACGACTTCAAGGAGGACGCGCGCCGCTTCATGAAGCGGTACGGGATCACGTATCCGGTGGCCTACGACGGGAAGGGCTCGACGGTCGGCAAGTGGGGCGTGCGCGGATTCCCGGAGACGTTCTTCGTCGACCGCTCGGGGACGCTGGTCGGCGAGCGGATCGAGGGCGCGGTCGACATCGAGCGGAACCGCGAGACGTTCGAACGCGGCATCGCGCTCGCGCTCGGCGACGCGCCGTAGCGTCATGGGATTCCGCGTCGTCGTGGCGGTCCTGGTTGCTCTCCTCGCCGCGACGGCGCCGGCGGTCGCCGCTCCGAGTCCGTCCGACCTCGAGGCCGAGCTCGTCTGTCCCACGTGCAAGACGACGCTCGACCAGTCGGACTCGCCGATCGCCCGCCGGATGAAGCAGAGGATCCGCACCCTCCTCTCGCAGGGAGCGACGGAGAAGCAGATCAAGGCGGAGCTCGTCGCCCAGTTCGGCCCCGGGGTGATCGCCGAGCCGCCCAAGTCGGGGTTCGACCTGCTCGCCTGGCTCGTGCCGCTCGGCATCCTCGCCGGGGGCGCGCTCGGCGTCGGTGCGATCGCGTGGGGCTGGAGGCGTCGCCGCCGTGACGAGGTGCCCGCCGAGCCGCTCGACCCTGCGCTCGAGCGCCGGCTCGACGCCGAGCTCGAGCGCTACGACGCATGAATGCGAGCGAGATCCCGGTCGCTCTGCTCGCCGGGTTCCTCTCGTTCCTCGCGCCGTGCGTCCTCCCGCTCGTCCCCGGCTACCTCTCGGCGGTCTCCGCGGTCGAGGCCGACGAGCTCGGGCGGCCGGGGACCGCGCGCCGCGTCGTCGTCTCGAGCATCCCGTTCGTCCTCGGGTTCACGGCGTTCTTCGTCCTGCTCGGCGTCGGGGCCTCGCTCCTCGGAGGGGGCCTCTTCCGCGACCAGTTCGTCCTCGAGCAGGTCGCCGGCTTCGTCCTCGTCGTCTTCGGGCTCGCGTTCATGGGCCTCCTGCCCTGGCCCGAGCGGCTCGTGGGCGCGGGGCTCCTCCAGGGGGCGCGGTCGCGGGGCTCGCGCGTCCTCCTCGGCGGTGCCTTCGCGGTCTGTGCAGCGCCGTGCATCGGGCCGGTGCTCGCTGCGATCCTCGTCCTCGCGGGATCCTCGGACACGGCGCTCGAGGGTGCGCTCCTGCTCGCGGTCTACTCGCTCGGGCTCGCGATCCCGTTCGTCCTCGTCGGCGCCGCGTTCACGCGGATGATGGGGGCCTTCCGCTGGCTGCGCGACCACTACCGCGCGATCCAGTTCGCCGGCGGCGTCGTCATGGTCGCGCTCGGCCTGCTCCTCTTCTTCGGCCGCTTCTACGTGCTGCGGATCTACGTGAACCGCGCGCTCGAGTGGTTCGGCCTCGAGCCCGTGTTCTGAGCTAGATGCGGACCGGCAGGAGGTCGAGGAGCCCCTCCGCCACCCGCGCGGCGGCCGCTTCGACCTGACCGAGCACCCCTGCGACGTCGACGCCCCGGTGCGTCGGGACGTAGGGGCCGAGCCTGCGCGCGGCCTTCTCGAGCTGCCGCTCCGCCCCCGGCCGATTCCCCCGCGAGGCGTGGTGCCACGCGACCGTGACGTGGACGAGGCCCTGGAGGAAGTCCCGCTCGGGCTCCGGCGCCTCGCGCCACTCGTCCTCGAGCGCCTCGTGCGCGTCGAACCAGCGCTCGGCCCGCATCAGCTCGACTCCGGTCCGGAGACTCACGCGGAGCATCCCGGAGGTGCTAGAACGGGGGCCATGGCGACGATCCTGCTCGTGGGGGTCGACCTGATGGTTCGCTCCCGGCTCGACGGCCTCCTCGCCGGCCACCGGCTCGTCACGAGCGACAGCGCCGACCCGCCCGATCTCGTCATCTGCGACATCGCGCGGGTCGACGCCGAGCAGGTCGCGGACGCGTGGCCGGAGACGCCGATCCTCGGCTTCACGAACCACACGGACACCGTCGGGCTGCAGCGGGCGCACACCGCCGGCTTCGACCAGGTGATCGTGAAATCGGCGCTCGTCGAGCGGGCGCGGCAGGTCGTCGAGGAGCTCGTCGGCGTCGACGCTTGACGGGGACCGGCTCCCGGCACCGTTGGTAGGCTCGCCGTAGAGATGACCTACATCATCGCCGAGCCCTGCATCGACATCAAAGACCGCTCCTGCGTCGACGTCTGCCCGGTCGACTGCATCCACGAGTTCGAGCGGATGCTGATCATCGACCCCGAGGAGTGCATCGATTGCGGGGCGTGCGAACCGGAGTGCCCGGTCGAGGCGATCTTCCCCGAGGACGCCCTTCCGGACAAGTGGGACGCGTTCGTGAAGATCAACTACGCGTTCCCCGACGGCGCTGCGGTGGTCGATCCGCTCGTCCAGCAGTACGCCGACGAGCACAACGTCCAGAACGAGCCGATCGAGTAGTCCCCTACAGGCGGGCTGCAGACGGAGGCGCGACGAGCCTGATCGTCGTGAGGGCTCCGTCGCGGTGCGCATCGAACGTGCCGTTGAGCTCCGCCGCCCGCTCGGCGAGGCCGTCGATCACCGCCTGGCGGCGCTCGGGGGCAGCGTCGTCCGAGACGAGAAGCTCGACGCCGCCCGACCGCGTCCGCTCGAGCGAGATCGAGACCGTCGACGGCGGCCCGCGCCGCACTGCCTGGTCGAGCGCCTCGCGGATGACCTGGAAGAGGCTCGAGCGCGCGCCCTCGCCGAGCTCGTCGTCGTCGATCACGATCGTCACGGACGCACCGCGGCGGCCGACCGTCCGCTCCGCGAGCTCGCGCACCGCCGCCGCGAGCCCGATCTCGTCGAGCATGACCGGCTCGAGGCCGGCAACGATTCCGCGCAGCTCCTCGGCGGCTTCGCGCGCGACCGCGAGCGCCCGCGCGGCGACGCGGCGCCCGGAGTCGACGTCGCCCGCTTCGAGCGCCGCCACCGCGGCATCGAGCATCTGCGAGAGCGCCGCGACGTGCTGCACGGGGCCGTCGTGGAGCTGCTCGGCGATGCGGCGCCGCTCGGCCCGCTCGGCGAGCAGGCGCTCGGCGACCACGTGCTCGTCGCTCAAGGACAGGCCCTCAGTCGATCATCGCCTCGCGGAGCGCGATGGCGACCGCCTGCGTGCGGGTCTCCGCCTCGAGCTTCGCGAGGATGTGGCGCACGTGGCTCTTCACGGTCTCCTGGGAGATGAAGAGCTGCTGCGCGACGTCCGCGTTCGACATCCCGTCGGCGAGCAGCTGGAGGATCTCGCGCTC
>DATBIQ010000003.1:0-9745 GCA_036556865.1 Gaiella sp.
CGAGGAAGAGGGCGTCCGCGGTGACGGTCTCGTCTCCTCCGTCCGACCGGAGCACGAGATGCGTCAGCCAGCCCTCGCCGCCGCCGCCGACGACCTGCGTCGCGAGCCTCGCCTCGACGTTCGGCGTCGCCGCGAGCTGGCGCACGAGGTAGTGGGACATCCCCGCCTCGAGCGACGGTCGCCGGACGAGGAGCGTGACGCGCCGCGCGTACCGCGCCAGGTGGAGAGCCGCCTGGCCGGCCGAGTTCGCGCCGCCGAGCACGTAGACGTCCTGCCCCGCGACCCGGTGCGCGTCCGCGCCGGCGCCGCCGTAGAAGACGCCGGCTCCCGAGAGCGCCTCGAGCGACGGAATGCCGAGCCGGCGATAGGCGGCGCCCGTGGCGAGCACGGCAGCACGGGCGCTGACGAGCCCCGACTCGGAAAGGCGCGCGACGAGCCGGTCGCCCTCGCGCCGCAGGTCGATCACGCTCTGCATGAACACGAAGCGCGCGCCGAGGATCCACGCCTGCTCGTGTGCCTGTCGCGCGAGCAAGGCGCCGCTGATGCCGCGCGGGAAGCCGAGGTAGTTGCGGATCATCGCGCTCGATCGGGCCTGCCCGCCGATCCCACTCGTGTCCACGACGAGCGTGCGGAAGCCCTCCGAGGCGCCGTAGACGGCGGCGGAAAGCCCCGACGGCCCCGATCCGACGATGAGGACGTCGACGTCGCGGTCCTCCGGCTCGACCGCCGAGCCCGTGGCGAGCGTGAGCTCCATGTCGCTCGGGTTCGCGAGCGTCGTGCCGTCGGGAAGGACGACGAGTGGCAGCTCCGTGTCCTCGGGCGCTGCCTCGAGCAGCCGCCTCCCCTCGGCCGAGTCGGCCAGGCTGAACGCGTGTGGGAAGGCGCACTGCTCGAGCACCGAGCGGAGTGCCGACGCGCGTCCCGACCAGGAGTCGCCGACGACGTGGATCGCGTACGGGACGATGCGCCGTTCCTCGGCCCACTCGAGGAGAAAGGTCGAGACGGCCTGGTGGAAGAGCTCGTCCGGCGGAGCCATCGGCCTGACGACGTAGTGGTCGATGCGCCCGTGCTCGACCGCCTCGAGGATCGCGTCACCCGTGTCGCGGTGTCCCCAGTCGCCCCAGCCGACGAGCAGCGCGCGCTTCGCGTGCGGATGGGCCTGCCGCACCTCGCCGAGCAGGTCGCTCCCGGTGCAGTCCTCGAACCACTGGCCGGCGAGGACGAGCGCGACGTGCTCGCCGGCGGCGTCGATCTCGGCGAGCTGGCGACGAGCCTCGTCGGCCGTGGCGACGCAGACGACGCGGTAGTCGCGCTCGTACCGGTCGCGAAGCTCCCGCTCGATGCTCTCGAGACCCTGTGGGTCCGCGTCCACGGCGAGGATGACGGGCGAGGCCACTGCGCTACTCGCCGATCGCGTACGTCTCGGCGACGTCGGACGTGAGGTAGGCGGCCGAGGGGCTGCCCGCAGGCGTGAAGATCCCGAGCACGGCGAGCTCCGCGACCGGGTCGGTGTTCTCGACGATGTGCACCTCGCGTGGGTGCAGGCGGAACGCGTCGCCCGGCGCCAGCGGCTCGACGGCGTCGCCGACGTGCAGGCGGCCCTCCCCGCGGAGCACCCAGACGATCTCGTCGTAGAGGTGGTAGTGCCACGGCGCGCGGCCGGGCGGGATGTAGCCGACGAACAGCGTCGCCCGGGTCGATCCGTTGTGCGGCCCGAAGAGCACCTGGAACGACCGCGCGCCGGTGGCCTTCCCGGGCTCCACGTGGTCGAGACCGACGACGTGCTCGGGCGCGCCCATCGGGGCGTGGAGGTCGGTGGCCGCGCCGAGCGTCGCCCGCACGCAGGCGAGGCCATCCGGGCCTGCCGCGAGCGTGCCGGACGCTCCCGCGGCGAGGAAGCCCGCAGCGTGACCCGCGATCACTGCGCCGTCGAGCGACCCGGATCCCTCGAAGGCGAAGAGCACGGTGTCGTGGAGCCGGTCGGTCAGGTCGAGCGAGGCCCCGGGCCCGAGCCGCAGTGCGTCGAGCGCGAGCTCCGAGCCCTGCTCGGCCGGGACGAGCGCGCGGAGGTCGACGCCGTTCGACCCGCCGGCGGCAGTGTCGTGCGCACGGGTCACGCGAGCCATGACATGAGCATATGGTCGGACGCACTCGAGTCGAGGAAGGAGGCGTGCTGTGCCGCTGATCCGTGTGGAGCTGTTCGACTACCGCGTCAACGAGGAGACGAGTGCCAAGCTCATCGCCGGGCTCACCGACGCGCTGTGCGACGCGACCCACGAGGGGCTCCGCGACCACACGTGGGTGATCGTCGAGGGACACGACCCGAAGAACTGGGGGCTCGGCGGGAAGCCGTGGCCCGTGGGCGAGATGCCTCCGGCCTGACGCCGCTACCCTCGCGCGGTGGCGTCGCGCGAGGACATCCGCAACGTCGCGATCGTGGCGCACGTCGACCACGGGAAGACGACCCTCGTCGACGCGATGCTCTGGCAATCGGGCTCGTTCCGAGAGAACCAGGACGTCGCCGAGCGCGTCATGGACTCGATGGACCTCGAGCGCGAGAAGGGCATCACGATCCTCGCGAAGAACACCGCCGTCCGCTACCGCGACGTCAAGATCAACATCGTCGACACGCCGGGGCACGCGGACTTCGGCGGCGAGGTGGAGCGTGCGCTGCGGATGGTCGACGGCGTCCTCCTGCTGGTCGACGCGAGCGAGGGCCCGCTGCCGCAGACGCGCTTCGTCCTCCGCAAGGCGCTCGAGGCACGGCTCCCGGTCGTGCTCGTCGTGAACAAGGTCGACCGGCCGGACGCGCGCGCCGCCGAGGTGGTCGACGAGGTCTACGAGCTGTTCCTCGACCTCGACGCCGACGAGGGCCAGATCGAGTTCCCCATCGTCTACTGCAACGCGAGGGCCGGCCGCGCCGGGACGGTCGCCGATCCGGAAGCCCTCGACAGCTCCCTCGCACCGCTCTTCGACACGCTCCTCGCGACGATCCCGCCCCCCACGTACGACGAGGGACACCCGCTGCAGGCGCTGGTGACGAATCTCGACGCCTCCCCCTACGTCGGGCGCCTCGCCCTCTGCCGCGTGCACAACGGGACGCTCCGCGCGGGACGGCACGTCGCATGGTGCCGGGCGGACGGGAGCGTGGAGCGCGCGAAGGTGACCGAGCTCTACGTGACGGACGCGCTCGACCGCGTCGAGGCGGAGGAGGCGGGGCCCGGGGAGATCTGCGCAGTCGCCGGGATCGCCGAGGTCACGATCGGCGAGACGCTCGCCGATCCGGACGACCCGCGCCCGCTGCCGGTCGTGCAGGTCGACGAGCCGAGCCTCTCGATGACGTTCGGCATCAACACCGGCCCGCTCGCGGGGCAGGAGGGGTCGAAGCTCACGGCGCCGATGGTCGAGCAGCGCCTCGAGCAGGAGCTCGTCGGCAACGTCTCGCTGCGCGTCGTCGCGACCGGGCGCCCGGACGCGTGGGAGGTGCAGGGGCGCGGCGAGCTGCAGCTCGCGGTGCTCGTCGAGCTGATGCGCCGCGAGGGGTTCGAGCTCACGGTCGGCAAGCCCCAGGTCGTCACGCGGGAGGTCGACGGCACCGTGCACGAGCCGGTCGAGCGCGTCGCGATCGACGCACCCGAGGAGTACGTGGGCGTGCTCACACAGCTGCTGGCGTTGCGCAAGGGCCGCATGCAGCAGATGGTCAACCACGGGACCGGCTGGGTCCGCCTCGAGTACCTCGTCCCGGCGCGCGGGCTGATCGGGTTTCGCACCGAGTTCCTCACGGAGACGCGCGGGACCGGGATCCTCCATCACGTCTTCGACCGCTACGAGCCGTGGCACGGTGAGCTCCGTACGCGCCCGAGCGGGAGCCTCGTCGCCGACCGGCGCGGGCCCACGACGACGTTCGCGTTGCTCAACTTGCAGGAACGCGGCTCGCTGTTCGTCGGGCCCGGCGTCGAGGTCTACGAGGGGATGATCGTCGGCGAGAACGCGCGCGCGGAGGATCTCGACGTGAACGCGACCAAGGAGAAGAAGCTGACGAACATCCGCTCGTCGACGGCCGACGAGCTCGTGCGCCTCATCCCGCCGCGCCCGCTCTCGCTCGAGCAGGCTCTCGAGTTCATCCGCGACGACGAATGCGTCGAGGTGACGCCGACGTCGATCCGCCTGCGCAAGGTCGAGCTCTCCGCCTCGAAGCGCCAGCAGTCCGCGAGCCGGCGTGCTCGCGGGCTCGGCTAGAGCTGGCTCGCCAAGCAGGATTCGGCAGGAGCCGAATCCTGCGGCTTGATCCCCGCCTCCGGCGGGGCAGATCCCTGAAGGCGTCGCCTGCGGCGCCGCACCTCAGTCTCCGTCGACCGTCACGGCGGCGCGGCACGTCTCGCCCCGCGGGCCGACCGCCCGCGCGACGACCGTGTCGTGCCCCGGCCAGTCGGGCATCCCGAAGCGGACGGAGAACGAGCCCGAGCGACCGCTGGTGCGCCGTGTCGCGCTCCACGTGAGCCTCCGCTCGTGGACGACCGAGACGGCCCACCTCGCCCCACGCCGCGGCGTTCGGACGTCGAGGTCGACCCGCAGGCGGTCGTCGTCCTCTGCGCGGACACGGAGCCGGATGGTGCTCTGCCCCGCGCACGAGCGCTCGACGCGGACGTCGGCGCGATCGCCTCCGTCCGCGCGCGCCGCGGGCGCGAGCGGGAGCGCCGCGATCAGCCCGGCCAGCGCGAGGAGGAGCGAGAGGCGGCGCATCGTGCGCCAATCGTGCGCGCGGGGCGGGCGAGCGCGCAATGAGACCTCTGTCCTAGGACCCCGCCGTGAGACCGTTCCGCTCGGCCCAGAGCGCCGCCTGCGTCCGATCGGTGACGCCGATCGTGCGGAACACCTGCGTGAGGTGCGCCTTCACCGTCTTCTCGCTGATCGCGAGCTCCCGTGCGATCAGCTTGTTGGGCAGACCGCGCGCGACGAGCGAGAGGACCTCGCGCTCGCGCTCGGACAGCGCCTCGAGCGGCGACGGCGAGGCGCGAGCCTGGAGGAGCGCCCGCCCCGCTCGCGGATCGAGGGGCGCCTCGCCTCGCGCCGCGGCGCGCACCGCCTTCTCGATCTCGGCCGGCTCGGCGTCCTTGAGGAGGTAGCCGACGGCGCCGGCGTCGAGCGCGCGGAGGATCTGCTCTCGGTCGGAGAACGACGTCAGGACGACGACCGCGACGTCCGGCTGTGCCGCGGCGATCCGCCGCGTCGCCTCGATCCCGTCGAGGTCCGGCATCTCGAGGTCCATCAGGACGACCTCCGGGCACGTGCGCTCGCACTCCGCGACGGCCTCGCGGCCGTCCGCGGCCGAGCCGACCAGCTCGATCCCGTCGAACGTCGCCACGAGCCGCTCGAGCCCGGTGCGCACGACGGCGTGGTCGTCTGCGATCAGCAGTCGGATCACGTCTGCGGCAGCTCCAGCTCGAACGTCGTTCCCCCGTCCGGCGCCGAGCGTACATCGAGCCGGCCGCCCGCGCGCGCCGCGAGCTCGTCGAGGAGCGAGAGACCGACGTGGCCCTCCTCGCGACGGCGCTCGCGCTCCCCGGGCTCGAGGCCGCGGCCGTCGTCGGCGACCTCGAGTCGCACGTGGTCGCCGTTCGTCGTCAGCGCGACGCGGACGCGCGTCGCCCGCGCATGGCGCTGGACGTTGCGAAGCGCCTCGGCAGCGGCCCTGTAGACGAGGCGCTCGGTCTCGTCGCCGAGGTCGACTCCGGGCTCGACCGTCAGCTCCGTGTCGATCCCGCGCGCCTCCAGCGGGGCGAGCAGGTCCGTGAGGGCCGCTTCCAGTCCGCTCGCGCGGAGGTTCGGTGGGTGGATCTCGACGAGGAGCGACCGCAGCTGCCGCATCGAGTCACGCGTCCTCGCGGCCGCCCGCTCGAGCGTCTCCCGCGCCGCGGGCGACGTCTCGGTCTGGGCGGCTGCGCTGAGCGAGTACGAGAGCCCGGCGAGATCCTGGACGGGGCCGTCGTGCAGCTCCGCGGCGATCCGCCGCCGCTCGTCGGTGGACGCCTCGACCGCGTGCACGAGAAGTGCCTCGCGGGCCTGTTGCGTCCGGCGCAGTCTCCGGTCGAGGCGCCACGCCAACGGCACCTGGACGAGCCACAGGAGCGCGAGGCTCGCGAGCAGGAGAGCTGCGAACGGCATCCAGATGCGCCTTCCGGTGGCCGCGACGGCGCCCGTGCGCTGGTACGTCTCGAAGAGCAGCGGCGTCCCGTCCGGCGCGCGGACGGGGAGGTAGACCTCGTAGAGGCTCCCCTGGCCCTGCTCGAAGCGGTTCTCGGGGCCCGCGAGATCGCTCAGCTCGGCCCGTGTGCGGCCGGTGCGGAGCACGTCGAGCTTCGCCTCGTCGAGCGGGTAGCGGGAGCCGATCAGCCGCGGCTCGTCGGAGTAGAGGACGCGGCCGTCGCGCGACCAGAGCTTGACGCGGACGACGCGCTCGCCGAGGACGCGCTCCTGGACGATCCGGTCGACGGCCGTGATCGCCTCGCGGTCGCCGCCGAGGAGGCCGGGCGCGATCGCCGGCTCGACGATGCCCTGGCCCGCGAGCGTCGCGAACTGGCGTGCGTCGCGGAGCGCCTCCGTGTGCCCGAGGCTCCGCAGCGCGAGCAGGGCACCGGCGCCGAACACCGCGAGCACGGCGAGGCCGGCGAGCGCGAACTGGGTGACGGGGTGCTTCATTCGGTGGAGCGCTGGTCTGCGACCAAGGTCCCATTGTCGCCGGGACCCGCTCCGCGGCACGCTCCGAGGCGTTCGGAGCAGTCGAGAGCGAAGGGAGACGGCGATGAGGAAGATGGGATGGATCGTGGTGGCAGGGATCGTGGGGGCGATGCTGGCGCTCGCGCCCGCGGCGCTCGCGAAGGACGGGGACGTGCGGGTCGCGGGAACGTGCACGAAGGCGAGCAGCTCGAAGCTGAAGCTGAGCCGGGAGGACGCCGGAACCGAGGTCGAGTTCGAGGTCGACCAGAACCGGAACGGCGTCCGCTGGCGCGTCGTCCTGTTCCGGAACGGGAGTCAGGTCGCCAGCAGGGTCCGCGTGACGCGCGCGCCGAGCGGCTCGTTCGAGGCGCGGTTCGTCACCGCCGGCTCGGGCCGGTTCGTCGCCAGGGCGACGAGCCCGACCGGTGAGCGCTGCACCGCGCAGGCCTCGATGGCGTAGGACGCCTGGTCTCCGGCGACGGGGCGGTCGTGGCACGATCGCCCCGTGGCCACCGGCGCCGACATCGTCGCGACCGCAGCCGAGGCGGCGGACGCCGACCGGCAGCCGCTCCTGGTGCTCGACCGCCTCGCGACGTTCCTCGACGAGCACGGCCTCGGGGCGGGGCCGGTTGCCGCCTCGCGGATCGGCGACGGCGGCGGGTCGAACTTCTCGTTCCTCCTCGTGCGCGGCGACCAGCGGTACGTGCTCCGCCGCCCGCCGAGGCCGCCGCTCCCCCCGTCGGCGCACGACATGGTGCGCGAGGCGAGGCTCCAGCTGGCGTTGGCGCCGCACGGCATCCGGCTGCCGCCGATCCTCGCCGTCTGCGACGACGAGGAGGTGATCGGCGTGCCGTTCTACGTCATGCGCTTCCTGGACGGACGCGTCGTGACGACCTCCCTGCCGCCGGGGCTGGAGGCGCCGGAGGCGCGCCGCAGGCTCGGCGCGGAGCTCGTCGAGGCGCTCGTCGAGATCCATGCCGCCGACCTCGGCGATCCGGCCCTCGCCGCGTTCGCGCGCTCGGGGAGCTACCTCGAGCGGCAGGTGCGCCGCTTCTCACAGCTCTGGGAGATCAATGCCACACGCGAGATTCCCGCCGTCGTCGAGGTCGGCCGCCGCCTCGCGGCCGAGCTGCCGGAGCCGGTGCCGGACACCGTCGTGCACGGCGACTACCGGCTCGGCAACCTGATGGTCGAGCGAGGGCGGCCGGAGCGGGTGCAGGCGGTGCTCGACTGGGAGATGGGCGCGATCGGGGATCCGAGGGCCGACCTCGGCTACCTCCTCGCGACGTACACCGAGCCCGGCGGCGAGCGAAGCCCGCTCGGGGTCTCGCCCGTCACCGCGCTGGAGGGGTTTCCCACGAAGGCGGAGCTCGTGGAGCGCTACGCCGAGCGGAGCGGCCGCGACGTCGGCCCGCTCGGCTGGTTCGAGGCGCTCGCGCTCTGGAAGGCATCGGTCTTCTGCGAGGCGATCTACGGCCGTTTCCGGCGCGGCGAGCTCGGCGCCGAGGACGCGCGCGCCGCAGGCTTCGAGCAGACCGTGCCGCTGATGGCCGAGGCGGCGGCCGCCCGCCTCGACGCGTAGCGTTCGGGTCGTGACGGAGCACCGCAGACCGGCCGCCTCGATCAGGCCCGGGTTCGCCCGCGAGGACTGGAACGACCGCTATGCGCAGAAGGAGCTCGTCTGGACAGCGGAGCCGAACCGGCGCTTCGCGGCGGAGGTCGGGGGGCTCGAGCCCGGCCGCGCGCTGGATCTCGCCTGCGGCGAGGGCCGGAACGCGGTCTGGCTGGCGGAGCGCGGCTGGCAGGTGACCGGCGTCGACTTCTCCGACGTCGCGCTCGCGAAGGCGGCCGAGCTCGCGGCGAGCCGCGGCGTGGAGGTCGACTGGCTCGTCGCCGACGTCCTCGACTACCGGCCCGAGGCGCGCGCGTTCGACCTCGTCGCCGTCCTCTACCTCCAGCTCCCGCGCGACGAGCTGCTCCACGCGCTCGAGTCGGCCGCGGGCGCGGTCGCCCCGGGCGGGACGCTGCTCGTCCTGGGGCACGACACGACGAACCTCACGCACGGCCACGGCGGGCCGAAGGACGCGTCCGTCCTCTACACCGCGGCCGACGTCGTCCCCGCGCTCCGCGACCTCGTCGTCGAGCGGGCGGAGGCGGTCGAACGGACGGTTCCGCTCGCGGACGGCGAGGCGGTCGCGATCGACGCGTTCGTCCGCGCGCACCGGGCTGCCTGAGCCTCCGCCTCGGAGGTAAGACTCCGCCCTCGCCGGACACCAACGGGCGAGGTGAACGTCCAGGTGACACGAGCGACCGTCGCGCACGAGGTGCTCATCGCGTCCTGTGCGACCAGCGCGGGGATCCACGCGGCGCTCGCGCCCGAGCATCTCCGCGAGGAGGCCGCTGCGGGCGTGGGTTTCCTCGCCTCGGCGGCCGTCCTCGCGGCCCTCTGTGTCGCCCTGACGTACCGCCCGGCGAACAGGCTCGCCGTGGGAGCCGCGGGAGCCGTTCTGACCGGGCTGCTCGTGGCGTACGCGCTCGCGCTCACCGCGGGCGTCCCGGTGCTCCACTCCGACCCCGAGCCGGCCGACGGCCTCGGCCTGGTGACGAAGGCGATCGAGCTCGTCGGGCTCGCCGCCGCGCTCCACCTCACCGTGCCCGGCCGTTCCGCCGGCCGGCTCACACGACTCCAACCGAAAGGAACGAGATGAGCGACGCACGCACGCATCGGCCGATTCGGCTCGGCCTCACGCTGCTGACCGCGACCGTCGCGGCGCTGGCCGCGCTGGCCTTCTCCGGTGGCCACGACGCCGCCGCGCACGGCGAGCCCGCCGTCACCACGAAGGGAGCAGTGACGAGCTCCGAGCTCGCGCTCCGCCAGGGGATGCGAAGCCTGTGGGAGGACCACGTGGCGTGGACGAGGCTGGCCGTCATCAGCCTCACCACCGGGTCCCCCGACACGAAGGCGACGGTCGCCCGGCTCCTGCGGAACCAGACCGACATCGGCAACGCGATCAAGCCGTACTACGGC
>DATBIQ010000004.1:0-11321 GCA_036556865.1 Gaiella sp.
GGCGCTCGGGCGCGGCGAGGTGGCGGGACGGCGCGGCGCGCTCGACTCCTACGACGACGCCGTGCGCGCGAGCTACGTCTGGAAGGAGCTCGCCGAGGTGAGGAACATGCGCCAGGCGTTCGACAAGGGCTTCTTCGTCGGGGGCGCGCTCGCGAGCGCCATGACGGTCACGAAGGGCAAGCTCCCGCCGAAGGAGCTCCGCACGCACCCGAACGCCGACGCGCGGCTGATCCGAACCGGGCGCGCGGCCCGCTATCCGGCGCCGGACGGGACGCTGACGTTCGACAAGCTGTCGTCCGTCTTCGCGTCCGGGAACCGCACGCGCGACGACCAGCCGAGCCACATCCGCGTGCAGACGCAGGTCCCCCGGGACCTCGCCGAGATGTGGGAGTGGATGTGCCCCGCGCACGTCTACGAGGTCGGTGAGGCGGACGGCGACGGGACGGTGGAGGTCGTCGTGAACCCGTCGAACTGCGTTCAGTGCGGTGCGATCAGCGCCAAGGGCGGGCGCCTGACGCCGCCCGAGGGCGGTTCCGGGCCCGAGTACACGATCACCTGACGGCAGTGCCGACCCCGCGGTTCGACGTCGTCGTGGTGGGCGCCGGGATCATCGGCCTCGCCACCGCGCGCGAGCTGCAGCGGCGCCGTCCGGCGAGCCGGGTCGCCGTCGTCGACAAGGAGGCCACGCCGGGCGCGCACCAGACGAGCCACTCGAGCGGTGTCGTTCACCGCGGCGTCTACTACGCGCCCGGGTCGCTGAAGGCGCAGCTCTGCGTCGAGGGCGCGGCTGCGCTGCTCGCGTACTGCGACGAGCGCGGGATCCCGATTCTGCGCTGCGGGAAGGTCGTCGTCGCGACGTCGGCGGACGAGCTCCCGCGCCTCGAGGAGCTCCATCGCCGATCGCTCGCGAACGGCGTCCCGCGGGCGGAGCTGATCGGGCCCGATCGCCTGCGCGAGCTCGAGCCGTACGTGGCAGGGGTTCGCGCGCTGCACTCGCCGGAGACGGCGGTGGTCGACTTCGCGCGCGTCGCGGCGGCGTACGCCGACGACGTGCGGACGGCCGGCGGCGAGCTCCTCCTGGGACGGGAGGTGATCGGCATCTCGCCGCGTCGCGCAGCGGCATTGGTCGAGACGACCGCCGGCGACGTGGAGGCGGAGCGTGTCGTCGTCTGCGGCGGCGTCCACGCGGACCGGCTGGCCGGGCTCACCGGCGCACCGCCGGAGCCCCGCATCGTGCCCTTCCGGGGCGACTACCTCCGTCTCCGGCCCGAGCGCCGTCACCTCGTGCGCGGGCTCGTCTACCCCGTGCCCGACCCCGCGTTCCCGTTCCTCGGCATCCACACCACCGTGCGGCCGGACGGAGACGTGTGGCTCGGCCCCAACGCCGTGCTCGCGTTCGCCCGGGAGGGCTATCGCCGGCGCGACGTCTCCCTCCGCGACGTCCGCGACGCGCTCCGCGCGCCGGGGTTTCGCCGCCTCGCACGGGGGCACTGGCGGCTGGGTCTCGACGAGATGGTGCGCGACCTGTCGACGCGGCGCTTCGTCGCCGCCGCGCGAAAGCTCCTGCCGGAGCTGGACGTGGAGGACGTCCTGCCCGGCCCGTCGGGGATCCGCGCGCAGGCACTCGCCGTCGACGGAACGTTGCTCGACGACTTCGTGTTCCACGAGTCGGAGGGCGTCGTCCACGTGCGCAACGCGCCGTCTCCGGGCGCGACGTCGTCGCTCGCGATCGCCCGCGTGATCGCCGACCGCGTCTGACGCCGTCTAGCGGCGGTTCCGTCTCTGCCAGGCGTCCGCCATCGCGACGCGCTGCGCGAGCGTCGGGTGCGTCTGCAGGAGGAGGTACGCCCACGTCGGCGGGCTCGGGTCGCCCAGCGACGTCGTGGCGAACTCCTCGAACAGCCCTCGGGCCGCGGCCGGATCGCGGGTCGTCTGCAGCGCCTTCCAGTCGGCCTCGGCCTCCATGCTGCGGCTGACGAGGTTCTGCCCGGGAAGGACGACCAGCGAGAAGACCGCCGAGACGAACAGGGCGAGCGGCACGGCGGCGGGCTCGCCCATGCCGCCTCGCCGCCGCGTGGCCAGCATCAGCACGAGCGCGCCGGGGAGGGCGAACAGCCCGAACCAGGCGAGCGCCTCGGGGATGTGGTTGCTGGAGTGGTGCCCGAGCTCGTGCGCCAGGACGACGTCGACCTCGCGGTTCGAGAAGCGGCCGTCGAGCAGCGTGTCCCAGAGGACGATGCGCGACGACGGCCCCATGCCGAACGCATAGGCGTTCGCCTGGCTCGTGTCGCCGCTCACCTTCTCGATCCGCAGCGGGATGCCGTCGACGCCCTGCGCCTTCTCGAAGCGCTCGTACGTGCGCTGCAGCCGCGTGTCCTTCACCGGCTCGAGGCCCTCGGTCAGATACGGGCTGACGAAGATCAGCAGCGCCGCGATCACCGCGAAGACGCCGGCCCCGGGGATCCACCACCACGAGCCGAGCCAGCGGGCGAGTGCCATGACGACGAGGAGCGCGATGCAGACCGCGACGAACGTCCCGCCCAGCGCCAGCCACCCGCCGAAGACGGCCTCGAGGTAGCCGATCCTCGAGACGTCGTGTCGGCGGTCCCACCACAGGGCCGCGACCGAGAACGGCAGCTGCGTCAGCCACACGATCGCGAGCCCCACCATCCCGAGGAACATCCCGGTGCCGATCGGCCCGGCCGCCGACTCGCGAATGAACCGCGTGCCCCGCCTCGCGTACACCCAGAGCGTCGCCAGAGCGACGATCTGCGCGAGCGCCCAGTTGACGTAGAGGAAGCGCTCGTAGCGCTCCGCCTCCGAGACGAGCTCGCCGCCGAAGGTCGCCTTCACGTCCACGCGGGGGAGCGACAGGTCGTCCGGGACGACGCTGCCCGCCAGGAGCCAGGCCGCGACGACCCAGCCTGCGGCGACCAGCGCGTAGACGCCCGCCCGCGCGGTGGCCGGGCTCCTCATCCCACCACCTCGGCGGGGAGAGCCGGGAGCGGCGCGGGCTCCGGTCGGCCGCGGAGGACGGGGGAGGAGTCCGGGTACCGCGACGTGAGGAGAAAGAGGTATCCGTAGACCTGGGCCTGATAGCGGAGCGCTGCCGCGCCGAGGTCGCGGAGCCCGGGCGGCATCCGGCCGGTGACGAGCGCCGCAAGCCAACCCATGACGGCGACGACGGTCAGCACGCCGCTGTACGCGAAGGAGAGAACGAGCGCGGGAAGCACGAGAAGCGCGCGCGCCAGGACGCCGAGCCGGCGCTGGCGTGCCGGCGGCGCGATCGTGAGGTCGATCGGGTAGCTCCCCTCGCGACCGACGAAGCCGGGGAACGGACGCCCCACGACGTAGAGGAACGCCCAGACGTGCGTCGTCGTCCGGACGAAGGCGGCGAGAAAGCGGTGGAGGAAGCGCGGCACCCGCCCGAGCACGAGCGCGAGCACCCACGCGGCCACGACGGCGAGCGCCGCCGGAACCGCCCACAGCGCCAGCCAGAGGAGGTGTGGGATGACCAGGAGGAACCGGAATGCGACGAGCAGACGCGGACGGCCGAGGTCGTCGCGCACGGCGATCGCGACGGGGTGCGCGGGCAACTCCGGGACGGGGTCGACCCGTCCGGGCGACGCCAGCGGGTACCGGTCGGTGAGGAGCAACGCGTACGCGGCGGTCTCGGCCCCGTACCCGATCGCGTACGTCGCGGCATCGCGCATCCCGCGCGGCATGCGCCCGCGAACCAGCGACGCGAACCACCCGAGCAGCGCGACGGCGACTGCGAGGCCCCCGGCGCCGCTGAGCAGCGCGATCCCCGACCAGCCGCCGAGCGCCGCCGAGCCGCCGAGGGTGGACGAGAGCAGCAGGGCGGGGACCGCGAGCAGCAGCCGGAACCCGGCCCCGAGCCGCCCCTGCCGCGCGGGCGGGTCGATCTCGACGTCGACCGGATACGGATCCGAGCCCGTGAACCTCGGGTACGGCGCTGCCGCGAGCGTGAGGTACGCGGTGAGGTGGACGGTGTAGCGCACGTAGGACACGAGGAAGCGGTGCAGCGTCCCGGGCGCACGCCGCTCGAAGAGCACCGCGAGCCAGACGACGAACGCGAGCGTGAACGCCGCCATCCCCCAGAGCGTCACCCAGACCAGATGGGGCAGCGCGAGCACGATCCGGAAGAGAACGGTGAGCCGCCGGCGTGCCAGGTCGTCGGTGACCACGAGGCGGACCGGCCGAGGCGGGGGAGGGAGCGAGGCGGACGTCACCGCGCGCATTCTGCGGATCCCGTGCCGACGGATCGATCCTCGCCGGCACGCGCGGCGTAGCATGAGCCCGGTGAGCGCCGGTCCCGTGACGCGCGACGACGTCGTCCGGGCGGCCGAGACGATCCGCGGACGCGTCCGCCGCACACCGCTGCTCGACGGCTCGGGGCTCGCGCCGCGCCTCTCGCTCAAGGCGGAGCTCTTCCAGCACGGCGGGTCGTTCAAGGCGCGGGGCGTGACGAATCGGCTCGCGGCGATGAGCGCGGGCGAGCGCGAGCGCGGCGTCGCCGGAGCGTCCGCGGGCAACCACGCGATCGCGCTGGCGTGGGGCGCCTCCGCCGAGGGTCTCGAGTCGGTCGTCTTCTCGTGGGGCGGCGCGAGCGCCTTCAAGCTCGACCGCGCCCGCGCGCTCGGCGCGCGGGTCGACATGGAGGCCGAGGACCCGTCGGGCGCGTTCACGCGTCTGGAGGAGCACGTCGAGCGGAGCGGCGCCACCCTCGTCCATCCCTTCGACGACCCGCTCGTGATGGCGGGACAGGGCACGGTCGGGCTCGAGATCCTCGAGGACGCGCCCGCGGTGGACGTCGTCGTCGTGCCGGTCGGCGGCGGCGGGCTCATCGGCGGGATCACGGCCGCCGTCGCGCCGCGGGGCGTCCGCGTCGTCGGCGTCGAGCCCGAGGGCTCGGCGGCCCTGCTGCGCGGACTCGAGGCGGGCGAGCCGGTGGCGGTCACCCCGGAGACGATCGCGAGTGGGCTCGACGCGCCGTTTGCCGGGACCCGCGCCCTCGAGGTGTGCGCCGCGGCGGGAGTCGAGGTCGTGACCGTCACCGACGCGCAGATCGCCGAGGGAATGCGACGGCTCTACGCCGACGCGAAGCTCGCCTGCGAGCCCGCCGCCGCGGCGGGCGTGGCGGCGGTGCTCGCGGGGGCGGTGGAGGGCGAGTCGATCGTCGCCGTCGTCTCGGGAGGCAACGTCGGAGCCGAAATCGCCTCTGGTATCCTGGCCGGTCGATGAAGGCGGACATCCATCCCGAGTACGTCGTCGCGCACGTCACGTGCTCGTGCGGCAACGAGTTCACGACCCGGTCGACGAAGCCCGAGCTGCACGTCGAGGTGTGCTCCGCCTGCCATCCGTTCTACACCGGCAAGCAGAAGCTGATGGACTCCGGCGGCCGGGTGGAGCGCTTCCAGCGGCGCCTCGAGAAGGCCGCCGCCGCGAAGTCCGCCTAGGTACGACGGTGAGAGTCGCAGATACCGCGACCGCGACGGCGGGCGCCTTCAGGGATCTGCCGGCGCCGCAGGCGACGGATTCAGCGGCGCGGTTCGGCTTGTGCGGAAGCGCGCTTCGCGGGCGAGGCGAGACCGCGACCGCGACGGCGGGCGCCTTCAGGGATCTGCCGGCGCCGCAGGCGACGGATTCAGCGGCGCGGTTCCGCTTGTGCGGAAGCGCGCTTCGCGGGCGAGATAGAGCGTGAGCGTCTCCTACGGCGGCCAGGCGGTGCTCGAGGGCGTGATGATGCGCGGCCCGTCGTGCTGGGCGGTCGCCGTGCGGACGCCGGAGGGCGGGATCGAGGAGGTCGTCCGCGACGTCAACTCGCCGATGAAGCGCCACCGCGTCTGGCGCCTGCCGGTGATCCGCGGCGTCATCGCGCTCGGCGAGTCGCTCGCGATCGGGTTCAGGGCGCTCGCGATCTCGGCGAACGTCGCCGCGCGCGAGGAGGACGACGAGGGCAACGTCGTCACGGAGATCACGCGCGGCCAGATCATCTTCTCCTTCGCGATCGCGATCGGGTTCGCGCTGATGCTCTTCAAGGTCGGGCCCGCCCTGCTCACGAACTGGCTCCCGATCGACGACACCGCCGGGTTCGTGATCGTCGAGGGCCTCATCCGGGTCACGGTCTTCATCGCGTACATCGGGCTGATCGGCCTGTTGCCCGACCTGAAGCGCGTCTTCCAGTACCACGGGGCCGAGCACAAGACGATCAACGCGCTGGAGGCCGGCGAGGAGCTGACGCCCGAGCGCGTGCAGAAGTTCAGCCTGATCCATCCGCGTTGCGGAACAGCGTTTTTGCTCTGGGTCATGGTACTCGGCATCTTCGTCTTCGCGCTCGTCGGAAGGCCCGTGTGGTACTGGCTCATCGTGAGCCGCATCCTTCTTCTCCCCGTGATCGCCGGGCTCGCCTACGAGCTCATCCGCTACGCGGGGAAGCACCAGGACAACCGCGTCCTGATGACGCTGCTCGCGCCGGGCCTCTGGCTCCAGCGGCTCACCACGCGCGAGCCCACCCTCGACCAGGTCGAGGTCTCGATCCGCGCGATCGAGGAGGTTCGCCGACGCGAGGCCGGCGAGACGCCGACCCAGCTGGCGACCGACGGCCGGGTCGAGGTCATGGCCTGATGCCGCGGATCGTCCGCGAGGCCGACGTCGCCTGGGAGGGGAACCTCGCCCGGGGGCACGGGGCGCTCACCGCGGCGACGTCCGGCGCGTTCATCGGGCTCTCGTACTCGCTGCCGACGCGCATCGGCGACCCCGAGGGCAAGACGAGCCCGGAGGAGCTGCTCGCCGCCGCGCACGGAGGCTGCTTCACGATGTCGCTCGCGGGCGAGCTCACCGGTGCCGGGTCGCCGCCGGGGCGGCTCGACGTGCACTGCCGGATCACGATGGACGAGGTCGAGGGCAGGGGGCACCTGATCGTCCACTCGGCGATCGAGGTGCGCGCGAGCGTCGCGGACATCGACGAGGAGGCGTTCGCGGCCGCGGTCGAGGCAGCCCACGAAGGGTGCTCCTTCTCGTCGCTCTTGCGCGACGCGGGGGTGGAGATCGACATCACGACAACACTCGAGAGCTGACGAGGAGGCGATCGATGGCGACCGAACGGATGGCGAAGGTGACGTGGACGGGCTCGCTCATGGAAGGCGCCGGCCGGATCGAGGGCGTCGACAGTGGCGCGTTCGGCCCGCTCGACGTGACGTGGGCCTCGCGCGCCGAGGAGCCCGCGGGCAAGACGAGCCCCGAGGAGCTGATCGCGGCGGCCTGGGCGTCCTGTTTCTCGATGGCGCTCTCGCATGCGCTCGCGGGCGCGGGCACGCCGCCCGAGCGGCTCGAGACGTCCGTCACGGTCTCGTTCCAGCCGGGCGAGGGGATCACGAAGGCCGGCATCATCGTCGTCGGCGGCGTCCCGGGCGTCGACCAGGACACGTTCGTCCAGCACGCCGAGGGTGCGAAGGCGAACTGCCCGGTCTCGAAGGCGCTGACCGGGATTCCCGAGATCACGCTCGACGCAAAGCTGGCCTAGACCGCTCCTACAATCGGTGGCATGGCGACCCTGGCCCAGCTGGCCGACGACCTCGAGCGCTCGCACACCGATCTGCAGGACCGGCTGGCCGACCCTGCCGTCTACGCCGACCACCGCGAGGCGGCGGAGCTCGGACGCCGCCTGAAGGAGCTCGAGCCGGCCGTCCGCGCTGCGCGCGAGTGGCGTCGCGCGAGGGCCGACCTCGCGGAGGCGAAGGACGACCCCGAGCTCGCGGCGATGGCCGCGGAGCTCGAGGAGGACGTGCGCCGCCTCGAGGACGAGCTCAAGCTCGCGGTCGTCGCTCGCGACCCCGCGGACGCGAAGGACGTCATCGTCGAGGTGAGGCAGGGCGTCGGCGGCGACGAGGCGGCGCTCTGGGCCGGCGAGGTGACGCGCATGCTGCAGCGCTACGCCGAGCGGCGTGGCTACCGCACCGAGCTTCTCTCGACGAGCGAGAACGACGGCGGCGGCGTGAAGGAGGCCGTGTTCGCGGTGAAGGGCGACGGCGCGTTCTCCGTCTTCAAGTGGGAGGGCGGCACGCACCGCGTCCAGCGCGTCCCGGCGACGGAGTCGCAGGGACGGATCCACACGTCGACCGCGACCGTCGCGGTGATGCCGGAGGCCGAGGAGGTCGAGATCGCGATCGACGACAAGGATCTGAAGATCGACGTGTACCGCTCGACCGGCCCGGGCGGCCAGTCGGTGAACACGACCGACTCGGCCGTGCGCATCACGCACCTGCCGACCGGGATCGTCGTCTCGATGCAGGACGAGAAGTCGCAGCTCCAGAACAAGCAGAAGGCGATGCGCGTCCTCCGTGCCCGCCTCTACGAGGCCGAGCGGGAGCGACAGCAGGCCGAGGTCGCGGCGGCGCGGCGCTCGCAGGTCGGGACCGGCGAGCGGGCGGAGAAGGTGAGGACCTACAACTTCCCCGAGAACCGGCTGACCGACCACCGCGTCAAGCACACGGTGCACCGCCTCGACCAGATCCTCGACGGCGACCTCGAGGAGTTCACCGACGTCCTCCAGGCGGAGGAGCGCCGCCGCGCGCTCGAGGCAGCGGTGTGACGATGGTCGTGTCGAGTCGACGCGAGCGCCACGCGGCGTCGTGCTGACGATCGGGGACGTTCTCCGCGCAGCAACCGAGCACCTGGCGGCGAAGGACGCGGAGAGCCCCCGCCTCGACGCCGAGCGCCTGCTCGCGCATGCGCTCGCGATGGAGCGGGTCGGGCTCTACATGCACCTCGACCGGCCGCTCACGGACGCCGAGCTCGAGGCGGTACGGAGCCTCCTCGCCCGCCGCGCAGCGGGAGAGCCGCTCCAGTACGTCCTCGGCGAGTGGGGCTTCCGGCGCCTGACGCTGCAGGTCGACGGGCGCGCGCTCATCCCGCGGCCCGAGACCGAGACGGTCGTCGAGCGGTGCCTCGCACTGCTCGCGGGTTGCGAGGCACCGCGCGTGCTCGACGTCGGCACGGGATCGGGGGCGATCGCGCTCGCGATCGCCGACGAGCATCCGGGCGCCCGCGTGACCGCGGTCGACGTGTCCGACGAGGCGCTGGCGCTCGCGCAGGAGAACGTGCGCCGCACCGGCCTTCCCGTGGAGCTCCGGCGGCACGACCTGTTCGACGGGCTGCCCGGGGACGGCTGGGACCTCGTCGTCTCGAACCCGCCGTACGTGCGCGAGGACGAGCTTCCCTCGCTCCCGTCCGGTGTCGTCGTGTGGGAGCCGGGCGTCGCGCTCGTCGGAGAGGGGCACACCGAGGCCGTCGTACAGGAGGCCGCCCGCGTGCTCCGGCCGGGCGGCGCACTCGTCCTCGAGGTGCACGAGGGCGCCGCGGGGGCCGTCGCCTCGCTGTTGCGGACGGAGGGCTTCACCGGCGTGCGCACGACCGCCGACCTGGCGGGTCGCGATCGCGTCGTCGAGGGCCGGTCGGCGCCCGCGTGAGCGCCGACGACGTCGCCCGCGCGATCGCGACGCTCCGCGCCGGCGGCCTCGTGATCGTGCCGACCGACACCGTCTACGGCCTCGCAGTGGACGGCGAGAGCGAGGCGGCAGCGCGCCGGCTGTACGAGGCCAAAGGCCGGCCGTCGATCCAGCCGACGGCACTCGTCCTGGCATCCGTCGACGAGCTGCTCGTGCGCGTGCCCGATCTTCCCGCCCCCGCGCGTCGGGTCGCCCGGGCACTGCTCCCCGGGCCGTTCACCCTCGTCCTGCCGAACCCACGGCGCCGCTACGCGTGGCTGAACAGCGACCGGCCGGAGGCGCTCGGCGTCCGCGTCCCCGCACTCGGCGGACCGGGTGGCGAGGTCCTGACCGCGCTCGGGGCACTCGTCGCCACGAGCGCGAACCTCCCGGGCCGGCCCGATCCGAGGCGCATCGCCGACGTGCCGCCCGAGCTCGTCGCGGTCGCGGGAGCCGTCGTCGACGGAGGCGAGCTGCCGGGCACGCCGTCGACCGTGGTCGACGTGACGGGCACCGAGCCCGTGATCCTGCGCGAAGGCGCCATCCGCGCCGCGGAGGCGCTCGAACGTGCCGGCGCTGCTCTTACGGATCGTTAACCGCGAGCCGACGGTGATCTAACGCGGCGGGAGAAGACTCGGGGCCGTGGGACGCATCCTCGCCGCCGCCGTCGCGGGCCTCGCGCTCGCCGCCACGCCGCAGGCGCTCGCGAAGGGACCGGCCGTGACCACGGGTGCGGCGACCTCGGTCGGCGCAACGACCGCGGTCGTCACGGGCAAGGTGGATCCGGGGGGCGAGGCCACGAGCTGGTACGTCGAGTACGGCGCGACGACGTCGTACGGGAGCCGAACGGATGCGCGGAGCGCGGGCAACGGGACGGGCCAGGTCGACGTCACCGAGCAGCTCCGGAGCCTCACGACCGGTGTCACGTACCACTACCGCCTCGTCGCGACGAACGCGAGCGGGACGAGCCGGGGCACGGACGCGACGTTCCAGACGCGCGCGGCGCCCGCCGTGACGACGTCCAACGCGTGGGCGCTCGGGCCGACGTCGGCGACCGTCGGGGGGTCGGTCGACCCGAACGGACGCTCCACGGGGTGGTGGATCGAGTACGGCACGAGCACGCGCTACGGGTCGCGCACCGACACGGCGTCGGCGGGATCGGGCAGCGAGCCCGTGCAGGTGTCCTTGCGACTGGGCGGCCTGAGGGCGGGGGTGACGTACCACTTCCGCCTCGTCGCCGCGAACGACCTCGGCACGACCCGCGGCGCCGACCGCTCCTTCCGCACCGACCGGGGCCCGTCGGTCTCGACCGGCGGCACAGACGCGATCACCGTCTCGTCCGCCCGCCTGAGCGGCTCGGTGAACGCGAACGGCCGCGGCACCGTCGCCTGGTTCGAGTACGGGACGTCGACGTCGCTCGGCAGCCGGACAGGCGACCTCGACGCGGGATTCGGGACGCGCTCGGCGAGGATCGACGCGCAGCTCGGCGGCCTGCAGCCGGGGACGCGCTACTACTACCGCCTCGTCGCCCGGAGCGACGCCGCGACGGCCGCGGGCTCCACCAGGTCCTTCACGACGAGCGCCGGACCGCTCGCCAGCACGGGGCCGCCGCAGGTCAGCGGGGTCACCGTCGTCCTCACCGGCAGCGTGGACGCCGTCGGGCGCTCGACGACCTGGTGGTTCGAGCTCGGGACGACGACGTCGTACGGCACGTCGACCGTCGTCAGGAGCGCCGGCTCGGGGCGCGGCGCGGTCGCGGTCTCGGAGACGCTGGCCGGGCTCACGCCGGGCACGGAGTACCACGCGCGGCTC
>DATBIQ010000005.1:0-3942 GCA_036556865.1 Gaiella sp.
CGCAACGATACCCCCAGGGGGTACAGGACGAATGTGTCGGAGCGGTCGCGGTTCTGTGTACGATCCCGCCCCGTGCGCGTCAGCTTCGTCCCGCGGATCACCGAGTTCTACGACCTGTTCGAAGAGGCCGGCGCGAACGCACTCGAGGTGGCGCGCAAGGCGGAGCAGCGGTTCCGCGAGCACCCGAACTCGTCGGTCCGCCAGGCGGACGTGAAGGCGCTCGAGCACGAGGGCGACCGGATCACGCGCGACCTGATCCAGCTCCTGAACACGCACTATGTGACGCCCTTCGACCGCGAGGACATCTACGAGCTCGCGACCGCGCTCGACGACGTTGTCGACCTGATCGAGGAGGCGTCCGACCTGCTCGAGCTCTACGGGATCGACCAGGTCGCCCGGCCGGCGCTCGAGCAGTGCCGGATCATCGTCGCCGCCGTCGAGCGGCTCGACTCCGCCCTCCGCGGGCTGCGGGACATCAAGGGCGTCCAGGCGGACCTCGTCCGGCTGAAGGAGTTCGAGGACGAGGGCGACCGGGTCGTCCGCGACGCGATCGCCGAGCTCTTCCGCGATCAGCGGATCGACCCGCTCGTGGTCATCCGCTGGAAAGACGTCTACGACGCGCTCGAGAACGCCCTCGACGCGGCCGAGAGCGCGGCGAACGTGATCGGGAACATCGTCGTCAAGAACGCCTAGCGCGGGTACGGGGCCGACGTGGAGCTCACGCTCGTCGCCGTCGTCGCGGTCGCGCTCTTCTTCGACTTCACGAACGGCTTCCACGACACGGCGAACTCGATCGCCACGAGCGTCTCCACGCGGGCGCTCTCGCCGCGGCCGGCCGTCCTGAGCGCGGCGATCCTGAACGTCGTCGGGGCGTTCATCTCCTTCAAGGTTGCGGCGACGGTCGCGACCGGGATCGTCGACCCGGAGGCCGTGACGCTCGACGTCGTCCTGGCCGGGCTCGTCGGCGCGATCACCTGGAACCTCATCACCTGGTACCTCGGGCTGCCGTCGAGCTCGAGCCACGCGCTGATCGGCGGGATGGTCGGCTCGGCGATCGCCGCGGCGGGCCTCGACGTCGTGCAGTGGAACGGGCTCGTGGACAAGGTGCTCGTGCCGTCGCTCCTCGCGCCCTTCCTCGGGATCGTCGGCGCGGCCGCGCTCATGGTCCTCCTCCTCTGGCTCGTCGCCCGCCGCGCGCCCGGCACGGTGAACCGGGTCTTCCGCCGCCTCCAGCTCGTCTCCGGCGGCTTCGTCGCGCTCACGCACGGGACGAACGACGCGCAGAAGACGATGGGGATCATCGCGCTCGCGCTCGTCGCGTCGGGCCACCTCTCCCCCGACTTCGACCGGCCGCCACTCTGGGTGATCGTCAGCGCGGCGCTCGCCATGGGCCTCGGCACGTACGCGGGCGGCTGGCGGATCATCAAGACGCTCGGGACGCGGATCGCGAAGCTCGACCCGCCGCGCGGGTTCGCGGCGCAGACGGCGACCGCGTCGATCCTCTGGACGACCGCGCACTACGGCTTCCCGGTGTCGACGACGCACACGATCTCGGGCTCGGTGCTCGGGGCCGGCGCGACCAGGCGGCTGAACGCGGTGCGCTGGGGCGTCGCGGGGAACATCGTGATCGCCTGGGTGATGACCATCCCGTGCGCCGCCACGGTCGGCGCGGCGATGGAGCTGCTCACGCGCCTGCCGCTCGGGGACGCGATCGTCTTCGGGCTCTCGGCGGCGATCGCCGCGGCCGCCTTCCTGGGGCGCTCGTGGCAGACGCGCAAGCTGCGCATGCTCGAGGCGACGCCGATGGCTCCGCCTCCCTGACCGTCAGAGCGTGGCGAGCAACTCGCGGACGCGGGCGTCGATCTCGTCGCGGATGCGACGAACCGTGGTGACGTCCTTGCCGGACGGGTCCTCGAGCTCCCAGTCCTCGTAGCGCTTCCCGGGGAAGACCGGGCACGCGTCGCCGCAGCCCATCGTCACGACGACGTCGGCGTGCTCGACCTCCCGCGGGTCGAGCTCCCTCGGCACCGCCCGGGAGAGGTCGATGCCGAGCTCGCGCATGACGACGAGCACGGCCGGGTTGAGCGTGTCCGCCGGGTCGCTGCCGGCCGAGCGCACGCGGACGCGCCCGCCCGAGCGCTCGTCGAGCAGGGCCGCAGCCATCTGGGAGCGGCCCGCGTTGTGCACGCAGACGAAGAGGACCTCCGGGGTGTGGGTCATCCCAGCTCGCGCGGGGCGGTGCCGGGTGCGCCGGGGTGCGAGGCGTCCGTGAACTCGTTGAACGTGCCGGTGACGAGGTAGGCCGTCTGCTCGCCGATGTCGACCGCGTGGTCGCCGATCCGCTCGAGGCAGCGCGAGACGATGATCATCCGGAGGCCCCACTCGCGCCGCTCGGGATCGCCGCCGAGCGCCAGCACGTGCTGCACGACGCGCCGGTTCGCGCGGTCGACGAGGTCGTCGAGGTGGACGAGCGACTCGGCCCGCTCCAGGTCCCGCTCGGCGAACGAGGTCAGCGCGACGCGGATCATCTCCTCGAGCCGCGTGCCCATCTCCTCCATCGCCTCGAGCAGCGTCGGGTCCTGGGAGATGCCTTCGACGAGCTTCGTCAGCTTCGCGATCGTGACGGCGTAGTCGGCCATCCGCTCGAGATGGAGGTTGTCGTGGAGCACGGCGAGCACGAGGCGCAGGTCGACCGCCACGGGCGTCTGGCGCGCGAGGAGCGACTGGATGCCCTCCTCGATCTCGAGGTAGCGGGCGTCGACCTCGTCGTCGAACGCGATCACCTCCTCGGCGAGCTCCGCGTCCTGGTTCACGAGCGCGGCGAGCGCGCCGCGCAGCGAGCGGAGGACGAGGTCTCCCTCTTCCTGGAGCGCCGCCTCCAGCTGGTCCAGATCCTCCTGCAGGGTGATCCTCATTTCAGTGCTCCTCCCGGGAGTACCGCGATCGTCCGCCGCCGCCGCGGAGACGGCGCCGTTCAGCGTCCTCACTCGCTCCGATGCAACCAGCATCGAAGCTCCCTGCGTCCTTGGCCGGCTTGCTCCGCGACACCGGCGAACGGGGCGGCACTGCCGTGAGGATCACTATCCGAACCTCCCGGTGACGTAGTCCTCCGTCCGCTTGTCGGCCGGCTGGGTGAAGATCTTCGGCGTCTCGTCGTACTCGACGAGGACGCCCGTGCGGTGCTTGCCGTCCTCGGAGACCCTCACCGAGAAGAACGCGGTCATGTCGGCCACGCGGGCCGCCTGCTGCATGTTGTGCGTGACGATCACGATCGTGTAGTCGCGCTTCAGCCGGTGCATGAGGTCTTCGATCGCCGTGGTCGAGATCGGGTCGAGGGCCGAGGCGGGCTCGTCCATGAGGAGCACGTCCGGCTCGACCGCGAGGCAGCGCGCGATGCAGAGGCGCTGCTGCTGGCCGCCCGAGAGCGAGAGCGCGCTCGACTTGAGCCGGTCCTTGACCTCCTCCCAGAGCGCCGCCTCGCGCAGGGCCTGCTCGACGCGCTCGTCGAGCCCGTCCTTGCGTCCGAGGACGCGCGGCCCGAAGGCGACGTTGTCGTAGATCGACTTCGGGAACGGGTTCGGCTTCTGGAAGACCATGCCGATCCGCTTCCGCACCTCGACCGCGTCCACGTCGGGGCCGTAGAGATCGAGCCCGTGGTAGAGGACGCGCCCGTCCACGGTCGCGCTCGGGATCAGGTCGTTCATCCGGTTGAAGCAGCGGATGAAGGTGCTCTTGCCGCAGCCGGACGGGCCGATGAACGCGGTCACGTAGTTGCGGTAGATGTCGAGCGAGACGCCCGCAAGCGCGGGAGCGCCGGCGTACGAGACGCTCAGGTCGGCGACGGAGAAGAGCGCCTCCCGGTGGGAGGGCGGAGGCGAGGGCGCGCGCTCGGCCATGGTCTCGGACGCCACGTCCGAGATCTTGACAGGGACGCTCTCGGTC
>DATBIQ010000006.1:0-37176 GCA_036556865.1 Gaiella sp.
GGCTCGCGCACCGCCGCCTCGCCGCCCGGCAGCGGCACCGGCTCGAGATGGGCGACGCGCTCGAACGCCGTCAGGTCGCAGCGCAGCACCTCGCCGCCCCACAGCGTCCCCTCCGGGCCGAAGCCCGTGCCGTCCAGCACGACCGCAAGCGCGGGCCCGGTCTCGAAGTGCTCCGCGAGGCACGCCGCCGCGTGCGCGTGGTGGTGCTGCACCTCGACGGCGGGAAGGCCCTGGTCCCACGCCCAGCGGGTCGAGAGGTAGTCGGGATGGAGATCGCAGGCGACCGCCGCCGGCTCGACTCCGAGCATCTCCAGCCAGAGCGCGAGATCGTGCCGGAACGCGGCGTGGGCGTCCTCTCCCGTCAGGTCTCCGAGGTGCGACGAGAGAAACGCCTCCCGGCCGCGCGCAACGCAGAACGTGCTCTTCAGCTCTGCGCCGGCCGCGACGACCGGCCGCTCCAGCGCCACGGGAAGCGTGAGAGAGGACGGCGCGTAGCCGCGGGAGCGGCGCATCGGGAACCCTGCGCGGACGACCGAGTCCTCGCAGCGGCGGTGGATCGGACGGTCGTGCGCGAGGAACAGGTCGGCCACGTCGCCGAGCCGCCGCCTCGCCTCGTCGTCGTCGAAGGCGATCGGCTCGTCGGTCAGGTTCCCGCTCGTCATCACGAGCGGGCGACCGAGGTCCGCGCAGAGCAGGTGGTGGAGCGGCGTGTACGGGAGCATCAGCCCGAGCCAGGGCGTCCCCGGGGCGACGGAGGGGGCAACCGGCGCGTCGTCGCGCCGCCGGACGAGGACGATCGGGCGCGGGGGAGAGCGCAGGAGGGCCAGCTCGGCGGCGGTCGGGTCGGCGAGAGCCCGCGGATCGGCCGCCATCACGGCGAGCGGCTTCTCCTCCCGTCCTTTGCGCTCGCGCAGCCGCGCCACCGCCGCCTCGCTCGAGGCGTCGCAGGCGAGGTGGTAGCCCCCGAGGCCCTTGACCGCGACGATCGCGCCCTCGCGAAGCGCGCCGACGGCCTCTGCGAGGGGAAGCGAGAGCGTCGGCCCGCACACCGGGCAGGCGATCGGCTCCGCGTGGAAGCGGCGGTCGGAGGGATCCTCGTACTCGTGGCGGCAGTCGGGGCAGAGCGGGAAGCCGGCCATCGTCGTGTTCGGCCGGTCGTACGGGACCCGGATCACGATCGTCAGCCGGGGCCCGCAGTTCGTGCAGTTGACGAACGGGTAGCGATACCGCCGGTCGGCAGGGTCGAAGAGCTCGCGCAGACAGTCCTCACACGTGGCGATGTCGGGCGGCACGATCGCCGATCCGCCCGCGGCCCGGCTCGCGACGACCGCGAACCCCGGGTCTCCGAGCGGCGCGATCCGCTCGGCCGCGACCGAGGCGACCCGCGCCAGCGGCGGTGCCTCGTCCGTCAGGGAGCGCGTGAAGGCGTCGAGCGCCGACATCCGGCCCTCGACCTCGACGACGACGCCGTCGCCGTCGTTCCACACGCAGCCGCCGAGCCCCTCGCGTGTGGCGACCCGGTGGACGAACGGCCGGAAGCCGACGCCCTGTACGACGCCGCGCACACGGATGCGGCGCCGCTCGACGATCCCCGGCAGCGAATGGCTCACGGAGTGAGCGTGCCGCGCCAGGCGGCTCGCGGCAACGGGTCGCCCCGCGCCGTCCCTGCGGGAATGCCGCACGATCGCCGTAAGCGCCTACGGATGCCGTTCGGGCCCGGGACGGTCATCCTGCGCCCGAGGCGAGACGTGGATCAGCTCCCCACCGCCCAGAGCGACACGTATGTGATGGCCCCAGAGGGTCTGGGCCCGCTGGTCGAGACCCTGCGCGAGGAGGGGTACCGTGTGGTCGGCCCGACCGTGCGGGACGGCGCGATCGTGCTCGAGGAGCTCACGTCCGCCGACGAGCTGCCACACGGCTGGACGGCGCGTGAGGAGGCCGCGACGTACCGCGTCGAGCGGCGCGAGGACGAGGCGGTGTTCGGCTGGGCGGTCGGGCCGCACTCGTGGAAGCAGGAGCTGTTGCCGCCGCGCGTGCGCCTCTGGCGCGCGGCGCCGACGAACAGCGGCGCGCCGACGGTGGACGAGGCGCCGGCTCCGGCCCGCCCGCTCGCGCTCCTCGGGGCCCGCCCGTGCGACCTCCGTGCGATCGCGATCCAGGACCGCGTCTTCCTCGAAGGGCGCTACGTCGAGCGCGACTACGCGCAGCGCCGCGAAGGGGCGTTCGTCGTGGCCGTCAACTGCGGCGAGCCGGGCGGGACGTGCTTCTGCGCGTCGATGGGCACCGGCCCGCGGGCCGAGACGGGGTTCGACCTCGCGCTCACGGAGCTCCTCGACGGCGGACACCGGTTCCTCGTCGAGGTCGGGTCCGAGCGGGGTCGGGCGCTCCTCGCCGCGTTGCCCGTCCGCGTGGCGACCGAGGACGACCGCGCGGCGGCCGCCTCGGTGAGCGAGGCGGCCACGGCGCGGATGGGAAGGCACGTCGAGACGGACGGGATCCGAGAGCTTCTGGCGGCGAACCTCGAGCACCCGCGCTTCGCGGAGGTCGCCGAGCGCTGCCTGACGTGCGGCAACTGCACGCTCGTCTGCCCGACCTGCTTCTGCACCTCCGTCGAGGACGTCAACGACCTCGCGGACGGGTCGGCCGAGCGCTGGCGCAGCTGGGACTCCTGCTTTTCGACCGAGTACTCGTACATCCACGGCGGCAGCATCCGGCGCTCGCCGAGCGCCCGCTACCGCCAGTGGCTCACGCACAAGTTCGGCACGTGGTTCGACCAGTTCGGCACGTCGGGCTGCGTCGGGTGCGGCCGGTGCATCACCTGGTGCCCCGTCGGCATCGACGTCACCGAGGAGCTGGCCGCGATCCGTGCCACGGACGGGGAGGTCGATCGTGCACAGGCTGGATGAGCTGATCGCGGACGCGCCGGTGTTCGCAGGGCTCGGGACGGGCGACCTCACGCTGATCGCGGGGTGCGCGCAGAACGTCGGGTTCGAGGAGGGCGAGCTGCTCTTCCGCGAGGGGGAGCCTGCCGACACCTTCTACGTCGTCCGGCGCGGACGCGTCTCGCTCGAGCTCCACACGCCCGCTCGCGGCGGCCTCGTGATCGACACGCTCGAGCCCGGCGAGGTGGTCGGCTGGTCGTGGCTGTTCGAGCCGTACGTCTGGCACTTCGATGCGCGTGCCGCGACGCCGCTGCGGGCGATCGCCTTCGACGGCGCCTGCCTGCGCGGCAAGTGCGAGGACGACAAGGCGCTGGGCTACGAGCTGATGAAGCGGTTCGCCCAGGTGATGATCGACCGGCTGCAGCACGCCCGGGTGCGGCTGCTGGACGTGTATGGCGGCGTCGGCGTCGGTTGAGGCGCGCCTCCTCGGCGCGATGGTCCCGGTCGCCCACCGGGTCGTCTCACGCGTCCAGGAGACCACCGACACGTGGACGCTCGAGCTCGAGCCGCTCGGCGAGCGCATCCGGCCGCGCGCGGGACAGTTCGACATGCTCTACGCGTTCGGCGTCGGCGAAGTGCCGATCTCGACGAGCGGCGACCACGACGGCGACGGGCGGCTGACGCACACCATCCGTGCGGTGGGCGCAGTCACGCGCGCGCTCTGCGCGCTCGAGCCCGGCGCGGTCGTCGGCGTGCGCGGGCCGTTCGGAACCGAGTGGCCCCTCGACGAGGCAACCGGCGGCGACCTCGTGGTCGTCGCGGGAGGAATCGGCCTCGCGCCGCTCCGTCCCGCCGTCAGGCATGCCCTCGCGCGCCGGGACGACTACGGCGCCGTGTCCGTCCTGGTCGGCGCACGGACGCCGCAGGACCTGCTCTTCGTCCACGAGCTGGAGGCGTGGCGCGGGCGGCTCGACGTCGAGGTCGACGTCGCCGTCGACGCCGCGGCGCCCGGCTGGCACGGTCGCGTCGGGCTCGTGACGACGCTGATCCCCGGCGCGGTGATCGACCCGCCCCGGGCGTCGGCGCTCGTCTGCGGCCCGGAGGTGATGATGACCTTCGTGGTGCGGGCGCTCGTCGGGCGCGGCGTCCCGCTCGAGCGGATCTGGGTCTCGATGGAGCGCAACATGCGCTGCGCGGTCGGCCACTGCGGCCACTGCCAGCTCGGGCCGACGCTGATCTGCCGCGACGGCGCGGTCTTCCCCGCCGCCGCGATGACCCGTCTGATGGAGGTGCGCGAGCTGTGACCCGACCGACACTCGCGGTGTGGAAGTTCTCGTCGTGCGACGGCTGCCAGCTCTCGCTGCTCGACTGCGAGGACGAGCTGCTCGCGATCGCCGAGGGCATCCAGATCGCCTACTTTCCCGAGGCGACGAGCGGCGAGGTGGACGGCCCCTACGACGTCTCGCTCGTGGAGGGCTCGGTCACGACACCCCACGACGTCGAGCGGATCCACGACGTGCGTGCGCAGTCGCGGATGCTCGTCACGATCGGCGCCTGCGCGACGGCCGGCGGCATCCAGGCACTCCGTAACTTCGCCGACGTGCGCGAGTGGATCCCGCTCGTCTACGCGTCTCCCGAGTTCATCTCGACGCTCGAGACGTCGACGCCGATCGCCGATCACGTCCAGGTCGACCTCGAGCTGCGCGGCTGTCCCATCTCGAAGGCGCAGCTCGTCGAGACCGTCGCGGCGCTGCTCAACGGCCGTCGTCCGCGCCTGCCGTCGACGAGCGTCTGCATGGAGTGCAAGGCACGCGGGACGCCGTGCGTGATGGTCGCGAACGGCACGCCGTGCCTCGGCCCGGTCACCCAGGCGGGCTGCGGCGCGCTGTGCCCAGCCTACGCCCGTGGCTGTTACGGCTGCTTCGGGCCGATGGAGTCACCGAACATCACGGCGCTCGCGCGGCAGTGGCGCGAGCTCGGCGCGGGCGACGGCGCGATGCTGCGCGCGCTGCGCACCTTCAACGCGAACGCGCCGGCCTTCAGGGAGGCGAGCTACCGGCATGAGTGAGACCCGCGAGATCCGCACCGACTACCTCGCGCGCGTCGAGGGGGAGGGCGCGATGCTCGTGCGCGTCCGCGACGGGGCGCTCGAGGAGGTGCAGTTCAAGATCTTCGAGCCGCCGCGGTTCTTCGAGGCGCTCCTCCGCGGCCGTCGGTTCACCGAGGCGCCCGACATCACCGCGCGCATCTGCGGGATCTGCCCGATCGCGTACATGGCGAGCTCGGCCGCGGCGATGGAGCAGGTCTGCGGCGTCGAGCTGCCGCCCCAGCTGCAGGCGCTGCGGCGGCTCATCTACTGCGGCGAGTGGATCGAGAGCCACGTCCTGCACGTGGCGATGCTCCATGCGCCGGATTTCCTGGGCTACGACGGCGCGATCGAGCTCGCCCGCGACCGCCGAGACCTCGTCGAGGTCGCGCTGCGCCTCAAGAAGCTCGGCAACGAGCTGATGCGCGTGATCGGCGGCCGCGAGGTGCACCCGGTCAACTTCCGCGTCGGCGGCTTCTACCGCGTTCCGACCGTCTCGGAGCTGCGCGCGCTGGTGCCGGAACTCGAGTGGGCGCGCGAGGCCGGGCGGGAGCTCGTGCGCTGGACCGCGGGGTTCGACTTCCCCGACTACGAGCGCGACTATGCATTCGTCTCGCTGCGCCACCCGGGCGAGTATCCGATCGAGCGCGGGCGCATCGTCTCGAGCACGGGTCTCGACATCTCCGTCGACGAGTACGAGGAGCACTTCACCGAGAGCCATGTCGAGCGCTCGAACGCGCTCCACTCGAGCCTCGCCGGCGTCGGCTCGTATCTCGTCGGCCCGCTCGCGCGCTACGCCCTCAACCACGACGAGCTGTCCGACGTCGCGAAGGAGGCGGCGGCGGAGGCGGGCCTCGGGCCGGTCGTCCGCAACCCGTTTCGCTCGATCGTCGTGCGCGCCGTCGAGACGGTGTACGCCGCCGACGAGGCACTCCGCATCATCGCGGCGTACGAGCGCCCCGACGAGCCTGCCATGGAGTGCGTGCCGCGCGCGGCGTCGGGTCACGGCTGCACCGAGGCGCCGCGCGGGATCTGCTGGCATCGCTATCGGATCGACGACGAGGGCACGATCCTCGACGCGAAGATCGTGCCGCCGACGTCCCAGAACCAGAAGACGATCGAGGAGGACCTCGTCGGCGTGGTCAGCGGGTCGCTCGACCTTGCGGACGAGGAGCTCGCGCACCGGTGCGAGCAGACGATCCGGAACTACGACCCGTGCATCTCCTGCGCGACCCATTTTCTCCGCTTCGAGGTGGAGCGCCTCTGAAGACCGCCGCCGTCTGTCTCGGGAGCCCCTTCCGCGGCGACGACGCGGTGGGCCCCGTCGTCGCCGAGCGGCTGCGCAGAGCCGGTGCGGTCGTGCTCGACTGCGCCGACGAGCCGACGCGCCTCCTCGACCTCTGGGACGGTCTCGACGCCGTCGTCGTCGTCGACGCGATCCGAGGCGGCGCGACGCCCGGGGCCCTGTATCGCATGGATGTCGGAGACGGCCCCCTGCCGCGCGACCTGCGACTCGCCTCGACCCACGCGATGGGGATCGCCGACGCTCTCGAGCTCGGCCGCGCCCTCGGCCGCGCACCGCGCCGCGTCGTCGTCCTCGGCGTCGAGGGCGCGACGTTCGGCATCGGCGACGAGATGACGCCTGCCGTGACCGCCGCGCTCGACGAGCTCGTCGCGTCCGTCCTGCGCGACCTCGAGGAGGCGACGTGCACGAGCGCGCGTTGATGGACGACCTCGTCCGCAAGGTGCTCGCCGTCGCCGAGGCCGAGGACGCGTCGTCGGTGTCGCGCATCCGCGTCCGTCTCGGCGCCCTCTCGCACTTCACGCCGGAGCACTTCGTCGAGCACTGGGTCGACGCGTCGCGCGGCACGCTCGCCGAAGGCGCGGAGGTCGACGCGGCCATGGATGAGAGCCTCGACGGTGATGCGGCGCAGGGGGTCGTCCTCGAGTCGGTCGAGGTGCGCGCTCGAACGCGTCTCTCGACGGACGGGCACTCGAAGAAGTAGCGTCCGGCCATGGATCCAGCGAGCGTCGTCGCCGTCGTCCACCTGCTCCGGGCGCAGGCGGGATGAAGGTCGACGGCTCCGCGGCCGTGGACACTCTGACGGTGCTGATCGTCGACGATCACCCGTCGTTCAGGGCGGTCGCGCAGATGGTGCTCGAGACCGACGGCTTCGTGGTGGTCGGCACGGCGGCGGACGGCGAGTCGGGCGTCGCCGCAGCGCTCGACCTCGCCCCTGACGTGCTCCTCCTCGACGTCGAGCTCCCGGACATCGACGGCTTCGAGGTCGCCGATCGCCTCCGCCGGGCGGGCTCCCCCACGGCGATCGTGCTCGCCTCGAGCCGCGACGGCTCGGACTTCGGCTCGCTCGTCGCGGAGTCCGGGGCGCGCGGCTTCCTGACGAAGGCCGACCTGAGCGGCGACGCGATCCGTGCTCTCGTCGCATGAGCGGCACGCGGGATATCCTCCGACGCCCGTGACCGACCTCGTCGTCGCCACCCCCGTCTTCCTCGACCTGACCTTCGTCGGGCTCGAGTCGCTGCCGTCGCTCGGCGAGGAGCGCTTCGCCGCCGAGCTCTTGCGCTCGCCCGGCGGCGGCGCGATCACCGCCGTCGCGGCCGCGAGGCTCGGGCTCTCCGCCGCGGTCGCCGCGCCGCTCGGCGACGACGTGGGGGGCGACCTCGTCCGCACGATGCTCGCCGAGGAAGGGGTGCAGTGCATCGCCACGCGCGCCGCGCCGAGGACACCGACGACCGTGGTGATGCCGTTCGGCGGCGACCGGGCGATGGTGACCATCGACCCGGGGGCGCGCGCGACGGCCGCGGACGTCGCGGCGCTCGAGCCGCGCGCCGTCGCCTCGAGCCTCGACCAGCTCTACGTCGTGCCGGACGTCTCGACCGCGTTCGTCACATGCGGTGACGACGACCTGCGCGCCTACCAGGGCCGTCCGCCGGCCGCGCTCGCCGGAGCGCGCGCGCTGTTCGTCAACCAGCGTGAGGCGCTCGGGCTGAGCGGGAAGGACGACGTCGCAGGCGCAGCGTCGCGTCTTGCCGAGCTCGCCGAGACGGTCGTCGTCACGCTCGCAGCCGAAGGCGCCATGGCGGCGACGGACGGCGCCACGTTCACGGCACCCGCCGAGACCGTCGAGCGTCCGGCCGACACGACCGGTGCCGGCGACGTGCTCGCAGCGGCCTACATCTGGGCCGACCTGCGCGGCGCGGAGCCCGAGGACCGGCTTCGCTGGGCCGTGCTCTACGCCGGGCTCGCCGTCTCGACGCCGACGGGCGTGGGCGGCGCCGTCGACGAGGCGACGCTGCTCGAGGCCGGCACGGCGCGGGGCCTCACGCCGCCGCCGCTCGCCGTCGCCGGCTGACCGCCTCTCCCGTCGCGCAGTCGAAGAAGTGGAGGCGACGGTGGTCGACCGCCAGCTCGAGTTCCTCGCCGGGCACGACACGGCGGCGGCCGTCGACCGCTGCGCAGAAGCGGGCGCGGTCGTCGTCGGCGAGGAGCGTTGCGTCGTCGTCCGATGCGGCCTCGATCGCGGCCCGCGTCGCGTCGGTCTGCACCCGCGGCGCGTCGACGGGGAAGAGGACGTTCGTGACGCCGCCGAGCTCCTCCACGAGATCGGGCCGTACGACGATCCGCGGCTCGTCGGCGGGCGCGTCGAGCGTGTGCCGGAGGTCGGTCGGGCGGATCCCGAGGATGACGTCGCCCACTCCCGGGTCGACCGGCACGTCGGGCGCGAGCGGGAGGCTCATCCCCGCGAACGCGACGCGACCGTCGGCGACGCTCGCCTCGACGACGTTCATGGACGGCGACCCGATGAACGCGGCGACGAAGAGGTTCGTCGGGTCGTGGAAGAGGCGCTGCGGCGTGTCGCATTGCTGCAGCACCCCGTCGCGGAGGACCGCGACTCGCTGGCCGAGCGTCATAGCCTCGACCTGGTCGTGCGTGACGTAGACGGTGGTCACGCCGAGGCGGTCGTGCAGGCGCGCGAGCTCCGCGCGCATCGAGACGCGCAGCTTCGCGTCGAGGTTCGAGAGCGGCTCGTCCATGAGGAACGCGGTCGGCTCCCGCACCATCGCCCGGCCCATGGCGACGCGCTGGCGCTGGCCTCCCGAGAGGAGTGCGGGGCGGCGGTCGAGGAGCGCCTGGAGCCCGAGCGTCTTCGCGACCTGGCGCACCCGGCTCGCGCGCTCGGGCCCGGGGACGCGGCGGAGCTTGAGCCCGAAGCCGAGGTTGTCCTCCACGCTCATCGTCGGGTACAGCGCGTAGTTCTGGAACACCATCGCGATGTCGCGGTCGCGCGGGCGAAGCCCGGTGACGTCCCGGTCGCCGATCACGATGCTGCCCTCCGTCACCTCCTCGAGCCCCGCGATCATCCGGAGGAGCGTCGACTTCCCGCAGCCGGACGGCCCGACGAGGACCATGAACTCGCCGTCCTCGATCTCGAGCGTGACCGCGTCGAGCGCCTTGACCCCGTTCGGATACACCTTCGTGGCGGCCTCGAGCCGGATGCCCGCCACGTCAGCCTCGCGGCTCCCGTGCGACCGCGAGCGGCGCGCGCAGGTGCGTGACGTCCGGCCGGGCCCCGATCCGGTCGGCGGCGAGCAGCACCGCGCCCGCCACCGGCTCGACGTCCGGGTAGACGGCCTGCCCGTCGGGGACGCGGGCGAGGAGCGCCGACCGCAGGAGCTGCGAGGGGTGGCGCAGCACGCTGCCGCAGAGGACGAGCCGGAACGGAGCGCCGAGCTGCCCGGTCCGCTCGGCGCAGACGCGCGCGTAGTCGCCCATCCGCCCCGCGACCGTCTCGACGATCCTCGCCGCGACCGGGTCGCCCGCGTCGGCCTCGTCGAGGACGGCGTCCGCGAACCGCGCCGCCTGCGTCTCCTCCGGCGCTCCGATCCGCGTCAGGAGGTGGAGCAGCTCCTCGGGGTCGCTGGCGCTCCAGCGCGCCAGCGCACGCCCGACGAGCGAGGTCTCGGGCCCGAGCCCGAGCATGTGCCGCCAGATCGCCGCGAGGCCCAGCGACCCGAGCCCGTGCGCGCCCGTCGAGTCGGGCCAGAAGCCGAGGTGGAAGAGGTCGCCCGCCGCGTTCCGGCCCGCGAGCGCGACATGCGTGCCGATGACGACGGAGACGCCGATCATCTCCTCGCTGCCGCTTCGCAGCCCACCCACGGCGTCGTTCACGACCTCGGGCTCGGCGCGGAGCGAGAGCCGTCGGCGCAGCTCGCCGACCAGGTACGTGAAGTCCTCGGGCCAGTCGGCCCCCGCGAGGCTGAACCCGGTTGCGGCGAGGTCGGCGGGGCCGACGCCGGCCGCCTCGAGCGCGGCACTCGACGCCGCGACGATCTGCTCGACCGCGGCCGCGGGGCCGGCCGCGTTGTGGATGTCTCCGCAGGTCCCCCGCCCCGAGCCGAGCACGGCGCCGTCCTCCGTGACGACGAGCGCCACGGTCTTCGTGTTGCCGGCGTCGACGCCGAGGAGCAGCCGGCTCACGCGACCAGCCGTTCGGGGAGATGCTCGCGGTGGGCGGCCGCGAGGGCGTCGTAGACACGCTCCGCGACCTCCACCTGCCGGACGAGCGGGTTCGCGCTGAGCGCCCGGATGCCGTCGGCCCGCGTGCCGCTCCAGGCGGTTTCGGCGGCCAGGGCCTGGTATTCGCCGAGCATCTCCACGAGGCCGCGGACGTGGCGCGGGAGCGGCTTCGCGGGGATCACGTCGATGCCGGCGCGACGGCAGCGGCCGAGCACCTCGACGACGAGGTCGTCGGGAAAGCCCGGAAGCGCGCCGCCGGCGTTCGGCATGTTCACGGGGTGCGTCTCGTCCTTGTCGTTGAAGATCGCGTCCATCACGTCGATCGCGAGCTCCAGCTCGTGGATCCCGCCGCGTGAGCGGCCCGGGTCGAGCTGCGGGTCGTCCGTCCCGGCCTGCTCCTCGTAATGGCGCCAGTAGTCGGGCGACCACGAGAGGATGTCCTCGGCGCGCGTCGTCGCCTTTGCCCGGAGCTCCGCGAGCACGTCGTCGGTGAAGTAGTAGTACTCGAAGTAGTCGGCCGGCACGGCGCCCATGGCGACCGCGAGCTGGAGCTGGCGCCGGCCGTGCGGCCCGAGCGAGGGGTCGTCGCGGCGGCGCTCCCATGCCTGCGCGAGGAGCGGGAGCGGATCCTCGCCGTCGTAGTCGTGCTCCACGCCCCAGCAGGCGTGGTTCAGGCCGACCATCGTCACGTGCAGGCGCGCACGGTCGAGACCGGCGGCGGCTGCGATCTGGTTCGCGAAGTAGATGGGCCCCTCGCAGAGCGAGACGACCTTCACCGGCGAGTGGTGCGTGATCGCCTCGGCGACGATGTTGACGGGGTTCGTGTAGTTGAAGATCCAGGCGTCGGGGCAGAGCTCCTCCATCTCCGCGCAGACGCCCTTCAGCACCGTGATCGCCCGGAGCGCCATGAAGAAGCCGCCGGCGCCCTGTGTCTCCTGCCCGATCAGGCCGTGCTCGAGGGGGATCCGCTCGTCGTGCACGCGCGCGGCGAAGCCGCCGGGGCGGAACGACGAGAGCACGGCGTCGCACCCGTCGAGCGCCGCCCGCCGATCGGTGGTCGCCGTGACGGCGATGTCGAGACCGCGAACGCGGGCCATCTTCTCGGCGAGCGTCCGGATCAGCGCGAGACGGTCGTCGTCGAGGTCGACGAGCACGACCTCCGAGCCGTCGAAGTCGGCGCCGTTCGCCATGAACGAGGCCATCGTCCCAGCCGCCCTGGTGGACCCGCCGCCGAGGTAGACCAGCTTGATGCGTGCCATGAGGGACTAGTACCTACTCCTTGAGCGCCCCGGCGAGCATGCCGCGGACGAAGTGCCGTTGCAGGAAGAGATAGACGACGAGGATGGGGAGCGCGACGAGCACGGCGGCCGCCGCGACCTTGGTCGGGTCGCCCGCCCGCGATGCGCCCGCGAAGAAGCTCAGCCCCAGCGGGGCCGTCTGGTGCGACTCGCTACCGGAGACGAGCACGAGTGCGAGGAGGAACTCGTTCCACGTGTACGTGAACACGAGCACCGACATCGTCAGCACCGCCGGCATCGCCTGCGGGAGGAGCACCTGCCGCAGCACGCCGAACGAGCTCGCGCCGTCGATGCGGGCGGCCTCGATCAGCGACCGCGGCGTCGAGCGGAAGAACGCCCGCATCCAGAAGGTGCCGAAGGCGACCGATTGCCCGATCTGCGGGAGGATCAGCGCCCAGTAGGTGTTGAGCAGGTGCCAGTGGAGGAGCGGGACGTCCTGGAAGTCGTAGTAGAGCGGGATCACCGTCGCCTCGTAGGGGAAGATGATCCCGAGCAGGATGATCGGGAACACGATGCGGTCGCCCGTGAAGCGCATCGTCCCGAACGCGTAGCCCGTGCCGATCGAGAGCACCGCCGAGGCCGCCGTGACGGTTCCGGCGACGATGAAGCTCGACTTGAAGCCGGTCGCGAAGTTCCCCTCTGTCCACGCCGCCTCGAAGCTCGAGAGGTCGATCCGCGTCGGGAAGGCGAAGCCGGTGACGAGGTCGGTCTTCCGGTGGACCGCGAGGAACAGGATCGAGAGGACGGGGTAGATCGCGATCAGCGAGAACGTGCACAGCACGAGGTACGTGCCCACCCGGTCGAGGCGGCCGAACGTCACGTGCGTTCGCTCCGGTCGCCGACCCGCAGCACGATCGCGGCGAGGAGGAAGATCGCGATCGCGAGCACCGTCGCGATCGCCGCCGCGTAGCCGACGCGGTTGTACAGAAAGGCGTTCTGGTACATGTACATCGAGGGCACCATCGTCTCGCCCCCCGGCCCGCCGGCCGTCGTGTTGTAGACGATGTCGAAGTTGCGGAGCGCGTTGATCGTCGTCAGGACGAACGCGACGAGGATCTCGCCCCGCAGCCCGGGGAGGGTGACGGCGAAGAACTCGCGCACTGCGCCGGCGCCGTCGACGCGCGCGGCGTCGTAGAGCGACGTCGGGATCTTCTGCACGCCCGCGATGAAGAGCACCATGCAGAGCCCGAACGTGACCCAGCTCCCGATCGCGCCGATCGAGGGCAGCGCCCAGGTGAAGTCACCCAGCCAGGGGCGTGTCAGAGACTCGAGCCCGATCACCTCGAGGAAGCGGTTGAGCGGGCCGTCGGACGCGTAGATCCAGATCCACGCCTGCGCGATCACGACGCCGGCGATCAGCTGCGGCAGGAAGAGCGTCGTGCGGAAGAAACGGAAGCCGCGGATCGCCGACCGCGTCAGCGCCGCGGTGAGCACCAGCCCGATGATCACCGGCAGCACGGCGTAGTAGACGATCAGGATCGCCGTGTGGAGGAAGGCATCGCGCAGGACGCTGTCCCGGAGCGCCTCGCTGTAGTTGTCGAGGCCGACCCAGGTCTTCTCCGTCAGCCCGTCCCAGTCGAAGAGCGAGTAGTAGACGGTGTGGAGGAGCGGGGCGAGCGTGAAGAGCAGGTAGAACGCGAGCCCGGGGAGGACGTAGAGCCAGCCGATGTTGCGCGGGTCCCCCGGCGCGCGACCCGCTCCGCGCCTGCGCCGCGACTGCGGCGCGCCCGGTCCTACCGTGCCCGGGCGCGCCGCGTCTGCGCGATCCTCATCCGCCACGCGCGGCGATCAGCCGGCGAGCGTCTTGTGGAACTTCGCCCAGTCGTCCTGCACGGCCTTCGCCATCCCCGCCGGCGTCGTGCGTCCCGCGAGCAGCAGCTGGAACTGGTTCTGCAGCGTCGTGTACATCGACGGCGAGGCCCAGTCGGTGTAGAGGAGCAGACCGTCGTCGTTCGCGACGAGCTGGAACGCCCTGGTGACCTGCGCGAGGTACGGGTCGCCCTTCGGCGCTTTGGCTCGCCGGTCGGACGGGATCTGCTGGTTCGCGTACATGAGCGCCTTCGCGCGCGGCGAGGTGATCACGTAGTTCAGCCACTCCGCCCCGAGGTCCGGGTACTTGGTCTTGGCGGAGATGTGCCACGGGCCGGAGAGGCCGCCGATCGACGTCCACACGCCGCTCGGGCCGGGCGGGACGGGCATCACGATCACGTTCTTCGCGCCGAGGCCCTCGCGGATGATCGTCGAGTCCCAGTCGCCGCCGATCCACATCGCGCCCTTGCCCTTCGCGAACTCGCCCGCGGAGGCGTCGTTGCCGACGGCGTTGAAGTCGTCGTTGAAGTAGCCGGCCTTGCCCCACGCCTGCAGGCGCCCGAGGGCCTTGATCGTCCCCGGCGTGTCGTAGCGCGAGCCGGGCACGTGGTAGATCCAGTTGCGCACGCTCTGGGCCTTGACGTGCGCGCCCCAGATGCCGCCGAACAGGTGGATGAAGCCGTAGCCCTCCTTGTTCCCGGCGAAGATCACGGGGTCGTCGTCGGGCAGCTTCGCCCGCAGCTGGGCGAGCATGCGCTCGAAGCCCGCGAACGTCGTCGGCAGCTTGTTGGGGTTGACGCCGGCCGCGACGAGCTTCTTCCGGTTCATGAACGCGACGACGTTCTGCCCCGTCTGCGCGATCCCCCATACCGGGCCCTTGCCGAACTGCTTGCCGTCGGGCGTCCAGCGGAACATGCCCCAGGTCGAGGGTGCGTAGAGCTTGTCCCACCCGTACTTCTTCACGTACTTCGTGAGCGGCAGGATCAGCTTCGCCTTCACGAGCTGCGCGTCCGTCTGGTAGCCCTGGTTCCCCTCCGTCACGTCCGGCCCGCTGCCCGAGGCCAGCGCGCGCGGCACGGTCCCGACGAGGTCGTTGAACGACTTGAAGACGAGATTGATCTTCACCCCCGGGTGGCTCTTCTCGAACTCCTTCGAGAGCTGCTTGAGCACGGGCTCGAGACCAGGGTCCTGGTTGTCGTACGACCACATCGTGAGGGTGGTCGTCGCCTCCTTGCCCGCGTACGCGCCGGCCGTCGCGGCGAGCAGCGTGCAGGCGAGGACGACGAGCACTCCCAGCAGACGCCTCTTCACAATTCCCTCCCTCGGGCTCGGGTCGCCGCGCCCCTGCGGCGGATACGAGACTATAGAGCCATGCCGGCGGCGGACCGAAACGCGCGGCCCGCCGCTCCCGAAGTCGCGCTCGGGATCGATGTCGGCGGGACGAAGATCGCGGCGGGGCTCGTCGACACGGCGACGGGCGCCGTACTCGAGCGGCGTCGCGTGCCGACCCGTCCGGAGCGCGGCGGAGCGGCCGTGCTCGAGGACTGCGCGGCGCTCGCGACAGAGCTCGGAGGCGGCCGGCTGGCGGTCGGGATCGGGCTCTGCGAGCTGGTCGACCTCGACGGCCGGCCGGCGAGCGCGGACACGATCGACTGGCGCGACCTCGACGTCGCGGGCACGATCGTCGCTCCGAGCGTCGTGGTCGAGTCCGACGTGCGCGCGGCCGCGCTCGCCGAGGTTCGCTTCGGGGCGGGCGACGGCGTCTCGCCCTTCCTGTTCGTCGTGGTCGGGACGGGTGCGAGCGCGTGCCTCGTGGTCGACGGCACGCCGTACCGAGGGTTCCGCGGTGAGGCGATGGTGCTCGGCGCGCCGCCGGTCGAGCGCGTGGCGAGCGGGCCTGCGCTCGCGCTGGCTGCCGGCGTCGAGCGCGCGGAGGACGTCCTCGCCGACGGGGCCAACGCGGCACTGCTGGAGAGTGCGGCCGAAGCACTCGCCGCGACACTCGCCGTGCTCGTCAACGCGCTCGACCCTGCCCTCGTCGTGCTCAGCGGTGGGCTCGGCCGAGAGCCGGCGTTCCGCGAGCTCGTCGCGTCGGAACTCCAGGCGCGTGTCGCCTACCCACGCACGCCGCCGCTTCCGGTCGTCTCCTCGCGTCTCGGCGCGGACGGAGGGCTGGTTGGCGCCGCTCTGGTCGCGGCCGCGGCCGGGTCGTCGTAGAGTGCCGGCGTGAGCGACGAGCACCACCTCGACGCGAGCAGGATCCACCACAACTGGGACTCTGGCCGCGAGCCCGTCCTCGACATCGCGTCGGGCGACGTCGTCCACTTCGACCTGCCGATCACCGGCCACGGGCAGGTGAGCGAGAGCTCGACGGCCGCGACGGTCGTGTGGGACTTCGAGACGATCTACAACCTCGCCGGCCCGCTCCGTGTCGAGGGTGCCCGACCCGGGTCGACGCTCGAGGTCGAGGTGCTCGAGCTGACTCCGGGCCCCTGGGGCTGGACGGCGTTCCTCCCCGGCGCCGGGCTGCTCCCGGACGACTTCCCCGACCCGTTCCTGAAGATCTTCGACCTCCGCGACCGCACGACGGCGCGGGTCGCGGAGGGGGTCGAGGTTCCGCTCGAGCCGTTCCTCGGCACGATGGGCGTCGCGCCCGACGAGCCTCCGGGGCCGATCGACGTCTTTCCCCCGCACCGCGGCGGCGGCAACATCGACACGCGCCATCTCGTGGTCGGCTCACGGCTCTGGCTTCCGCTCTGGTGCGAGGGCGCGCTCTTCTCGTGCGGCGACGCGCACGCGGCGCAGGGCGACGGCGAGGTCTGCGTGAGCGCGATCGAGTGCGCGATGGCCGCGAGCCTGCGCTTCACCGTCCACGACCGCTCGCTCCCCGGGCCCTCCTACCGCGTCCCCGAGCGGGTCGGCCCGCCCGGGCCGTACCACGGCACGATGGGAATCGACGCCGACCTGATGGAGGGCGCCCGCACCGCCGTCCGGAACATGATCGCCTGGCTCGTCGACGAGCACGGTCTCTCGCGCGAGGACGCGTACGTGCTCTGCAGCCTCGCAGGTGACCTGCACATCCACGAGATCGTCGACGCGGGCGTCTGGAACGTCGGCATGACCATGCCGCTCGCCGTATTCGTCTGAGCCGCGTTGCAGCGCGAGACCGGCCTCTGGCAGGACGTGAGCGAGCTGCCCTCGTCGCTCGCGGCGACGCTCGACGCACGCGACGGAGTGGAGGACGTCGCCGCCGTCCTCGGCTCCGACCGCGTTCGACGCGTCGTCGCGAGCGGGAACGGCGCCGCCTACTACGTCGCCGTCGCGCTCTGGCTCGCGTCGCTCGAGTCGTCGAAGGGGCCGGAGGTTCTCGCCGCGCCGAGTGGGCTTCTCGCACGTGGCGCATTCGCGTGGCGCGAGGGCGACGTCCTCCTCGGCGTCTCGTCCTCCGGCGAGTTCCGCGATCTCGTCGAGGCGGTCGACGCCGGCGTGCCGACGCCGTTCGCGGCCGTGACGGCCACGGCCGGCTCGACACTCGGCTCCCGCGCCGATGCGCGGGCGCTCGTGACCGTCGAGCACCAGCGGGCGGTCACGCACACGCAGGCCTTCTGCGGTGCGGTGGCGGCCGCCCTCTCGGTCTGGGCAGAGGTGACGTCCGACGCGGCCCTCGACGCGGAGCTCGGCCGCCTCCCGGGGGAGATGGAGCGCATCGTCGCGCGTGCGCGCGGGTGGGCGGAGGAGGCGGGAGCGATCGAGGCCGAGTCGGCGATCGCGTTCGGCAGCGGCCCGGGCTGGGCCGCAGCACTCGAAGCGGCGCTCCTCCTCAAGGAGGTCGCCGGCGTCCCGGCCGAGGGCGTCGAGACCCGTGAGGGCGCGACCTCGGCGATGATGGCGCTCCGGCCCGGGTCGGTCGCGCTGAGCCTCCACGCCGGCGAGGAGGACACGCTGCTCACGGAGGCCGAGGACATCTGCGCGGCGCAGGGCGCGACGCTCCTCCGCGCCCCGGGCGGCGAGGGGCTCGACCGCCGGCTCGCCGCGATCACGACGTTTCCGGCCGCTGCCGCGCTGAGCATGCGGATCGGCCTCGAACGCGGCCTCGACGTCGACCGGCCGGAGTGGACGGACGCCTACTACCGGGTCGCGAGGGGTACTGTGTGAGCCCTGGGCTCGACGGAGGCTCCGGCGAGCGGGAGCGGGTATGAGCCTCGGCCTCGGCGTGATCGGCTGCGGCAGCGTCTTCGCCGGGCCGTACCGCGCGATGATCGACCGCCTCCGCGCACCGGGACGCGTCCACGTGAGCGCGGTGTACGACCTCGACGACACGAAGCGCCGTCGCGCCGCGGCGCACTACGCCGTCGACCCCGACCTGGCGGAGCCCGCCGAGGTGATCGGCCGGGACGACGTCGACGTCGTGCTCGTCCTGACGAGCATGAACGAGCACGGCCGGCTCGCGAAGGCCGCGCTCGAGGCGGGCAAGCACGTGCTCGTCGAGAAGCCGCTGGCGACGTCGCTCGACGAGGCGGCGGAGCTGCTCGAGCGCTCGCGCACGGCCCCCGGGCTCCTCGTCTGCGCGCCGCACATCCTCCTGAGCCCGACGTTCCGCGCGGTCCATGCCGCCGTCCGCGAGGGGCGGATCGGCGCTCTCCTCAGCGCCCGGGCGCGGTATGGCTGGGCCGGCCCGTGGTGGAACGAGTGGTTCTACCAACCCGGCGGCGGGTCGCTCTTCGACCTCGGGGTCTACAACGTGACGAGCCTGTGCGCGCTGTTCGGCCCCACGCGGCGCGTGACCGCGATGGTGGGCGTCGCAATCCCGGAGCGCGCCGTGAACGGGCGCCGCATCCGCGTCGAGGCCGACGACAACGCGCACGTCCTGCTCGACTTCGGCGAGTCGCGCTTCGCCGTGGTGACGACCGGCTTCACGATGCAGCGCTACCGCTCGCCGGCGATCGAGCTCTACGGCAGCGAGGGCACCATCCAGCTGCTCGGCGACGACTGGGCCCCCGAGGGCTGGGAGCTGTGGCGCAACGACGACGGTGCCTGGCACGTCTTCCCGGAGGCCGATCCGCACTGGCAGTGGACGGAGGGATTGCGCCACCTCGTCGACTGCGTCGAGACGGGTCGTCCCACGGTGACGCGCCCGGAGCACGCCTATCACGCGCTCGAGATCATGCTCGCGGCCCAGGTCGCCGGACGCGACGGCGTCGCCCGGACGATCGAGAGCGGCTTCCCCGACCCGGTGTACGACGACTCCTTCGCGGAGCTCGACGCCGCGCGCCTCGCGCACGACCGCCGGAGCCACGATGGGGTATAGGCCCTCGCCGCGGCCCTCGTTCGACGCGCCGACGGTGATCCGCGGCGCCGACGCCGTGCGCCACACCTGGGGCGACGAGGAGGCGGGCCTCGTCGAGGACTGGATCTACGTCTCGTCGCAGCTGCTCCACGCGATCGTCTTCGGGCTTCCCCCGGGCGGCGCGTTCCGCCACTCGGAGAGCTTCCGGACGGTCTTCGCCGCGGACGAGCTCCTCTACGTCCTCCAGGGGACGCTCGTGCTCGCGAACCCGGAGACCGGAGACGTGGTCCGGGCGGAGGCGGGCGAGAGCGTCTTCTTCCGGCGCGACACGTGGCACCACGGCTTCTCCTACGGCGCCGAGCCGCTGCGGGTGCTCGAGTACTTCGCCCCGCCGCCCGCCACGGGCACGTCGGGCGCGTACGCCCGGACGCGGCCGTATCTGGAGGAGAGCGTCTACGCGGTCGACGGCGTCGTCGGCACGCTGGCGGATGCCCGTCCGCCGGCAGGTTCGTTCCGCGTGCTCCGCCGCGAGGACAGCGTCTGGCGCCTCGACCGCGGCGTCCTCGTCGGTCTGCTCGTCTCGACCGAGCACCTCACCGCGGGCACGCTCACCGTCCCGGCCGGGTGCAGGAGCGACGAGGAGGGACACGACGGGGAGGAGCTGGTCTACGCCCTGCGCGGCGAGCTCCGCGTCGAGGCCGACGGCGTCGAGGCGACCTTGCAGCCGGGAGACGCCTTCTTCGTCCCGTCGCGCGTGCGTCATCGTTACGCGGCGACGGACGCGGGGATCGCCGAGGCGGTCTTCGGCGTCGCGCCGAGCTACGCGATGCCCGGCTGACACGGTTTGCCGGCCGCCGGGCCCGGGTACCGCGCCGGGCATGGCGACCAGCAAGCAGACAACAGACCACGAGGAGATCCGCACGTGGGTCGAAGAGCGCGGCGGCAAGCCGGCCCGGGTCGAGGGAACCGGCTCCGGCGACGACCCGGGAATCCTGCGGATCGACTTCCCCGGCGACGACGACCGGCTCGAGGAGGTCTCCTGGGACGAGTGGCTCGACGCGTTCGACGCCAACGAGCTCGCGTTCCTCTACCAGGACGAGACCGCAGACGGCGAGGCGAGCCGGTTCAACAAGCTCGTCAGCCGCTGAGCCGGCTCGACCGCCTGAGGCACCTCTTCGGGCGCTGACCTCCGGCCTCCCCTCCGGCCTCCGGCATCCGTCCGGCCGAAGCCGACAGCGCCCTGGTGACACTGTGTCACTTGGCCGCGGACGGCCGCGAGGTCGAGCACGCAGCGGCTTTGGGGGGTTCGGATGCCTCGGTCGCGAGGTGAGCTCCCCGGGCGACACGCGTCGGGTGATCGTCGGGCCGGAGTGCAGTGAGGACGACCGCCGAATCGCTGTGTGGTTGCCCGAACCGGACTCGCCGGATCTCCGCACCGTGCGCGAGCCGCGGCCGTGTGAGGCTGCGGCCCCGGTTGCACCATCCGACAACAGAGAGGAAGTCGCGCACATGATCCGCAGCGGAGAGGTCCTGCACAATCCCGTCACGGGCGAGACGGTCCACGTCGTCCGCTCGGCGGCGGAGACGGACGGCGAGTACGTCCTCGTCGAGGTCGGCCTCGAGCCCGACGGCTTCGTCGCGGCGACGCACGTCCACCCGTACCAGACCGAGGAGTTCGAGATCCTGGAGGGCGAGGTCGGGTTCGAGGCCGACGGGGAGACGATCGTCGCCGGTCCGGGAGAGACGGTCGTCGTCGAGCCCGGCACGGCGCACCGCTTCTGGAACAACAGCGACGTCACCGCGCGATTCCGGTGCGAGGTGCGCCCGGCGCTCCGGTTCGAAGAGCTCCTGTCGACGATGTACGCCCTCGCCGCCGACGGCAAGACCAACCGCAAGGGCATGCCGAGCCCGCTCCGGCTCGCCGTGATCGCGCAACACCATTTCGACGACGTTCGGCTGCCGTTCCCGCCGGTCTGGATGCAGCGCGCGGGGCTCGCGCTCGGCGCGCCCATCGGGCGGTTGCTCGGCTTCCGCCCGGTGTACGAGGCGGCTGCTCCGGACGCTGCTGTGCTCGCTCTCTAGGGCCCGATCGAGAAGACGGCGAGGGCCCCGACGCCGGGGCCCTCGCACGGGCCGAAAGAGCTCGCCGACACGAGCTTTCGATCCTGCCACCTGGTCAGGCGAACTCGCGCTCCGCGGGAGCCAGTGCCTTCTCGACCCAGGCGGCGCACGCGAGCACGCGAGCGTCGTGCCGTGGTGGGCCGACGACCTGCACGCCGAGAGGCATGCGCGAGGGTCCGACGCCCGCCGGGACGGCGACTGCGGGCACCCCGAGTGCAGACCAGCCGCGATTGAAGATCGGGTCTCCGGTCGTGGCGACGGCGGGCGCCTCACCCGGCGCAGCGGGGACGAGCAATGCGTCGACGTCGTGGAACACCGAGCCGAGCATCGCACTGCACTCGCGCAGGCGCTCGCGGGCGGCGTCGTACTCGGAGACGGGCATCGCGGCTCCTTCGTCGAGCATCCCCCGCAGAGGCTCGCGGATCAGGTCGCGATGGCGCTGGTGCTCGTCCGCCAGGCAACGGGCGATCTCGAACGTCCAGATCGTGCCCTGGTCGGCTGCGAGCCCCGCGAAGACACGCGGCAGTGACACCTCTGTCGGGCGAGCACCCGACCGTTCGAGCAGGTCGGGGAGCGCGTCGAAGAGCGCCACCGTCTCGGGCAGGGCGGCGGGCCACTCGTAGGTCCTGCAGACCCCGAGCCGAGGGACGGTGGGCTCGAGCGGAGGGTCGAGCGCCCGGCCGGCGAGCGCACCCACGACGAGGGCCGCGTCGGCGACGGTCCGGGCGATGACGCCCACGGTGTCGAACGACTCGGAGATCGCCTTCGCCCCCGGGGTGGGGAGGGTTCCGTGGCTCGGCTTGTAGCCCACGACGCCGCAGAACGCGGCCGGCCGGATGATCGAGCCCGTCGTCTGCGTCGCGAACGCGGCGGGCACCATTCCCCCTGCGACCGCCGCGGCCGACCCGGAGGACGACCCTCCCGGTGTCCTCGACGCGTCGTGCGGGTTCACCGTCGGGCCGGGCGGCCAAGCGGCGAACTCCGTCGTGACGAGCTTGCCGAGCGGGAGCATCCCGTGCCGCCGCGCGATGGCGACGCTCGCCGCGTCGACGGTCGGGCGGTGCCGTGCGTAGATCGGCGATCCGTAGCTCGTCGGCATGTCGTGCGTGTCGAAGATGTCCTTGACGCCGATCGGGATCCCGTGCAGCCGGTCACGACGTGCGGGTGCCACCCGGTCGAGCTCACGCGCTCGCGCGAGCACCGACTCCGGGTCGACGTGGACCCACGCGCGCAGCGTCGCGTCGTCCTCGTCGATCCGGTCGAGGAACCCTCGTGCAACCGCCTCGACCGTTGCGCCGTCGCCGAGCGACCGGACGAGCTCCGAGACGGTGCTGCCTGCCCAGCGTGGTGACGACCTGCGGCGGCTGATCGCCCCAGCCTAGTGCGCCTCGTGCGAGGGCCCCGACACCGGGGCCCTCGCGCGGGCCGAACGAGCTCGCCTACACGAGCTTCTGGTTGTGCCACTTCCGGTAGATCGACTGCGCCTTCTGGGCGAAGGCCGACACGGCCTCGGCCGGCGTCGACTTGCCCTGCGCGACGGTTGCGAACATCTGTGGGATCAGGAACGTGTTGTAGATCTCGTCCATCACCGCCGTCGAGTTGCCCGGGTGGCCCGGGTTCGTCGTGTACTTCTCCGCGATCGTCGTGAGAACCGAGTACTTGCCCCTCGGCTTGTGCGGGTCCTGCGAGGTGATCTTGCGGATCTCCTTGAAGCCGCCCTTGATCGAGTTCGTCCAGGGCGGGAAGTTGTAGTACTTGCTCCGCACGAAGTGATCCTGGTAGTTGAGCTGCTGGTCGACGACGTACTTCTGCGCAGCCTCCTTGTTCTTCGCGAACTTCCAGATCAGGTAGACGCCCATCACGTGCTCGTTCCCGAGGCGCATCGCGGGGCCGCGCGGGATCGACGCGAGCCAGGTGTCGTCGGACAGGGACTGGTTCCCGGAGTCCTCCGCCGAGCGCACGATCGAGATCGCGTTGAGCGCGACCGAGAGCCGGCCCGCGAGGAACGCCTGGTTGTTCGACGCGGCGGTCCAGGCGAAGACCTCGTCGGACATGCCGGCGGCGTAGATCTCCTTCATCACCTGCAGCGCCTGGATGGCGCCCCTGCGGTTCGACCCCTGCCCGATGACGATGCGGTTCTCCTCGTTCTGGATGAAGCCGCCGTAGCAGTAGAGCAGCGACGTCAGGAGCATGTTCGAGTCGATCTCGTTCGACATGCCGAGCCCGACCGGGTGCCCGATCGCCTTCAGCTTCGACGCTCCCCGACGCAGGTCGTCCCAGGTGTTGAGGCTCACGCCTGCCTGCTGGAGGAAGCTCCGGCGGTACTGCACGGGGTCGGGGGCGTACGTCTCCGGGAAGCCGTAGAACTGCTTCGTCTTCGGGTTGTACGTCGCCTTTCTCGCGACCCGCGACATCCGCCCGGCCTTCTTCGAGACCTCCTGCACGAGATCGGTGACAGGGATCGCCTGCCTCTGGAACGACGCTGGAGGCGAGATGAACCAGAAGAGGTCGTGGCCGCTCTGCGCGGCGACCTCTGCGGCCCCGGTCGAGTAGAGGAGGGCATTGTTGATGTGGTCGATCTTGACCTCGACGTCGTTGTCCTCGCCCCACGCCTTGGCGTACGTCCCGTCGAGCCACTTGTCGTAGTCCGGGACGAAGTGGGCCCAGGTCATGATCCTGAGCTGGCCCGACAGCTGCCGGTGCGCGAACTGCAGCGGTCGCACACCGAGGGCCTTGTCCGTCAGGCCTCCGAACATGGTGACCGCGAATGCGGCGGCCGTGCCTCTCTTGAGCAGGTCACCGCGGGTGAGCGCCGAGCTCGCACCTGCGATGTCGTCGGCTGCGTCTGCCACGAGTGTTCCTCCTTTCGGGATTCGATTGTCTAGCGGAACGCGCCTCCTGTAAAGCCCTTGATGAACCGGTCGAGGAACGCGTTGTAGAGCAGGGCGAGCGGGATCGCCGGAATCAGCGCCGCGGCCATCAGCGACTGCCAGAAGAAGACGTCCCCGCGGATGAGGTCGTTCGGGATCCCTGCGGACACCGTCCGCTGCTCCGAGCTCGAGACGAACGTGAACGCGTAGATGAACTCGTTGACGCAGAGCGAGAACGCGAAGATGACGACGGTCAGGATCCCGGGCAGCGAGATCGGCAGCACGATCATGTAGAGGGCCTTGAGCCGCGAGGCGCCGTCCATCAGCGCCGCCTCCTCGAGCTCCTGCGGGATCGTCTTGAAGAACCCCATCAGGAGCCAGGTCGCGAACGGCACGGTGAACGACGGGTAGACGAGGATCAGCGACCAGAGCGAGTCCTTCAGGTCGAGCTGCGTCACGAGCCGCGAGAGCGGCAGGAAGAGGAGCGTCGGCGGGATCAGGTAGACGAGGAAGATGCCCACGCCCGCACCCTGCCCCCAGCTCCCGGCGAGGCGCGCGAGGGCATATCCGGCCGGCAGGGAGAGGAGCAGCGTGATCAGGACGACCGCGCCACCGACGAGCGCCGTGTTGAGGAGCCACGTCGGGTAGTTCGTCTCCTCGAACAGGAACCGCACGTGCTCGAACGTCGCGTAGTTCCAGAAGTCCCAGTGGAATCCGCCCGCGAGGTCGTTGTACGTGTACGGCGAGTGCTCGACGTTCGCGAGGTCGAGGTTCGTCTTGAAGGTCGTGACGAGCGCGAAGAAGAACGGGAACCCGAGCACGATCGCGAACGGGATCACGACGAGATACGTGACGATCGTGTCGCGCCGGCTCATCAGGACACCTGCGCCCGTCGCGCGAAGAAGAGCATCAGGATGGTGACGAGCACGAGGAGCGGGAAGAGGAAGAGCGAGATCGCGGCGCCCGCACCGAGCGAGCCGGAGTCGATCCCGACCGCGAAGGCCCACGTGGGCAGCACCTGCGTGGAGTTGAACGGCCCGCCGTGGGTGAGGATGTAGACGACGGCGAAGTCGACCGCGGTGAAGACGATCCCGAACAGCACGGCGACGAGCGCGATCGGCAGCTGCAACGGCAGGTCGACGTACCAGAGCTTCTTCACGCCCGTGGCGCCGTCGATCTTCGACGCGTCCTCGACCTCGTTCGGGATCGACGCCCGCCCCGCGATGAAGATCACGACCGCGAACGGAAGGATGCGCCACGCGTGCACCAGCGTGATCGAGATGAGCGCGAGGTTCGGCCGCCCGAGCCACTGGAGCGGTACCTGGGCGTTCTCCTCGAGGTGCACCGCGTCCAGCAGCCACACGAGGGCGTTGTCGAGGTGCAGCCGCGCGAGCGTCCAGTTGAGCACGCTGTAGAGCGAGTCGAGGAGCCAGAGCCACGTGATCGTCGAGAGGACGACCGGGGCGGCCCACGGGAGCACGACGAGGAAGCGGATGAACCACTTGCCGCGGAAGTCCCGGACGAGGAAGTTCGAGAGCACCGCCGCGCCGACGACGACGATGGCCTGCGACGCGAGCGTGAAGATCAGCGTGTTGCGGAGCGCGCGCCGGAAGTTGTCGTCGTGCCAGGCGTTCGTGAAGTTGTCGAAGCCGATCCAGTGCCCGGAGAGCGAGCCGCCGATCGCGTCGGTGAAGCTCAGGTAGATCGCCCACACGAAGGGGACGCCGACCACGAGCAGCATGAACACCACGGCCGGGGCGATCAGGAGCGGGGCGAGCACGCGGCGGCTCTCGAGAGCGTGCCGCCAGCGCCTACCGGCCGGTTTCAACCGCGCAGCCTGCGCCTCCATGGGAACCCGGGCGATGCTAGTAGATTGCGCGAGCGGAGACGCGAGTGGCCGAGATCACGCTCGAGAGCCTGACGAAGATCTACCCGGACGGGACGAAGGCCGTCTCCGATCTCGCGCTCGACGTCGAGAGCGGCGAGTTCGTCGTCTTCGTCGGTCCCTCGGGGTGCGGCAAGACGACCGCGCTGCGCATGGTCGCCGGGCTCGAGTCGATCACGTCGGGACGCGTGATGATCGACGGCCAGGTCGTCAACGACCTGCCGCCGAAGGACAGGGACATCGCGATGGTCTTCCAGAACTACGCGCTGTACCCGCACATGAACGCGGCGAAGAACATGGGCTTCCCGCTCAAGATGCGCGGCCTGCCGCAGGGCGAGATCGACACACGCGTGAAGGAGGCGGCGCGCATCCTCGGGCTCGAGGACTCGCTCCACAAGAAGCCGCGAACGCTCTCCGGTGGCCAGCGGCAGCGCGTGGCGATGGGACGCGCGATCGTCCGCAACCCACAGGCGTTCCTGATGGACGAGCCGCTCTCGAATCTCGACGCGAAGCTGCGCGTGGAGATGCGGGCGGAGATCTCTCGTCTCCAGCGCGACCTCGGCGTGACGACCATCTACGTCACGCACGACCAGACCGAGGCGATGACGATGGGTGACCGCGTCGCGGTGATGCGAAGCGGGCTCCTGCAGCAGATCGCCGTCCCGAAGGAGCTCTACGAGCGGCCGCGCAACCTGTTCGTCGCCGAGTTCATCGGCTCGCCGGCGATGAACCTCGTCATGGCGCGCGTCGAGCGCTCCGACGGCGACGTCTGGGCCACGTTCGGCCCGCACCGGCTCCGCCTGGAGCCGGCAACGCTCGAGCGACATCCCGGGCTCGTGGCCTACGAGGGCCGTGAGGTCGTCCTCGGCATCCGGCCCGAGGACATGGAGGACGCGGCCGTCGTGCGCGAGACGCATTCCGACCGCGTCATCTCGGTGGTCTGCGACATCCGCGAGGACATGGGGTCCGAGGTCTACGTGCACTTCAACGTCCAGGGGGACGCGGTGACGACGCGCGAAGTCGTCGAGGCGCTCGTCGTCGAGGACGCCGAGGACGAGGAGGCGCGGATCGCGGCAGGACGCGCTCGCGGTGAAGGCGTGACGTTCGTGGCACGCCTCGAGCGGGCGAGCGAGGCCCGCGAGCGACAGCCGCTCGAGGTCGAGGTCGACGTCGCGCGGCTCCACTTCTTCGATCCCGAGACCGGCGTCAGCGTGAACGAGGCAGCATCCCAGTAGCGCGTTTGCGGCCCGTCCGGCCGGGTAGCCCCACGCTTCCGGTGGGAAGCGACTCGAGGAGGACTGCAATGCGCACGACCGTCGACATGTGGACGTACCGCGAGGGCGTCGTCACGCCCGATGTCTCGCCGCGCAACGTCGTGGGCTACGGCGTCGAGGCGACGGACGGCTCGATCGGGAAGGTCGACGACGCGACGTACGACGTGGGGTCGTCGTACCTCGTCGTCGACACCGGCCCGTGGATCTTCGGCAAGAAGGTCATGCTGCCGGCCGGCGTCATCGAGAACGTCGACCACGACGGCGAGACGATCATGGTCGACCGCTCGAAGGACGAGATCAAGGACTCGCCCGAGTTCGACGACTCGATGGTGGCAGACGAGGGCTACCGCACGCGCCTCGGCTCGTACTACGACGCGGCAGGCCGCTGACCGACTGCTGGGTGGGACAAGGGCACGCGGGGGCCGCGCAGGTGCGCGGCCCCCGCGCTTCTAGGCGAGGATCTCCTTCAGCATCGCCGCGTTCGTCGGGGCCTGCGCGATCTCCGCGTGGCCGCCGAGGAGGTCGCGCGGGATCTCCGTGCCGGGCGAGCGGCCGTTGTTGTTGAACATCGCGTAGACGACGGTCGCGCCGCCCTCGAGCTCGCGCAAGGTCCCGGCCCACTCGCGCAGCTCCGCGGGCGAGTACAGGTAGTCGAAGCGCTCGGCCGTGCTGCCCGTCCGCTTGAACCACGTCGCGCGGTTGCGGCCGTGGAAGCGCACGTACGCCGTGCCGGACGTGCGGCCGACGACGAGCGGGATCACGTCCGCAGGCGCATCGACCGTCACGTACGTCATGCCGTGCTCCTCGAGGAACGCGAGGGTCCCGTCCGGCTGCTCGAACCACGACTTGTGCCGGAACTCGACGAGCATCTCGTGGCCGGCGAGCTGCTCCCGCGCCCACTCGAGGTACTCGTACGAGGCGGGCTTCGGGACGACGTAGGGAGGGAACTGCATCAGGATCCCGCCGAGCTTTCCCGCCGCCCGGAGCGGTTCGAGCGCCGCGAGGAAGCGGCGAAAGACCTCGCCGCGGATCTCCCGCGAGGGCCGCTCGACGCGACCCCGGTCGTCGACGGCGACCTCGCTGCGCAGGTCCGGCGGCAGCGCCTGCGCCTTCACCGGATGTCGCGTCATGAGGCCGAAGGCCTTGACGTGCATCACGAACCCGTCGGGCAGCATCCCCGCCCAGCGCTCGACGAGCCGCTCGTCGGGCAGCGCGTAGTAGGTCGAGTTCGCCTCGACGACGTCGAACCGCTCGGCGTAGTGGCGGAGCCGACCTTGCGCCGGAACGCCGTCCGGATACCACGCCTTCACGAAGCTCTCGTCCGCCCACGAGCAGGTGCCGACCCGGATCACGACGTCACGCTACGCGGTCGGGGCCCGGCAGCTGTCGCTCGAGCAGCTCGCCGAGGTCGGCGACGACGAGATCCGCCCCGTGCGCGCGCAGCGTCGGCGCCGCGCTGTCCCGGTCGACCGCGACCACGAGCTCGAAGCCACCGGCGCGGCCCGCGTCGACGCCGTCGGTGGTGGTCTCGAAGACGACGGCGCGCGCCGGAGCGACCCCGAGGTGATCGCACGCCGCGAGCAGCATGTCGGGCGCCGGCTTGCGGCGGAGCCGCTCCGCGGTCGCCGTGTTGCCGTCCACGTACTCGTCGATCAGCGTGCCGAGGCGAGCACGCTCGCACAGGACACGGGTGTTCGTCGAGCCCGACACGACGGCGCACCGCATGGCCGCGTCCCGCACGAGCTCGAGGTAGAGGCGGGCGCCCTGGAAGGCGTGTGCGCCGTGTTGCGCGAGGACCTCGAGGAGCGCCTGGTTCTTCCGGTTCGCGAGCCCGGCTACGGTCGCGGTGCCGGGCGGGTCGTCCGGGCTCCCGTCGGGCAGCGTGATCCCCCGGCTCGCGAGGAACGCGTGAACGCTCGCGATGCGCGATCGGCCGTGGATCAGCGTCGGATAGTCGGCGGCCCTGCTGAACGACGGGAACGGAACCCCGGTGCGCTCGATCTGCTCCGCGATGAACTCGTCGAACGTGGCCTTCCACGCCTCGGCGTGGATCGAGGCGCTGGGGACGAGGACACCGTCCACGTTGAACACGCAGGCGACCGCGTCCGGTGGGAGCCCGAGCAGGCGCTTCGACTCCCATGACGTCGCGACCAGCCTGACGAGGAAGTTCTTCATCTGCCGCTCGCGGGCGAAGGAGTCGAGCAGCCGCGCGGTGGCGACGCGCTCGTCCGCCAGGCGGTGGCTTCGGGTCGCCGTCTCTGCGGCCGGCAGGTCGTAACGTGCCGCCTCCAGCGCGCCGCGCGCAGCCTCGAAAGCACGACGCCAGTCCCCGATCAGGCCCTCGAAGTCGAGCGGCTCCACCGCCACGCCGCCAGTCTGAACCGTCGGCACACGCTCGCGTCGGGTGTTTTCCGCGGCTCGGTGTGGGGCATCGAACGTCGATGTCTTCCGACTCCCCACACGCGGAGCGCGAGACCCCGGAGGGCGGCACGCCCGTGCGGCGTCGGACGGCGCGAGAGGCGGCGAGAGGGAGCAGGCGCGCGGCGATCCCCTGGATCGTCGCCCCCGCCGTGATCGCAGTCGTCTTCGTGATCGGGTTCGGGCTCAGGCTCCTCCTGGCCTGACGCGTCCTCGTGCGAGCCGCCGCCCAGGCTGCGCTCGATCGCCCGATCTCGGGCCGCCGGCGGCGGCTCAGCCCTGGGCCTCGGCCTCGCGCTGCTGCTCGGCCGGCGCCTGGAGGACGACGCGGTTCGACCACGCGAGGTAGGCGACGGCGCTGGACCCCGCGCACAGCGCAAGCGAGACGAGGAGTGCCGCCGGCGACGGGCCGATCTCCGGCCGGTAGAGGACGCTCGGAGGGAGCAGCTTCGCGACGGGAAGCGTGACGACGGTGAGCAGGAACTGGAAGACGGAGGCGCCGACGCTGATCGGCGTCAGCTCGCGCTCACGCCGTCCCCAGCGGACGACGAACTGCACGACGTCGACGTCCGGCCTCGCCACCCCGGCGCGTGCGAGGGCAGCCGAGACGGCGAGCACGAACCAGGCGAGCGCGAGGATCAGCGGGACGAGCAGGAGCGAGACGGGCGCGATGCCTTCCTGCGACGCGGCGAGCGCGATGAGCACGATGCCCGCGCCCGCCCGCGCGAGACCGCCCCAGTGGGGCAGGAGCAAGGCGGATGCCGCGAGCTTGACGTCCGTCCGCTTGCTCGTCTGCAGCTCGGCGACGGGAAGCCGCCAGATGTTCGGCGAGAGCACGTTGGCGAGCCCCGACGCCGCCTCGACGACGCCGAACATGCCGATGAACTGCCAGCGCGACCACGGCTCGATCCCGCCCAGCGCCATCGCCGTGACGAGGATGCCGACGAGGTTCACGAACGAGAGCGCGAAGACGAGCGCGAGCCCCCGAAACGCCCGCCCCTTTGCGCCGCTCGCGCCTCGGACCGCCGGTGTGGGCTCCGCCGTCGAAGACACGCTCCGTGATTCCCCCGCGGACGTCGGGACAAACTGGGGGGCTCAGGTCTCGCTGAGCCGCGCCGAGTGCACGGCGATCTCCTCGAGAATCGCGAGCAGTCGCCTGCGCTCGGGCCGCAACTCGTCGACCGCGGCGTAGAAGCAGCTGGTGCCGTGGGGCGTGGGGGCGATCTGCTTGACGCGCGCGTCGTCGCCGCCGCCGGTGCGCGTGACGAGACCCGCGCTCACGGCCCGGTCGACCAGCTCGGTCGTCGCGTTCGGGCTGAGCTCGAGCATCCGCGCGAGCGCACCGAGCGTGCGCGTCCGCCCCGGCGCGCTGTGGAGCATCGCGAGCAAGTCGTAGCGACGGGCCGTGAGCCCCTGGCGCAGGGCGACCGCATCGGTCGCTCGGTGGAATCGGCGGAGCGCCGCGCGAAGCTCCGCGATCGCGGTTAGCTCCTCGATCGTCGGGGTAGGAGAGGGTCGTCTCATGGTTCGTATGACGAACTGTTCGTAACCCGACAAGAAAGTGTAAAGGAGGCTCCCTGATGAAGAGCCACTCCAGACGACGGCTGCTCGGCCTCTCGGTCGCGCTGACCGCGCTCGTCGCCGCGACGGTCTTCTCGACCACGGGATCCGCGGCTCGGCAGGCTGCGCCGACGAACACGACCGAGCCGCGCATCCTCGGCACGGCACGGATCGGGGCGACGCTCACGGCCAACCGGGGCATCTGGACCGGTGACCCGAGCTCGTACCGCTACCAGTGGGTGCGCTGCTCCGAGTCCGGCGGACGACCCGACGGCTCGAACTGCCCCGCGATCCGCGGTGCGACGGACCAGCAGTACGACGTGACCGCATCCGACGCCGGACACCGTCTACGGGTTCGCGTCACGGCGACGAACGCCGACGGCTCGGCCACGGCGGCGTCGAACGCGACGAGCCTGATCAGGGCCGCGCCGAGCGCCCCGGGGAACACGAGGCCGCCGACGATCTCGGGCAACGCGGTCGTCGGGGCGACCCTCACTGCAAATCCCGGGCAGTGGACGCAGCAGCCCTCGTTGCGCTACCAGTGGCATCGCTGCGATCAGGACGGCGCGAGCTGCGCCGCGATCTCCGGGGCGAACGAGCGCACGTACGTCCTGAAGCCCGTCGACCAGGGCAACACGCTCCGTGTCCGCGTCGAGGCGACGTCGGGCAGCGCGACGACTGCAGCGACGTCGGTGCCCAGCGCTGTCGTTCGGCCGGCGACGGCGCCGCCCCCGCCGGTGGTCAACGGCTGCCCGGCCGGAAGCGGCTCGATCCAGGTGAGCCAGCTGTCGGCCCCGGCCCGGCTCCTGATCGCAGGCCAGGTGCTCGCTCCGTCCGTGGTCACGGGCAACACCGGGAGCCTGACGGCACGCTTCCGTGTCACGGCGTGCAACGGCCGACCGGTTCAGGGTGCGCTGCTCTACGCGACGGCCGTGCCGTACAACCAGTTCACCCCGCGTGAGCAGCCGACGGGTGCCGACGGCTGGGCGACGCTGCGGATGAACCGTCTCCGCGGCTTCCCGGCCAACCCGGGCAACCAGCAGCTGCTCGTGATGATGACGCGGGCCCGCAAGCCGGGCGAGAGCATCCTCGGCGGCATCTCGACGCGCCGCCTGGTCTCCTTCCCGGTCAACCTCAGCACGTAGGCAACGACGGCGGGGGGCCGCGCAGCGGCCCCCCGCCTCTCCCTCCCCGCACGGCCGCGGGCTCAACGCGGGACGGTGAACGAGCCGCGCATCTCGTCCGCGTGAGGGTCGCAGACGAACCGGTACGTCTTGCCCGGCTGCAGCCGGACGCGGAACGTCTTCGTGCCGGTGGCGCCGACGCTCGTCGCGACGTTCACACCGGGGCCGCGCAGGTGGAAGTTGTGGTCGTCTGCGAGGTCGCGGATCGTCAGCCGGTGGAGGCCGCCCTTCTTGGGCTTGGTGACGAGCCGGATCGTGTCGCTCGGCCCCACGCTGCCGCGCAGCGCCGGGCCGGCGCCGAGCGCGGGGGAGGCGGCGAGCAGAAGCACGCCGGTGACGAGGAATGGAACGGCCTTCTTCATGTGTGCTCCTTCGAGCCGGGTGAGGACGGATGCGTCGTCCCGGGGGGACGTGCTCCGTCGCTGTCGGGCTCGACGGTCGCAGCGCGGCGGTCGGATCCACAACTGGGCAATGGTCGTAGGACCGCGCACCCGCTGTGTCCGGACGTCAGACGTCGTTGGCGAGCGTGAAGGGAAGCACCAGCCGGCCCGCGTGGCCGCGGAGATCGCTCGCCTCGACCTCGATGCTGTACGGGCCGTCGTCGAGCACCGACGTCGACCACGTGCGGGCGAGGAAGAAGCGGTAGAGGCCCGGCTTCCCGGCGCGGTTCTGTCGCGTCCCCGGCGCGTAGATCCGGCGGAACGCCTCGCGCGGCAGCAACTCCCCGCCGAGGTCGACCGGCGTGTGCCACGGCCGCACGGTGCGACCCGCGCGCCGTACCCGCCAGCGCAGCCGCGCAGGGGTCACGGGCAGCCCGTCCCACGGGGCGGGCACTCCGAGGCCGGGCATCTGGTGGGCCTCGGCGACGACGTCCACGGGTCCCGAGATCGCGGCCGGGGACAGCGCTCGGCCGTTGCGCGAGAGCACGATTCGCGTCACGCGGGGCCGGGTCCTGTCGCGCCACGGCGTCAGTGCGCCGGGTCGAAGCGGGTCGACGTAGACGCCGTCGCGGTGCTCGGCGAAGTGGACGTGGAGCCATGGTGCCTCGACGTGACCGAGGAGCTGACGGCTCCGGACACGCTGGCGATGGCGCACCGCGGGGACGACGTGCCAGTAGCCGAAGCAGAGGTCACCGGCCTCGACCGAGACCGAGCGGGGCCCGCCGAGGTGCACGACGCCCCCGCGCGCCGCGTACACGGGCGTTCCGTTCGGGGCGGCGATGTCGATCCCGAAGTGGAACGCCCGCGACGAGCCGGAGATGCGCGGGTCGTTGAAGTAGCCGCGCACGGGATGCGCGCGGTCGAACGGCTCGAGCGGCCAGGAGTACATGCGACGAGTATCGCTCGTCGCGTCGGCGGCTACGGCCGCTCTAGCAGCGGTCGATAGTTGGCGCGGAAGATGCGCCGGCCGGCGATGCGCAGGATCGGATTGCGGACGGCCGGAGGCAGGCTGCGGGTGCGATCGCGGCGCCGCGTCTGCTGCTGCACCCATGCGACGCGGGGCGTGCGGCGGCGCTCGTAGTCGGTGAGCGCGCGCTCGATCGGTCCCTCACCGGCAAGCACCTCGGCGAGGACGAGCGCGTCCTCGAGCGCCAGCGCCGCGCCCTGCGCCATGTTCGGCGAGCTCGCGTGGGCGGCGTCGCCGACGAGGACGACGCGGCCCGCCGTCCAGACCGGCGGCGCGACCTCCTCGATCGGCGCGAAGTAGGCGCTGTCGGCCCGGTCGAGCAGCCGCGAGACGGGAGCGCCGAAGTCGAGGAACCCGTTGCGCCAGTCGCCGGCCGCGGCTCCGGCCGGATCGTGGCTGTTCACGTCGGCGTAGCAGTACACCTCGCCGCCGCCGAGGGCGACTGTGAGGAACGCGCGGCCCGCGCCGAGCATCACCGTCCAGTCGTCCAGCTCCGGAAAGCCCGAGGCGATGAACCGCCAGCTGGCCTGACCGACGGAGCGGGCCGGCGGGCCGCCGAGCGCGAGGGTGCGAACGGTCGAGTGGACGCCGTCCGCGCCGACGACCAGGTCGTAGCTCGCCGCCGACCCGTCGGAAAAGCGCGCGTGCGGCCGCTCGCCCTGCTCGAGCCCCGTGACCTCCGTGCCCAGGCGGATCGGGACGTCACCGGCGGCCTCGCGAAGCGCCTCGTGAAGTGCCGCGCGATGCAGGGCGACGCAGGCGCCGACGCCGTGCCAGAAGGCCGCGACGTCGACGTCGGCGAGGAGACGTCCGCGGTGATCCCGGAAGAGCTGCCGCCGGATCGGATGGGCACGCTCGACGGCGACGGTTCCGAGCCCGAGCGACCGCAGAGCGCGCTCGGCATTGGCCGGCAGATAGAGGCCCGTCCCAGTGGAGTCGCCCTCCGTCAGCCGCTCGACGACCTCGATGTCCATGCCCGACCGGCGGAGCGCGGCGGCGAACGCCAGCCCGGCGATCCCGGCGCCGACCACGAGGACGCGCATGCCCCGAGGAATGCCCGCACCGCCTCTCACCTCTGGGTGACATTGCCGTTGCGACGGAAGAGGTTGTCGGGGTCGTACGCGTGCTTGACCGCCGCGAGGCGGTCGAAGTTGGCGCCGTAGGCCGACCGCACACGCTCGGCGCCCTCGTCCGCGCCCTGGAAGTTGACGTACGTCCGGCCGAGTGTGAACGGGCGCACGCGCTTCCAGCCCTCACGCACCCACCTGACGTTCTTCTCTGCCTCCGGCTCGTCCGGCTCCCAGTGGCCGAGGATGCCGAGCGCGAAGCGCACGTCGCGGTTGCCCACCGCTCCGTCGTCGTCTTCCCTCTCGTTCAACGCCCCCGCGAGGTGGAGGAACCCGACCATCGCGTCGCGCACGTGGCATTCGGCGAAGGTCTCCCGCGTGGCGTCGAGCAGCCCGTCGCTCAACTCGGAGACGTACTCCGTCTTCCAGTAGTAGTGCGAGCCCTTGGGCTCGCTCTCGTCGAGGAACGACTGTTGCTGGACGTACGGCCAGGGCTGGAGCACGTCGACCACGGCGTCTCCGATCGCCCGGATGGGCTCCAGCGCCGCGTCGGCCTCGCCGAGCTCGCCGCTCCAGCAGACCGCCATGGCGCAGAGCTTCTCGCCGTGCCACTCGACGGGAACGAAGGGCAGCGGCGGAGCGTGCAGCATCAGCATCCAGACCGCGAGCTCCCGCGGAGCATCGGTCGTCAGCGTCCTGTAGGCGCGGAGGATCTCGTCGGCGCGTGCGAACGGCCAGCCGATCAGCCCGCCGTGGACCATCGGGCCGACGTCGTGCAGGCGATACGTGAAGCGCGTGACGACGCCGAGATTGCCCCCGCCCCCGCGCACCGCCCAGAAGAGATCGTCGTTGTGCGCTCGGCTCGCCGTCAGGACCTCGCCGGCGGCGGACACGATCTCGACCTCCTCCAGGTTGTCGACCGTCCACCCGAAACGGCGCGTCAGGTACCCGAGGCCGCCGCCCAGCGTGAGCCCGGCGACGCCGACCTCGGAGATGAAGCCGAACGGCGTTGCGAGACCGTGCGCCTGCGTTGCCCGGTCGACGTCCCCGAGCCGGCAACCTGCGCCGACGTGCGCGAGCTTCGCGCCGGGCTCGACGACGACGTCGCGCAGGCGACACAGGTCGATCGTCAGCCCGTCCGGCGCAAGCGCGTGACCGGCGATGTGGTGGCCGCCCCCCTTGACCCCGAGCAGGACCGCGTGATCGCGCGCCCACCCGACCGCGGCGGCGACGCCGGCCGCGGAGGACGGCTGGACGACGACCGCCGGAAGCGTCGCGGCCATCCCGTTCCAGATCAGCACCGCCTCGTCCCAACCCTCGTCGCCGGGGCGCAGCACCGGGCCGTCCACGCCCGCGGCCAGCTCGTCGAGCGCCGTCGCCGCGAGGCTGACGCGCCCACCCCCGAGCGCCGCGAGCTCCATGGTCGTCGTGATCATTCCGCGCCTCCCTCTCTCGCTTCCCCGTCTCCACGGCACGGTGGACCTCACGTGCGCGTCGCGCATCGCCGGAACCACCCAATGTGGCGCGCGATCGCCGTGGGTGATTCGACCCAGCCCGGACGCGAGGAGACTCTCCGGATGCCACGTGCGCCGAGCCCTTGTGGGCCCGCCTCGGGGGCGATAGCGTCGAGGCGCACCTAGGGGAGGAGGTGGTGCCTGCGGCGACTCGGGATGAGTGCTCGGTGGTGTTCCACCGACGTTCGCTGTTCGACCTCGGAAGGGAGTTCTCATGCGGCAGGGAATCGTTCTCGCGCTCGTGTTGGCGCTCGGGGTCGTCGTCTCCGCGGCGGCGGCCGGTCAGCAACCTCGCGCGTCGTGCCCGAACGGGTACGAGATGCTGGCCGTTCCGCAGGACGAGGACGCACTCCGTACGCTGCCTCGGATCGCGGCCGGCCTCGACGCCGATCCGGCGCCGTACACCGTCGACGACCTCGTCGCGCTCGGCAACGCGATCGACGAGAACGGCGACGGACAGTTCTGCCTCAAGGCCGTCTCGAACCTGAACGGCAACAGCGTGAAGGCGTGGGCGTTCTTCTACGGCGCCCGTGACAACGACTCGGCGGCGAGCTGACCGCAGTGTCGCGGAGGCGGGGCGACGCCGTTCGGCGTCGCCCCGGCCGGCGCCTCACCCGTTTCGGCCGAACGCGATGATGCCGGTCGGGATCAGACGCTGGTAGTCCGGCCGGTTGAGGGACGCTCCGCGCCAGTTGATGTTCGCGCTGGAGTCGATGTCCATGCCGAGCGCCTCGACGAAGCCGAGCCGGATCAGCGCCTGCGCGAACTGGGAGGCGGTGGTGCCGGCGCCGCCGATGACGACGAGCGCCGTCTGTCCGTTCCGCAGGCGCCCGACCGCCGTGCGATGGTAGGCGTGGTCGCGTTGATAGGGCTCGAGCGTCGCCAGGTCGCCCAGGTGACCGTCGTGGACGTAGACGGGCTTTCCGGAGATCGCCTCGCGCACGCCCTCCTGGAGGAGATCGGCGTCCTTCACGT
>DATBIQ010000007.1:0-65693 GCA_036556865.1 Gaiella sp.
CAGCCGGTGAAGGTCGACAACGAGCTCTACGTCCGCGACTACGCGAAGTGCATCCTCTGTTACAAGTGCGTCGACGCCTGCGGCGAGCAGCACCAGAACACGTTCGCGATCCACGTCGCCGGGCGGGGCTTCGACGCCCGCATCTCGACGGAGCTCGCGACGCCGCTCCCCGAGTCGGCGTGCGTCTACTGCGGGAACTGCATCGCGGTCTGCCCGACCGGGGCCCTGATGTTCCGCACGGAGCACGAGCTCCGCGAGGCGGGGTCGTGGCGCGAGGACGAGCAGGTGGTGACGGAGACGACGTGCCCGTACTGCGGCGTCGGCTGCTCGCTCGAGCTCCACGTCCAGGACAACGCGATCGTCAAGGTGACGAGCCCGGCCGACCACGACGTCACGCTCGGCAACCTCTGCATCAAGGGTCGCTTCGGCTACACCCACGTCAAGGGCTAGGCAGGCGGGCGCGGCGCGGCTTCAGCCGCGCCGCTGCATCTCGACGACCTCGCCGCTCGCGACGAGCACCTCGGTGCCGTCGTCGCGGCGGAGCGCCAACCGCCCGTCCACGGCGATCCGCGCGACGGTGCCTGCCTCGCCGCCGACGCGGACGACTTGACCGCGCAGCGCGTTCCGCGCCTCGAGCTCGTCGAGGAGCGACACGAGGCCACGCCGCCGCCAGGCGTCGTAGCGGTGCTCGAGCGTCACGAGGAGCGAGGCGAGCAGCTCGGCGCGGTCCAGCTCCCGGCCCGTCGCGGTCAGGAGCGACGCGGCGGGTAGCCGCGTGCCGACGGGCAGCTCGGCGTCCGTCTGCGAGACGTTGACGCCGATTCCGCACACGACCTCGTCACCGGACGCCTCGAGCAGGATCCCCGCGACCTTGCCGCCGCCGAGCAGCACGTCGTTCGGCCATTTGAGCGAGGCGTGGTCGCGTGCCTCCTCGACCGTCTCCGCGACGGCGAGCCCGGCGACGAGCGAGAGCTCCTGTGTCTGCGAGCCGGCCGGCGGCCGCAGTAGCACCGAGAGGAGGAGGGCCCGCCCGGGCGCGTCCTCCCAGGGCCGTCCTTCCCGGCCACGGCCGGACGTCTGGTGCTCGCTGACTGCGACTGCTCCCTCCGGCAGCCCGCTGCCACGCAGGACGTCCTGCGTCGAGGCGCAGCTCTCGCTCCAGAGGTACGGCCGGCCGAAGCCGCCGCGGAGCAACGGCTCAACCGTCGCGGGGGTCAGGGGCTCGTCTCGACTCGACACGAGCCCTACTCGGTATCGGGCTGCGCCCGATGGCGTTTGACCTGCGCACGCCGACGCTTCTCCGCGAGGCGGCGCTCCTCGGCGGCGCGCGTCGGGCGCGTCGGCACCCGGCGGCGCTCGACCCGCAGCGCCTCCGCGAGCTTCGCGACGAGGCGCTCGATCGCGAGCTCGCGGTTCCGCGCCTGGCTGCGCTCGTCCTGCGCCACGGCACGGAGCACCGGCCCGGCCCTCGCGACGACGCGTCGTTTCTGCGCCGCCGACAGCGACGACGAGGACTCGACGTCGAGGACGGCCTCGACGCGCGTCTCGGCCTTGTTGGCGTGCTGGCCGCCCGGTCCCGACGAGCGCGAGACGCGGAGCTCGATCTCGTCCGGGTCGAGCGAGACCGAGCGCGTGACACGTATAGGCTCACGGCCCATGGCGTGCATTCTCCTGGACGTCGACGGAGTGCTGCACGTCTCGGGAGAGGCGATCCCCGGTGCCCAGGAGGCCGTCGCCGAGCTACGCCGCGAAGGGCACGCCCTCCGCTTCGTCACGAACAACTCGACCCGGCCGCGCAGCCAGCTCGCGCAGGAGCTGCGCGCGCTCGGCTTCGAGCTCGAGGACGGCGACCTGCAGACGCCGGCCCGGACGGCGGCGCGCGAGCTCGCCGGCAAGCGGGTGTGCGCGCTCGTGATGGCGGGGGTCGTCCCGGACCTCGAAGGCCTCGACCTCGTCGGCGACGGCGCGCACGCGGTGCTTCTCGGAGGCTGCGACGAGACGCTCGAGCCGAACCAGGTGTTCAGCTACATGAACCTCGCCCGGGCGTTCTCGGAGATCCAGATGGGCGCGGAGCTCTACTGCCTCCACAAGAACCGCTGGTGGCAGACGAGCCGTGGGCCGCTCCTCGATGCGGGGGCGTTCGTCGCGGGCCTCGAGTACGCGACCGGCGTCGAGGCGACCGTGCTCGGCAAGCCGAGCCCCGCCTACTTCGCGGCCGCCCTCGACGCGCTCGGCGCGGAGCCGGAGCTGACGTGGCTCGTCGGTGACGACCCCGAGTCCGACATCCGGGCCGCGCAGCTCTTCGGCATGCGCACCGCACTCGTGCGGACGGGTAAGTTCAGGCCGGACACGCTCGAAGGCCTCGACGTGCGGCCCGACGTCGTGCTGAGCTCGATCGCCGACCTGCCGGGCTGGCTCGAGCGGAGCGCGTAGGGCGCCGTGGCGGTGCGGATCGGGACCGACGTGATCGAGATCGAGCGCATCCGGCGCGCGCTCGAGCGTCCGGGCTTCCGCGACCGCTGCTTCACGCCCGACGAGCAGGCCTACTGCGAGTCGCGGCGCAACCCCGCCGAGTCGTACGCGGCGCGCTTCTGCGGGAAGGAGGCGGTCGGCAAGGCGCTCGGCTGCGGCGTCCTCTTCACCTGGAAGGAGATCGAGATCGTCGGCCCGCCGAAGCCCGGCGTGACCCTCGCCGGGAAGACGCTGCGGTGGGCGGAGAAGGTCGGGATGCGGGAGATCGACGTCTCGCTCACCCACTCGCACACCATCGCCGCGGCGAGCTGCGTGGCCGACCTCGAGACGCCGCCGGTGCGACGCCCGCGGCCGTGATGCACGAGGCGCTCTACACGGCCGACGAGATGCGCGCGGCGGAGTCGCGCTACCCGGGGTACCCGGGCACGGCGGGCGAGCTGATGGAGCGCGCCGGGCGAGCCGTCGCCGAGGAGATCCTGCGGTCGTATCCCGATGCGCGCCGCATCGCCGCGGTGTGCGGCGGCGGCGCCAACGGCGGCGACGGGCGGATCGCCGCCCGGGTCCTGCGCGAGGCCGGTCGCGACGCGGTCGAGGGCGACGACCTCGCGGGCGCCGATCTCGTCGTCGACGCCCTCTTCGGGACCGGCTTCCGCGGGGAGCCGCGGCCCGACGCGGCCGCGACGATCGAGCGGATCAACGCGAGCGGCGCCACGGTCGTGTCGGTCGACGTGCCCTCGGGCGTCGACGCGTCGACGGGAGAGGTTGCCGGCGCCGCCGTCGAAGCGGACGCAACGGTGACGTTCCACGGCCGCAAGGTCGGCCTCGTCGTGGCGCCGGGCAGGTTCCACGCCGGAAGGGTCGTCGTCGCCGACATCGGGCTCGCGTCCGCGACGACTGCAGCGGTCCTGGCGACTGCCGCGCTCCTCGAGCGGATCCCGCGTCGCGGCGCGCGCGACACGAAGTTCACGGCCGGGTCGCTCCTGATCGTCGGCGGCGCGCCCGGGACGACGAGCGCGGCGGTGCTCAGCGCGCGAGCCGCGCTTCGCGCCGACGCCGGGTACGTGACGCTCGCGGTTCCCGCGGCGTCGCTCGCGGTCGCGGAGGTGCTCGCCCTGGAGCCCGTCAAGCGCGGATTCGAGTGGCGCGACGCGCTCGACGCGCTCCAGGGGGACGTCGGGCGCGCACGCGCACTCGCCCTCGGGCCGGGACTCGGCCGCTCGGACGATGCCCGGTCGCTCGTCCGCGGCCTGCTCGAGCGTTCGCAGCTTCCGGCGGTGGTCGACGCCGACGGGCTCTTCCGGCTCGAGCCGGTCGAGCGCGAGGGGCCGCTCGTCCTGACGCCGCATGCTGGCGAGGCTGCGCGGCTCCTCGATGAAGACTCCGGAGCGGTGTCGGCCCGGCGGCTCGACGCCGCGGCGCGCCTCGCCGAGCGCTTCCGGGCCGTCGTTCTGCTCAAGGGCGTCGACACGATCGTCCGCGCGCCGGACGGGAGGACGGTCGTCTGCGACACGGGTCCGCCGTCGCTCGCCACCGCAGGCACGGGGGACGTGCTCACGGGGATTCTCGGCGCGTTTCTCGCGAAAGGAGTCGACCCGGTCGACGCGGCGGCCGCGGCGGCCGTCGCCCACGGGCTCGCAGGCCGCGCGGTGCCGCACCGGGCCGGCCTCGTCGCCTCGGACGTCGTCGAGGCGCTTCCGTCGGTGCTCGCCTGACCGGGCGCAGCCGTTCGCGAGAATGCAGCCGTGGCCCGCTCGCTCGTCACGATCGACCTCGGCGCGATTCGCGAGAACGCACGCACCCTCGCGGCGATGCAGCGGCCGAGCGAGCTCTGGGCGGTCGTCAAGGCGGACGGCTACGGGCACGGGGCGGCGGACGTCGGCCGCGCCGCGCTCGAGGGAGGCGCAACCGCGCTGTGCGTCGCGACCGTGGGCGAGGCGGTGGCCCTGCGCGAGGTGCTGCCGACGGCGCGCATCCTCGTCCTCGGCCCCACGACGCCGGAGGAGACTCCCCCTGCGCGCGAGGCGCGCCTCGAGCTCGCCGTGCCGGACGAGTACGTCCCGGAGGACGTCCCGGTGCACCTGAAGCTCGACACCGGGATGGGCCGGTGGGGCCTCGAGGAGCTGCCCGCTCCCGGCCGTTCCGTCGTCGGGTTGATGACCCATTTCGCGACGGCGGACACCGACCGCTCGTTCGCAGGGAAGCAGCTCGAGCGGTTCCTCCGTGCCACGGAGCCCTACGCCGGCCGGTACGTGCGACACGCTGCGAACAGCGCGGCTGCCCTGACGATGCCCGAGACGCGGCTCGACGCCGTGCGCTGCGGCATCGCCGTCTACGGCGTCGATCCGCGCGGCCAGGACGCGGCCCGGTGGGGCCTCCGGCCCGCGCTTCGCTGGGAGTCGGAGGTCGCCCAGGTGCGACGCCTCGCTCCCGGGGCATCGACCGGGTACGGCAGGCAGTTCGTCGCACGGGAGGAGACCTGGATCGGCATCGTCCCCGTCGGGTACGCGGACGGTTTCAGGCGCGACCTGACGGGAACCGAGGTCGTCGTCGAGGGCGCTCGCGCACCGGTTGTCGGGACGATCTCGATGGACGCGCTCGCGGTGCTCCTGCGGGGTCCGGTGGAGCGCGGAGCTCGCGTGACGCTCGTCGGCGACGGCGTGACGCTCGAGGCCCACGCCGCGGTCGCCGGGACGATCGGCTACGAGCTCGCCTGCGGGATCCGCGTCGCTCCCGGGCGTGGGGCGCGCGAGGTGGTCGGGTGAGCGACCGGGTCCGCCTCCGCCGTGCGCTCCAGGCCGAGCGACATGCCGCGCTGTCGGCGCAGATCGCGCGGCTGCTCGCTCCGCTCCGTGGTGACGAGCGCGTGCTCGACGTCGGCTGCGGGACGGGCGCGCTCGCGTATGCGATCGCGCCGCTCGTCGGCCAGGTGGTCGGCGTCGACTCCTCCGAGGAGTACCTCGCCGCGGCACGCGAGGACGCTCCCGACAACTGCACGTTCGTGCACGGCGACGGCGAGGCGCTGCCGTTCGACTACGGCGACTTCGATCTCGTCGGCTGCCTCCGGGTCCTCCACCATGTCGCGCGGCCGGAGCTCGTCGTGTCGGAGATCGTGCGCGTGACGCGGCCGGGCGGTCGGATCCTGATCGCCGACCAGCTCGGCGACGTCGATCCGATGCGGAGCCTCGAGCTCGACCGGTTCGAGCGGGCGCGCGACCCGTCCCACACGCGGCTCCTCCCGGACGCCGACATCCGCGGCTACCTCGACGCGAACGACCTCGTCGTCACCGCCAACGAGATCGTCCCCGAGCGGCGCGACCTGGATACCTACCTGGCGCTCGCGGGCCTCGAGGGGGAGGAGCGGGAACGGCTCGCCCGGATGGCGGCGCCCGTGCTCGAGGTCGAGATCGGCTGGTACGTCGCGCGGAAGCCCTGATCGATCCGGGCGTCGCCGCGACGATCGTTTAGTAGTCACACAGGCCACCGATTGGTAGTCTGAGTGACGCATGATCGTGGACGTCAACCCGTTCGTCTACTCGCGGCCGGTCCCGCCGGAGGACGTCGTCGACCGCGACGACGAAGTGCGTCTCCTCCTGCGCCAGGCGATCGGCGGGCACTACGTCCGGCTCTACGCGCCGCGCAAGTACGGGAAGACGAGCCTGCTCACGCGCGCGCTCCACGACGGCGGGCGGGACGAGGGACTCGTCCCGGTGCTCGTCGATCTCTACCGCGTCTCGTCGGTCGCCGACGTGACCGTGCGCCTCGAGCGCGCGTACGCCAAGCACCTGAAGGGCGAGGTGCGACGCCGCGTCGAGTCGTTTCTCCAGCGCACCGGCGTCGGGCTGTCGCTCGGTGCGTTCGGCATCAGCGCGCGGCTGCAGCTCGAGCCGACGCGCGACCCGCTTCCCGCCCTCCACGCGCTGCTCGACCTGCCGCTGCGACTCGAGTCCGCCGGCGGCTTCCGGGCGCTGATCGCGTTCGACGAGTTCCAGGACATCGGCCGGATCGACGGCCTCGACGGCCTGCTTCGGAGCCACATCCAGCACCACGGCGAGGTCGCCTCGTACGTCTTCGCCGGGTCGGAGCCCGGGCTCATGCGACTCCTGTTCGAGACGAAGGACAGGCCGCTCTACGGCTCCGCGGTGCCGATGCGCCTCGGACGGCTCGCCGACGAGGACGTCGCCGCGTACGTCGCGGCGCGCTTCGAGTCGACGGGGCGCGCCGTCGGGGAGGCGCTCAACCCGCTCCTGCTCACGGGCCGCGGCCACCCACAGCGGACGATGCTCCTCGCGCACAGGCTGTGGGAGGAGGTCGAGCCCGGTGCCGAGGCGACGCTCGACGACTGGGACGCCGCCCACGCGGCCGCGATGCGCGAGCTCGAGCCGGAGTTCGACGCGCAGTGGCGCGGCCTCGACCTCTCCGAGCAGAAGACCCTCCGCGCGGTGGTGCTCGGCGGCGGGTCGCCGTACCGCGGCTCCGCCCTCCGACGGCTCGAGCTGACGAAGGACGTCGTTCGTCGGGCGCTACCGCGGCTTGCCGCGACCGCCGAGATCGAGGAGCGGGACGAGGGCGGGTACGCGATCGTCGATCCGCTCTTCGCGTCCTGGATCGCACGCCTCAACGATCCGCCGGGCGAGGACGAAGGTCAGATCGATCCGGGCCGGTGATCGGACATGCCCGCGAACCGTCCGATCAAGCCCGGCGCCAGCGCCTGCAGGACCGACACCGGCCGGTAGGGGAACCACGGCACGGTCACCTCGCTCCGCCCCTTCTCGATCGCTCCGAGGACGGTCTCGGCGACCTGCGACGGTTGGATCACGAACCGGCCGAGCAGGCGGCTCTTGAGGACGCCCTTCTGCGGGAACCCCTCGGTCTCGACGAAGCCCGGCAGGATGGTGTGGACGGCGATGCCGCTGCCCCTGAGCGCCGTGGCCAGAGACCGCGAGAACGCGAGCTGCGCGTGCTTCGAGGCCGCATACGCCGCTCCGGCCCCGCCTGCCACCGTCCCGGCGACCGAGACCATGTTGACGACGTGCGCGCCACCTCCGCCCGACGCCGCCCAACGGAGCCCGGGCAGGAACGCCCGCGTGCACCAGACGCCGCCGAGGTAGTTGACCTCCATGACCCGGCGGACGAGCTCCGGCTCGATCGTCAGGATCGTCCCCCGTCCGGGCATGCCCGCGTTGTTGACGACCAGGTTGATCGCGGGGTGCCGCTCGAGCACGCGGGCCGCCATGGCGTCGACCGCGCCCAGGTCGCCGACGTCGCACAGCTCGACCTCCGCGCCGGTCTCGTCGGCGATCCGCCGGAGACGATCCTCGCGGCGGGCGACGAGGACGCAGTGCCACCCCTTGCGTGCGAGCAGACGGGCCGTCGCCTCGCCGATGCCGGAGGACGCGCCCGTGACGACGGCGACCCTGCGTGCCGCGCCGCTCGGAGCGCCCGTCGGAGCCGTCGCCATCCGCGGGAGCCTAAGCGAACACGCGCAGCGTGTTCACGTTGATCTCGACCGTGTCCCGGATGTCCTCCGCGTAGCCGCCGGCGAGCGTCAGGCAAACCGGCACGCCCGCCTGCGCGAGCGCGTCGCGCAGGAGCACCTCCCGGTCGCGGAGGCCGCGCTTCGTCAGCGCGAGCCGTCCGAGCCGATCGCCCTCGTACGGGTCGGCTCCCGCGAGCACGAAGCAGAGCTCGGGCCGTGCGCGCCGGAGCGCCTCCGGCAGCGCCACCTCGAGCTCCCCGAGGTAGCGCTCGTCACCTGTGCCGTCGGGGAGGTCCACGTCGAGGTCGCCGGGGACGCGCCGGAACGGGTAGTTCCGCCAGCCGTTGACCGAGAGGGTGAAGGCGTCTGCGTCGGCCGCGAGCAGGGAGTGCGTCCCGTCGCCCTGGTGGACGTCGACGTCGACGACGAGTACGCGGCGCACAATGCCTCCCGCGCGGAGGTCGCGGATCGCGGTCACGACGTCGTTGAAGACGCAGAAGCCGCGCCCGGCATGGGCGAAGGCGTGGTGCGTCCCGCCGCCGAGGTTCGCCGCCACTCCGTCGTCGAGCGCGGCGTGGGCCGCCATCACGGTCGCGCCCGTCGAGCGGCGCGAGCGCTCGACCAGCTCGGGCGACCACGGCAGACCCAGCGCCAGCTCCTCCCGACGCTCGATGCGGCCCTCGCGGATGCGGGCGAGCCAGTCGTCGCTGTGGGTCCGGCGGAGCTGCTCCCACGTCGCGACCTCGGCGTTCACGACGTCGACGCCGTCGAGCTGCTCCGCCTCCTCCCGGACGAGGCGGTACTTCTCGAGCGGGAACCGGTGGCCGTCTGGCAGCGGGTACGTGACGAGGTCGTGCGCGTAGACACGCATCTCCCGGGAAGGTAGCCCCGTGCGCGTTAGGATCGCCCGCGATGCCGGGGCGGTTCGAAGGCAAGCAGGCACTCGTGCTCGGAGTCGCCAACAGGCGCTCGATCGCCTGGGCGATCGCCGAGCGGCTCGCGTCCGAGGGCGCGCAGCTCGCGTTCACCTACCAGGGCGAGCGCATCGAGAAGAACGTGCGGGACCTTGCGGCGACGGTCGACACGAAGCTCGTCACGGCCTGCGACGTGCGGTCGGACGACGATCTCGATCGCGTCTTCGCCGAGACCGCCGAGGCGTTCGGCGGCGGCCTCGACGTGCTCGTCCACTCCGTGGCGTTCGCCGCGGCGGAGGACCTCGAGGGCCGCTTCACGGACACCCCCCGGGACCGGTTCTGGATGGCGGTCGACATCAGCGCCTACTCGCTCGTGGCGTGCGCCCGTCGAGCCGAGCCGCTGATGGAGGCGCGGGGCGGCGGCTCGATCGTCACGATGACCTATCTCGGCGGTGTCCGTGCGGTGCCGCACTACAACGTGATGGGGGTCGCCAAGGCGACGCTCGATGCCTCGATGCGCTACCTCGCGTGGGACCTCGGCGAGAAAGGGATCCGCATCAACGCGATCTCGGCCGGGCCGGTGCGGACGCTCGCTGCGCGCTCGATCGCGGGGTTCACGACGATGGAGGAGATGTTCGAGCAGCGCGCGCCGTTGCACCGCGCGATCGACGCGTCGGACTGCGGCGCGGCCGCGGCGTATCTCCTCTCGGACGACGCCCGCAACGTCTCCGGCACGACGCTCTACGTCGACGCCGGGTACCACGCGATGGGCATGTAGTCGCCGAGGCGCTGGCCGCCGCTCGAGGTCAGGCGAACGCGTTGGCCGCCCGGGCGACGACGAGCGCGAAGTCTCCGTGCGGCGCGCCGGGCGGGATCACCGGTGAGCAGGGCGACGAGCAGCACGCACTCGATCGACGGGACGAGCCACGGGAGTCGCACTGCCGCCTCGTTGGGCAGCCAGATACGGACCGCGACGTTGAGCGCCACAAAGGCGAGGAGCGCCAACGCGGGAAGCCGGCGGATTCGACGCCGACTGCTTGCGAGGAAGGCTCGGCCGCAGGCAGCTCCGTCGCAGCCTCGCTCGGTGACGTCACGCCCGCGATCGTCGCATACGCCGTCGCCGACGTCGGTGGGGGTCAGCCGGCGGGGAGGACGAGCATCTGCTCGTCGACGTAGCACCACGACCAGTCCTCCCCGGGCTCGGCGGAGCGGATCAGCGGGTGGCCGGTCTCGTGGAAGTGCGCGGTGGCGTGCCGGTTGGGTGAGTTGTCGCAGCAGCCGACCTTCCCGCAGGCCAGGCACATGCGGAGGTGGACCCAGCGGCTGCCGACCCTCAGGCACTCCTCGCAGCCCTCGAGCGGCTCGGGCAGCCCGGTGACTGCGACGGTGTCGAGGTGGGAGCAGGCGGCGGACGCCACGCAGGCGTTATAGCGCCTCGCGGCGCGCGCACTCGAGCCTCCGAACTCGCGCCACTTGCCAGGAGGCCTCGAAAGGCGTACCACTTGGTCGAGGACGACGCGTCGTCAGGGGAGGTGGCGTTGGGGTCCGCGGCGGGGACGACCGGCGGGGGAACGGGGACGAACGAGAAGGAGTGCGCTGACCGGCACGGCCCAGTCGGTCGGCAGATCGGTCGCGTTCGGAGAGGCCCGCGGCCGATCGCGCTCATGGGGGTCAGCCACGCGCTGCGCATGTGCTCGTGCGCGCGGGGGGTGTCAGGGCTCCTCCTGCTCTCGGCGCTCCTCGCCTTCGGCGGGTGCGTGCTGCTGCGCTCGCCGGACGTCGGCGCGAGCGCTGCCGGTACGGCGTCCCAGATCCACTACACCCTCACCGGCCCGACCGAGGTCGTGTTCGACTGGCAGGGAACGGCTGCGGCGATTCGGTACGGCCTCACCGCCCGCTACGGCAAGCGCGTCGTCGCCGGCATCCCCGCGCCGGTTCCGTTCTCCTCGCCGGGGCCGTTTCGCGAGGCGAGACTCCGGCGCCTCCGTCCCGGGACGACGTACCACTACAGCATCGGCGGCCAGCGCGATCGGACGTTCGCGACCACTCCGACCGGGAGGTTCCGGTTCGTCGTACAGGGCGACGTCGGCGACTCGGTCAGCACGCCCGTGGTCGCGGCGACGCAGGCGCAGATCGCGGCCGAGCGGGCGGCGTTCGTCATCGTCGCGGGCGACCTCACCTACGCCAACGAGAACGGTCAGGCCGCGGTCGATCGACACTTCGACGACGTCATGGTGTGGAGTCGCTCGGCCGCGTACATGCCGGCATGGGGCAATCACGACTGGCACGCCCCCGAGGACGACCTGCGCAACTACAAGGGGCGGTTCGCGATCCCGCACGGACAGGCGTCCCCCGGCGCGCCGGCGGCCGGGTGCTGCGGCGAGGACTGGGGCTGGTTCGACGCCGGAGGAGTGCGGTTCATCTCCTATCCCGAGCCGTACGACGACGCCACGTGGACCGACTGGCAGGCCCGTGCCGCGCGTGTGATCGCGGATGCCGAGGGTGACCCGGGGATCCGTTTCGTCGTGACGTACGGCCACCGCCCCGCCTACTCGAGCGGGCATCACGCCGGCGACACGAAGCTTGCCTCGATTCTCGACTCGTTCGGAGACCGGTTCCGCAAGTACGTCCTCAACCTCAACGCGCATTCGCACGACTACGAGCGGTTTGCGGCAATCCACGGCGTGGTGCACGTCACCGCGTCCGGAGGCGGGGCGCGGCTCCAGGCTCCGTGGCGGCGGAACGATCCGCGGACGGCATTCAGGTCGTTGCACCTCGAGCACCTGCGCGTCGACGTCACCCCGAACGCGCTGATCCTCCAGGCCGTGTGCGGCCCGGCGACGAAGTCGGACGAGACGTCGTGCCCGTCGGGAAGCGTGATCGACTCGGTCACGATCTCCCCGCGCTAGCCCGGAATGCGAGCCTCCATGCCGCCTCGCATGCTCAGGCGGGCCGGCCGCGCCTTCTCCGCAACCGGACCCCGGCCGTCAGCAGGCCGAGCAGCGCCGGCACGCCGAGCGCAAGTGGCAAGATGCCACCCGCATCGAGCGTGTCTCGTTTGGCAACGTCGAGCCGCACGGTCGGGCCGACCGCCGGCGTGCCCTTGCCCGTCCGCGGGAGCACCTCGATCGAGACGCCGAAGCTACCGTCGTTGACGGCCTGCACGCTCCACGTGATGGCGCGCGAGCCGGCGCCCGGGAGCGGCGCAAGGTACTTCGTCCGCTGCGACGACCAGTCCTCGGGGTCCACGTACGTCCCGTCCTCCAGGCTGAAGACCGTCATGTGAGCGACGAGCGGCGGCGTGGTCGTCGACCCTTCGTTCTCGACGACCGTCGCGAACCGGAGCTTGTCCCCGAGCGACGCGGCGATCCTCGTCGTCCTCACCCGGACGCCGAGCTCCTCACCTGCGGCGGCTGCGACCTGAGCGCCCACGAGGGCTGCCACGAGCGTCACGAAGGCGGCGGCCGCCCGGGGCGTGCGCAGTCTCACGATGTCCCCCGGCGCAGTCGGATGCCGCGCGCGCCGACAGCGGCCGCGAGGCACGCGAGCGCAGCCGCACCGACCAGGGGCGCGACGAGCCACGAGGCGTCCTCATGCCATGAATGCGCGCTCACGACGATCTTGCCGACGTAGTGCTCGCCCGCTGTCACAGGGTTGACCCGCAGGAAGGACTCGCCCGCCCAGCCGCGCTGGGCGCTCGAGGGGAGCTGCGTCGGGGCGTACAGCGCGAGCAGCAGGAAGAGGCTCACCGACAGGCTCACCCGGTTCGAGTTCGTGAACACGCTCACGATCAACCCGAGCGATGCCAGAAAGACCGCGACCAGCGTTCCGACGACGAGCCCCGTGACCAGAGCGTCGTCGACGAGCCCGATGCCCCGTCCGAGGAACCACACGTACGGAATCGTGATCGCGTAGGCCACGAGCCAAAGCGAAAGTGACGCGACCAGCTTGCCGATCGTGATGGCGAGCCGCGAGACGGGCGTCAGCAACATGCTCTCGAGAGTGCCGCGCTCACGCTCGCCGCTGATCGTGTCGGCCGCGGCGAGAAGGGCGAGGAGACCACCGACGGCAATCGCTGCCTGGAGGGTGAGGTTCACGGACTCGCGTTGCTCCAGGAAGTTCAGCGCCTGGTTCGTCGCCGTCAGGTAGGCGATCACGCTGAGGAGGACACTGAAGGCCAGGGCGAGCACGAGCCCGCGTCCTCCGAGCCACAGCTCGCGGAGCTCCTGGGCGCAGACGACGGTCCAACCCCCGGCGGGTCGCTCCGCCGACGGGCGCACCTGAACGGTCGTGGCGCTCATGACTCCCCGGTCATCGCGAGGAACGCATCGCTCAGTCGGGCACCCTGCAACTCGAACGCGAGTACGGGCACGCCGGCGTCGGTGAGCGCCCGGAGCCCCTCGTTCAGCGCCGCTTCAGGCGCGTCGCCGCCCGCGGTAACGGTCAGCGAGCCCGGCCGGCCGTTCGTCGCCGCCACCTCCCCGATTCCGGCCGCGGCAAGGGTCGACCGCGCGCGTTGCACGTGCTCCAGCCCGACGCGCAGAGTCGCGCTCCGAGGCGCCGCGGCTCGGCGGGAGACGTCGGAGACGGTCCCGTACGCTGCCACTCGCCCCTTGTTCAGGATGAGGACGCGAGAACACAGCTCCTCCACCTCTGCGAGGAGATGCGTGCTGAGGAGCACCGTCGTGCCGCGCTCGGACGAGATGCTCCGGACGAGATCGATGACCTGCCGCTGGCCTGCCGGGTCGAGCCCCAGCGTGGGCTCGTCGAGAAAGACCACGGACGGGTCGTTCACGAGCGCTCTCGCGATCCCGAGTCGCTGGCGCATCCCCCGGCTGTACGTCGCGACCAGCGATCGTGACCGTTCGCCGAGCCCCACCTGGTCGAGAAGCGACGCGGCTGCCGCGCGGGCGCTGCCTCTCTCGTGCCCGTACAGCCGTGCGAAGTACCGGAGGTACTCCTCTCCCGTGAGTCGCTCCGGGTACCCGGCGCTCTCGGGCAGTACCCCGACGTGACGCCTGATCTCGCTTGCCCGCGTGTGTGGCACGCCGTCGATGGCGAACGATCCGCCTGTCGGCGAGAGGACCGTCGTGAGCACACGGATCGCGGTCGTCTTTCCTGCGCCGTTCGGCCCGAGAACGCCCAGGATCTCGCCCGGTTCGACCGCGACGCTCAGGTCCTCGACTGCGGCGAGCGAGCCGTAGCGCTTGCTCAGTCCGTCCGCCTCGACGGCGAGGGTCACGTCCGTCCGCCTCGACTGCGCATTGTGGTGGCTTTCACGCGTTCTCCCCCGTCGCTCACGCTGGGGCTCGGACGCATTACGCTAGGACGCGAACGTGAACGGTCGATGAACGTCTACTGATCCAGGCGTTCATCTTCGTTTCATGCAGGAGTTGGGACGATGGGTCATCCGCGAGCGGGGGCGATACGTCGGTGCGCGTGCTGATCGTCGAAGACGAGTTGCGCATGGCCAGCCTGGTCAGGCGTGGGCTCGTCAAGGAGGGGCTCGCCGCCGACGTCGCGGTGAAGGGCGAGGACGCGCTCTGGATGGCCGCGGCGGCCGACTACGACGCCATCGTGCTGGACGTGATGCTGCCGGGAATCACCGGCTTCGAGACGTGCCGGCGCCTCCGGCAGAACGGCGTCTGGGCTCCCGTCCTGATGCTCACGGCGCGGGACTCGGTCGAGGACCGCGTGGCCGGCCTGGACACCGGAGCGGACGACTACCTCGTGAAGCCGTTTGCGTTCGCGGAGCTCCTCGCGCGCCTTCGCGCACTCATCCGTCGCGGCGACCTCACGCGGCCGCCGGTGCTCGAGGTCGGTGACCTGCGGCTCGACCCGGCGACACGGCAGGCCTGGCGGGGGCAGACGGAGATCAACCTCTCGAGCAAGGAGTTCGCGCTGCTCGAGACCTTCATGCGCCGTCCCGACCAGGTCCTGTCGAGGCTGCATCTGCTCGAGCACGCCTGGGACTTCGCATACGAGAACCGCTCGAACGTCGTCGACGTCTTCGTTCGCCATCTGCGGCGCAAGATCGACGAGCCCTTCGGGCGACGCTCGCTCGAGACGGTTCGGGGAGCCGGCTACCGTCTGCGGGCAGACGGCGGCACGTGACGCGGGTCCCGATCCGCGTCCGTGTGGCCGCCGCCTTCGCCGTCGCGATGGCGGTGGTCCTCGTGGCGACGAGCTGGTTCCTCTACGTCCGGCTCGGGTCCCATCTCGCGCAGTCGAACGATCGCGGCCTGCGCGTCCGGGCGCAGGACCTCACGGCACTCGTGCAGGAGCCGGGGGCGCCCCTCGCGGCCGCGCTCGGGACGCCGTTCGTCGAGGTGGGCGAGAGCTACGCCCAGCTGCTCGACTCCGATCGCAGGGTGCTCGACGCGACGAGGCCGCTCGGGCGGACGCCGCTCCTCACTGCCGCGGAGCTCGCCGAGGCACGCCAGCGGCCGATCTTCCTCGACCGCTCCCCCGTCCCCGGCCTCGACGAGCCGTCTCGCATTCTCGCGACGCCAGTGACGAGAAACGGCGAACCGGCGGTGCTGGTGGTGGGTCACACGAGCGAGGACCGGGAGGAGGCCCTCGACGGTCTCCGCAACGAGCTCCTCATCGCGGGCCCGGCGGCGTTCCTCCTGGCAACCCTCGCGGGATACCTTCTCGCGGGCCTCTCGCTCCGCCCCGTCGAGTCGATGCGGCGTCGGGCCGAGGCGATCTCGGACGAGACGCAGGGCGAGCGCCTTCCCGTCCCGCAGACACGTGACGAGCTGCAGCGCCTCGCGGAAACCTTGAACGAGATGCTCACGCGGCTCGAGGAGGCAATCGATCGCGAGCGCGACTTCGTGGCCGACGCCGGGCACGAGCTGCGGACGCCGCTCGCGCTCCTGCGGACGGAGCTCGAGCTGGCGCTCCGCCACGCGGAGACGACGGAAGACTTGCGGAAGGCCGTCCGGGTCTCGTCGGACGAGGTCAGCAGGCTCGCACAGCTCGCCGACGACCTGCTCGTCCTCGCGCGCTTCGACCGCGGGCAGCTCCCGCTCAAGCTCGAGCCGCTCGAGGCATCCGAGCTCCTCGCCACAGTGGCCAGCCGCTTCGAGTGGCGTGCGCAGGAGGCCGGGCGTCCGATCCGGACGACCGCCCCGCGGGGCCTCCGGCTGCACGCGGACCGCATCCGGCTTGAGCAGGCGCTCGGCAATCTCGTCGACAACGCGCTGCGCCATGGCGAGGGGGAGGTTCGTCTGTCCGCGGCGGCGGTGGGCGACTGTGTCGAGCTCCATGTCGTCGACGAGGGGGCGGGACTCCCGCCGGAGCTCGTCGACCGGGCGTTCGAGCGGTTCACGCGCGGCGACTCGGCGCGGACGGCCGGCGGCGCCGGGCTCGGGCTGTCGATCGTCCGCGTGATCGCAGAGGCGCACGGCGGAGCTGCGTACGCGGCCGCGGGGGGCCAGGGCGCCGACGTCTGGATGTCGCTGCCTCTCGCTCGTCCGTCGGAGACGGACGACGCCGTCGGGAGGCGGCAAGCCGATCCGACTCGCGTAGGCTCGTAAGCGGCGCGCTTGTAACCAGCGTCACTTCGTTGTACGCTCACGAGCCAGGGGGCAGGCTTAGGGGAGGGCATGGGAGCGGCGCAGTCATCCAGGTGGAGGGTGTCGAACTCGGCACCCTTGCGCACGCGGTCGGCGCGGAAACACGCCCCGGACGCGAGCAGCCGGTGCGCCTCGCCGCCGTAGCGGGAGGGAACCAAGAGACGGGGGGTCGGGTGGTAGCCCGGCCCCGATCACCAATTCACAGCCCGGAGGCAACCCAGAGCGATGGACGGCGTATGCGAGCATAGCGTTCCTCTCGATCTCACCATGGCGCGGCGCGTGAGCGGCGGCGCCGCGTCCGGACGGACCTGCAGTCCGGCCGGCGAGCGGGCAGGGTCATGATGGGCTGGCTCGTCCGGTCGAGCATCACGTTCCGGCTGCTCGTGGTCGCGGCCGCCGCGGCCGTCACGGTGGTCGGGATCACCCAGCTGCGTCAGACCTCGGTGGACGTGCTGCCGGAGTTCCTGCCGCCGACCGTCGAGCTCCAGACCGAGGCGCTCGGGCTCTCGGCGGCCGAGGTCGAGCAGCTGATCACCGTGCCCATGGAGCAGGACTTGCTGGTCGGGGTCGCCTTCCTCGACGACATCCACTCCGAGTCGCTCCCCGGACTGTCGCGGATCTTCCTCGTGTTCGAGCCGGGCACGGACCTGTACCGGGCCCGTCAGGTCGTCGCAGAGCGACTCACGCAGGCCTTTGCGCAACCCAACGTGGGGAAGCCGTCTCAGATGCTGCAGCCGCTGTCGGCGACCAACCGGGTGTTGATCGTCGGCGCGTCCACGAAGACGCTCTCGCCCATCCAGATGGGCGTGCTCGCGCGCTGGACGATCGCACCGCGGCTCGTCGGCGTCGAGGGCGTCTCCAACGTCTCCGTCTGGGGCTTCCGCGACCGCCAGCTTCAGGTCCAGGTCGATCCCGAGACCCTGCGCGACAGGAACGTCTCTCTGGAGCAGGTCGTCGAGACCACGGGAAACGCGCTCTGGTTCTCGCCGCTGACCTTCGTGGAGGCGTCGACGCCGGGTACCGGTGGATTCATCGACACGCCCAACCAACGCCTCGGGGTTCAGCACCTCTCACCGATCAACTCGGCGATCGACCTTGCGAAGGTACGGGTGGAGGGCACGGGCGACAGAAGGCTCGTCCTCGGCGACGTGGCGACGGTGGTCGAAGACCATCAGCCCCTGATAGGTGACGCCCTGGTCGGTCAAGGCAACGGGGATCTGCTCTTCGTCGTCGAGAAGCTTCCCGGCGCCAACACGCTCGAGGTGACGCGGGGCCTGGAGTCGGCGATCGCGGCCATGAAACCGGGCCTGCCCGGAGTGCAGTTCAACACCACCGTGTACCGGCCCGCGTCGTACCTCGAGGAAGTCGTGGACAACCTCGGCCTCGCCGCGCTCGTCGGCGGCATGTTGGCGGCGCTGGTCATTGCGGCGTTCTTCCTCCGCTGGCGGACCGCGGTGATCAGCATCGTCGTGGTGCCGCTGTCGCTGCTCGTGGCGGCGCTCGTGCTCGACCTGCTGGGCACGTCGATGAACATGATGATCGTGCTCGGCCTCGCTGCCGCGCTCGTCCTCGTCATCGACGATGCCGTCGTCGGTGTCGACCACGTTGCGGAGCGTCTACGGCGCCGTTCGCGCGACGGAGACGGATCACCGGCGGCGGACGTGATCCTCGACGCGACCCTCGAGGCGCGCGGAGTGACCGCCTACGCGACCCTGATCGTCGTGCTCGCGCTGCTGCCCCTCTTCTTCCTCGAGGGGCTGGCCGGCTCGTTCTTCCCCGACGTTGCAGGGGCCTTCCTGCTCGCACTTCTGGCCTCGATGCTCGTTGCGTTCACCGTCACGCCGGCCCTCGCCGTGCTCCTGCTCTCCCGCGCGTCTCTCGACCGTGAGGCGCCGCTCGCGAGCTGGGTCCAACGAGTCTTCGCGCGGGCACTCGGAGGACTCGTGGCCAGGCGGCGCTGGGCATTTCTCGCGACGGGTGCCGTTGTCGTCGCGGCGGGCATCGCGATCCCGTTCCTCTCCGTGTCGTTGCTGCCGACGTTCAAGGAGCAGCAGGTCCTGATCCGGCTCGACGGGCCGCGCGGGACGTCGCTTCCCGAGATGAATCGCGTCACGGCGCGGGCCAGCCGCGAGCTCCGGGCCATCCCCGGCGTCGACGGTGTCGGCGCCCACGTCGGCCGCGCCGTCGCGTCCGACTCGTCGGCGAACGCCAACTCGGCGGAGCTCTGGGTCAGCATCGATCGCTCCGCCGACTACGACGGGACGATGAATGCGATCCGGAACGTCGTCGACGGCTACCCGGGCCTCACGCACGACATCGCGGCGTATTCGAACGAGCGCGCGAGGGACGTGCTCTCGCGCACGGGGCCCGAGAGGGACGTCGTCGTCCGCCTCTACGGCGAGGATGCGGGCGTGCTCCGCGCCCAGGCGGAGCGGGTGCGGGGGGTCATGGCCGGCGTGGACGGCGTGAAGGACCCCACAGTCGAGCTCCCCGCCGACGAGCCCACGGTCGAGATCGAGGTGGATCTCGCGGCCGCAGAGGCACGTGGGATCAAGCCGGGTGACGTCCGACGTGCCGCGGCCACCCTGCTCGGCGGGCTCGTCGTCGGCAACCTCTTCGAGCAGCAGAAGGTCTTCGAGGTCACGGTCTGGGGGAAGCCCGACACGCGGGGCAGCCTGACGAGCATCCGCCGGCTCCTGATCGACACGCCGGACGGACGACACGTGCGGCTCGGAGACGTCGCCGACGTCCGCATTGCGCCGAACCCGTCGGTCATCCAGCGGCAAGGCGTCTCCCGGTATCTCGACATCGCAGCGGACGTGAAGGGGCGCGACCGAGGGTCGGTCGTCGGGGAGCTCGAGAGCCGGCTCTCCCAGACGCGGTTCCCGCTCGAGTACACGACGCAGGTTCTCGGGAAGGGAGGGCAGCCGACGGGCCGCCTGATCGGGCTCGGGCTCGCCGCCGCCGCGCTGATCTTCCTGCTCTACCAGGCGTGCCTGGGGAGCTGGCGTCTGGCCGCGCTCTGCCTCGTGACGTTCCCGATCGCCGTCTCCGGCGGTGTGCTGGCGGCGCTGATCGACGGCGGGACCCTGAGCTTCGGCTCGTTCGTCGCTCTGTTCGCGATCTTCGGCCTGGCCGTCCGGAACGGCCTGCAGATGATCCAGCGTTTCCGCGGGCTCGAGCTCACGGGTGGGGAGGAGGGACGGACCGCGCTCGTCGTGCGCGGCGCCCGCGAGCGGGCGGCGCCGATCGTCGCGACCGCGACGGCGGGCGCGGTCGCGTTGCTGCCACTCGTCGTCATGGGGAGCATCGCGGGATACGAGCCCCTCCATCCGATGGCGGTCGTGATGCTCGGCGGCCTCGTGACGTCGACGTGGCTCAGCCTCTTCGTCGTCCCCGTCGTCTACCTGCAGTTCGGCAGGAGCCCGGTGCCCGAGCCCGCGCCGACGCCCACCGGTCGGCTCGTCGAGGATCTTCTGCCGCCGGCCCCGGTCCCGGCGCCGGCCGTCGCGACCACCGTCGTGCAATCGACGGCCGTCACGCAGGAGCCCGGAACGTGAGCGGGCCCTTCACATCCCATGGAGCTCGAGCGCTTGGAGGCAGCGCGATGACACACCGTATGCGATGGCTACCACTAGTCCTGATCGTCGGCTTCGCTGCCACGGTCACCGGCTGCGGCGGGGGTGGGTCGGAGGAGTCGGGGAACAGCCCGGTCTCCATCTACGAGGTGGCGGGAACCGACCTGAGTCGGGTCGAGCTCACCCCCGACGCAGCCAAGCGCCTCGACATCCAGACGGCTGCGGTCGCGGAGAACGGCTCGGGCAAGGTCGTGCCCTACTCGGCGGTGCTGTACTCGCCCGACGGCGACACGTGGGTCTACGTGAGCCCGAAGCCGCTGGCCTTCGTGCGCGAGAAGGTGGTGATCGACGCGATCGAGGGCGAGCGAGCCTTCCTCTCGACAGGTCCCGCGGCGGGCACGAAGGTCGCCACGGTCGGAGTGGCCGAGCTGTTCGGCGCCGAGTCGGGTCTCGGCGAGTGACCCGGTGAGTCGAAAGGGGGGTACGGGGCGATGATGCGCTGGATCGTCGGATCGAGCCTGAAGTTCCGGTACCTGGTCGTCGCTGCGGGTGCCGCGCTGGTTCTCGTCGGGGTCGCGACGCTTCGCGACACGCCGGTCGACGTCTTCCCGGAGTTCGCGCAGCCGAAGGTCGAGGTCCAGACGATCACGATCGGGCTGTCGGCCGAGGAGACGGAGGAGCTGGTCACCGTCCCGATCGAGCAGGCGCTGATCGGGCTGCCGGACCTCGACACGATCCGATCGAAGTCGGTTCCGCAGCTCTCGGACGTCGTGCTGCTCTTCGACCGTGGGACCGACCTCCTCCGGGCGCGCCAGCTCGTGCAGGAGCGGATCGCGAACGTGACGCCGACGCTGCCCACGTGGGCCGCTCCGCCGGTCATGCTGCAGCCCCTCTCGTCGACCAGCCGGGTGATGAAGATCGGGTTCACGTCGGACACGCTCTCGCTGATCGACCTCTCGAACATCGCCTACTGGAAGATCAGGACGAGGTTGCTCCGGGTCCCGGGCGTCGCGAACGCGCCCATCTGGGGCGAGCGGCTCAAGCAGATGCAAGTGCATCTCGATCCGCAGAAGCTCCGGGACAACCACGTCTCGGTGGTCGACGTGATGGACTCGACGTCCGAGGCGCTCCACGCCGGGATCCTCCAGTACCGGTCCGCGTTCAACATCGGGACGGGCGGCTTCGTGGAAACGCCGAACCAGCGGCTGAACGTCCGGCACGTCCTCCCGATCAAGACGCCAACCGACCTCTCGGCGGTGACCGTCTACCGGGAGGACGGCAAGCGCGTCCCGCTCGGTGCCCTGGGGAGCTTCGTCTGGGAGCATCAGCCGCTCACGGGGGATGCGGTCGTGAACGACGGCGCCGGGTTGATGATCATCGTCGAGAAGCTCCCCTGGGCCAACACCCTCGACGTCACGCGAGGCGTCGAGGCCGCGATCGAGGAGCTGAAGCCCGGGCTTCCCGGGGTCCAGATCGACACCACGATCTTCCGGCCCGCGACGTTCATCGAGCTGTCGCTCGACAACCTCACCCGGGCGCTCTTCGTCGGCGCGCTCCTCGTGATCCTCGTGATCGGCGCGTTCCTCTTCGAATGGCGGGCGGCACTCATCAGCGTCGTCTCGATCCCCCTCTCGCTCGTCGGCGCGGGGCTCGTGCTGTACCTCCGGGACACGACCGTCAACGTGATGGTTCTCGCGGGCCTGGTGATCGCCCTGGGGGTGGTGGTTGACGACGCGATCATCGACGTGGAGAACATCGTGCGGCGGCTCCGCCAGCGGCGCGCGGAGGGTGACACGCGCTCGGCGGCGTCGATCGTGCTCGAGGCATCCCTGGAGGTGCGGGGCTCGATCGTGTACGCGACGTTGATCATCTTCGCGGCGATGATCCCGGTCTTCTTCCTGACCGGCTTGACCGGAGCGTTCTTCCGACCGTTGGCCCTGTCGTACGTGCTCGCGGTCGCGGTGTCGCTCGTGATCGCGCTGACCGTCACGCCCGCGCTCGCGCTGATCCTGCTCGGGAGCAGACCGCTGCAGCATCGCCAGCCTCCGCTCGTGCGGTGGCTCCAGGGCGGCTACGAGCGGGTGCTCTCGCGCGTCGTCCATAGCCCGCGCTGGGCGTACTTTGTCGCGGGTGCCACGGCTCTCGTCGGAATCGCCGTCGTCCCGTTCCTCGGCCAGTCGCTTCTCCCGAACTTCAAGGAGCGCGACTTCCTGATGCACTGGCTCACGACGCCGGACACGGCGGGGCCCGAGGAGTTCCGCGTGTCGGTCCGTGCATGCAAGGAGCTACGGACGATCCCGGGCGTGCGCAACTGCGGCTCGCACATAGGCAACGCGTTCCTCGGGGACGAGCCATACGGGGTCTACTTCGGAGAGAACTGGATCAGCGTCGATCCGAAGGTCGACTACGACAGGACGCTCGCGAGCGTCTCGAGCGTGGTCGCCGGCTACCCCGGGATCTACCGCGACGTCCAGACCTACCTCCGGGAACGCGTGAAGGAGGTGCTGACCGGCGTCAGCGACTCGGTCGTGGTGCGGATCTACGGCGACGATCTGCACGCGCTCGAGGAGAAGGCGGACGAGGTGCTCGCGATGATGCAGCGGGTCGACGGCGCGCTGGACCCGAAGAAGGAGCTCCACACGTTCATCCCGCAGGTGAACGTCAAGGTCGACCTTGCCCGGGCGCAGGGCTACGGCGTGAAGCCCGGGGACGTGCGCCGCTCCTCGGCCACGTGGATGGCGAGCGAGGAGGTCGGTGACGTCTTCGTGGGAGGAAAGGCGTACGACGTGCACGTCTGGAGCACGCCGCAGACGCGGGACAGCCTCACCGACATCCGTGCGCTTCCGATCGACACGCCGGACGGCCGGCAGATCAGGCTGGACGACGTCGCGGACGTGCGGATCGCGGAGGCGCCGAGCGCCGTCTCGCGGGTGAACGCCACGCGCAAGATCGACGTGAGCACGAACGTGGAGGGGCGGGACCTCGCGTCCGTCGCGCACGACGTCGAGGAGGGTCTCGAAAAGATCTCGATGCCGATCGGGTTCAACGCCGAGGTCCTGGGGGAGAACAAGGAGCGGGCGTCCTCTCAGGGGCGCCTGCTCCTCTTCGGCGCGGGAGCGGCGGTGCTGGTCTTCCTGCTCCTCCAGGCGTCCTTCGGGAGCTGGCGGTTGGCGACGCTTTCGTTCCTCACGCTGCCCATGGCCCTCGTCGGTGGAGCGCTGGCAGCGTTCCTGAGCGACGGGATCCTCTCGCTCGGCTCGCTCGTCGGCTTCTACACGGTCTTCGGGATCGCCGCCCGCAACGGGATCCTGATGATCAACCACTTCCAGCATCTCCAGCGGTACGAGGGCGAGGAGTTCGGCCCCGCGCTCGTCGTGCGCGGCGCGAAGGAGCGGCTCTCACCGATTCTCATGACCACGCTCGCCGCGGGGCTCGCGCTCGTCCCGCTCGTGATCGCCGGGCGCATCCCGGGCCACGAGGTCGAGCACCCGATGGCGATCGTGATCCTGGGCGGCCTCGTCACGTCGACGCTGCTCAACCTGTTCGTCGTGCCCTCGCTCTATCTCCGCTTCGGCGGCGCAGGCAAGGGAGTGAAGGCCGCAACGTGACAGGAGCCTGAGTCTTTCATCCCGCCTTCATCGAACGGCACGAGAATCGAATGGCGGGTAACGCAACAAGGGGGTGGGGACAGATGCGTCGGTCGTGGGTCGTGTCACTGACGGTGGTGTCGCTGTTCGTCGCGACGGCGGTGTGGTTGTCGGCCGCCAGCGCGGGCCGCGAGGTCAAGCCGCCCGCCATCACGGCAAAGGACTTCGACCCCGGCAACTTCTCTCGTTCCACGACCGTGGACAACCCATGGCTGCCGATGGAGCCGGGGACGCAGCTGACGTTCACCGGCTTCTCGACCGAAGGCAAGGAACGCTTCACCCACCGGGTCGTCTTCACGGTGACCGACCTCACGAAGACGATCGCCGGCGTGCGCGCCGTCGTGCTCTGGGACCGCGATTACAGCGACGGCCAGCTCGTCGAGGCCGAGCTCGCGTTCTTCGCACAGGACGACGACGGGCATGTCTGGCAGTTGGGCGAGTACCCGGAGGAGTACGAGGAGGGTAAGGTCGTTGCCCACCCGGCCTGGATCCACGGGGTGAAGGGAGCCCGTGCCGGCCTCACGATGCAGTCGGCGCCGAGGACGGGGACCTCCAGCTACTCCCTCGGCTGGGGACCTGCCGTCGGCTTCAACGACCGTGCGAAGGTCCTGAAGACGGGCCAGCGGACATGCGTCCCCGTTGGATGCTTCGACGGCATTCTCGTGGTGGACGAGTACAACCCGGACGAGCCGGGCAAGCATCAGCTCAAGTACTACGCGCGCGGCGTCGGCAACGTCCGCGTCGGGTGGGCGGGCGCCAACGAGGAGACCAGGGAGACGCTTGTCCTCTCGAAGGTCGTCCGCCTCGGTGCCGGCCCGATGGCCGGCGCGCGTGCCCAGGCGCTGAAGCTCGAGGAGAACGCGTACCGCATCAGCAAGCGCGTGTACGGGACCACGGCGCGCTCTCGGTGAGGTCCGCCCTGCAGCGGTGTTCATCTGATGTTCATCTCGACGACCCACGATACGAGCAGCGGATCGGCTAGGAGGGTGTGATGAGTGCGAGCCTCGTTCGGAGCCGCGTCTTGGTGTCGCTGGCCATTGCCCTGGCGATCGCGGTCGCATTGAGCCTCTGGAGCCGCCATGACAACACGGCGTCTGCGGAAGTCACCGCCGGCGTCAAGGCGATTCGCGGCGACCTTGTCGTGTCGGTTCGCGGGGTCGGGCGCATCGTCCAGACCCAGCAGGGCGGGCTCACGACGGCGCCTCCGGCCGGAGGGTCGTCAGGGTCGTCGGCCACCGCGGAGGTCGCCGGTGCACCGGTCTACGCGCGCACGAGCGGCCAGGTCGCGAAGGTATTGGTCTCCCCAGGCCAGCGCGTGAAGGCGGGTCAGGCCCTGGCGCTCCTCGACGACGCCGGGACGTCCGGAGCGGCGATCAGGCAGGCACAGATCGATCGCGCGATCGCGGAGCTCGAGCTCCGGCAGAAGCGGACGAGCGACCCGACCAGAGGCATACCCGCGACGCGCGCCGAGCTCATCGCCGGTGGCGCGGCCGTGACCGCGGCGAAGAGCCGCCTCGCGCGTCTCCTCGCCCCGCCGCGGAAGGCCGACGTCAGCACGGCACGCACCGACGTCCGGCGGGCGGTGGCCGACCTCGAGGCGCTGCGCGGCGGGACACCGCAAGCGCGGGCCGAGGCGATCAGGCTCGGGAAGGAGGCTGTCCAGCTCGCCGAGCAGCGGCTCGCGCGCGTCCTGGCTCCTCCGGCGGCCGCGGACGTCGCCGCTGTCCAGCTCGAGCTGAAGAAGGCGGAGTCGGACCTCGCATCGATCCAGCGTCCGAACGTGACCCCGGCTCCGGAGGCCCTGCTCGCCGCCCAGAATGCGATCGGGTTCGCACGATCCGATCTCGCGCACGCGATGAGGGAGAAGGACCTGGACCTGATCGGCGAGGCGCAGGACCGGCTCGACTCGGCCCTGGCCGACCTCGGGGTGCTGCTGCGTCCCGGAGTCGGAGCGCTGCCCGAGCAGATCACCTCGGCGAAGCTCGCCGTCGACGCGGCGAAGCTCAAGCTCGAGCGGATGCTCGTGCCCGCCCACCCGGCGGACGTGACCGCGGCGCGCGCCGAGCTCGATCGCGCGAAGGCGGACCTGCGCGTCCGCCGGGCCGGCCCCAGCCGGGCGGCGATCGGTGCCGCGCAGCAGACGCTGGCCGCTGCCAAGGCGCGGCTCGCGCAGCTCCTCGGGCCGCCTCCCAAGAGCGACGTCACGACTGCCCGGCAGGACGTGCGGCGCGCCGTTGCGGAGCTCTCGGTACTCCGGGCACGCGGAGGGCCGGCGTCCCCGCTCGACATCTCGCTGTCCCGGCTGCGGGTCGAGGCCGCCGGCGCCCGTCTCTCGGCGGCGCTGGCTGCACGCGGCCTGCTCACCGTACGGTCCCTCGTCGGCGGGACCGTCCTGGCGGTGACCGTCGCTCCTGGAGCGCATGTCGATCCGACCACGCCGATCGCCACGGTTGCGGACCTCGACCGGCTCGCCGCGAGCGTCGATCTGAGCGAGTTCGACGCGGCTCGCGTGACGCCCGGCCTGAAGGCCGCCGTCAGCGTCGACGCCCTCGGCGGCAAGCGGCTTCCCGGCCGTGTCTCGTTCGCGGCGCTCGCCGGTCAGTCGACGCCCGGCGGGCTCGTGACCTTCCCGGTGCGCGTAGCGCTTCCGCACTCGAAGAGCCTGAAGCCCGGGATGAACGTCAGCGTCCGGATCGTGGTCGCCCGGCGCAACGGCGTCGTGCAGGTGCCGCTCGAGGCAGTGACGACGGACGACGAGGACCGTCCGATGGTCACCGTGCTCAACGGCTCCGGCGACGGGGTCGCGCGGAGAGTGACGGTCGGCCTCGCCAACAACGAGAAGATCGAGATCCGGAAGGGCCTGCGGCCCGGGGAACGCGTCGCGGTCGAGGCGCCTGCGGCGCAGGAGGAGGAATGAGCGAGGCGCGCGACACCGCGGTCATCGAGCTGACGGACGTCACGAAGACCTACGGGAGCCGCGAGGTCTCCGTCCAGGCGCTCCAGGGAGTCAGTTTCGCCGTGGGCACCGGGGAGTTCGTCGCCGTCATGGGCCCTTCGGGCTCGGGGAAGACGACGCTGCTCGGGATCCTCGGGTGCCTCGATCGGCCCAGCTCCGGCTCGTACCGCCTGGACGGGCACGAGACGGCGTCGCTGGACGAGACGCGCCGGGCACGACTGCGGCGCGAGCGGATCGGCTTCGTCTTCCAGGCCTACAACCTCCTGTCCCGGTCGACCGCATTCAAGAACGTCGAGCTTCCCCTCGTCTACGCGGGCGTGTCGAGGGCCGAGCGACGGCAGCGTGCCGAGGAAGCCCTGGCCGAGGTCGGGCTCGCCGAGCGCACCAGGCACCTGCCCGTCCAGCTCTCCGGCGGGGAGCAACAGCGCGTGGCGATCGCGCGCGCACTCGTCGTCCGCCCGAGCGTGCTCCTCGCCGACGAGCCCACGGGCAACCTCGACTCGGAGAACGCCGAGGACGTGCTCGAGCTGCTCGGGCGGCTCCACCGGCGCGGAGCGACGATCGTGATGGTCACGCACTCCGACGAGGTCGCAGAGCATGCGTCCCGCATCGTCAAGCTCGCCGACGGCAGGGTCGTAGCGGACGAGCGGCTGAGAGAGCCGCTCGCAGTCGGGGCGGCCGTATGACCGCCTGGTTCGAGAACTGGCGCATCGCCGTGGGATCGCTTCGGGCGAACTGGTTTCGGGCGGCGCTGACCGCGCTCGGCATCATGATCGGCGTCGGCTCGCTGGTGGCCGTGTCGGCGGTCAGCGCGGGGGCGCAGAAGGAGGTGGCCGACAGCATCCGCCGCCTCGGAGGGAACGTGATCAAGGTCGACGGCGAGTTCGTGACCGTCGGCACCCAGCAGTCGGCCTCCGACCGGACCATCACGCCCGAGGACGCCGTGGCGATCGCCGGTCTGCCCGCGGTCACCGGCGTCGCGCCGCACCAGAGCATCGAGAGCCTCAGCGTCTCGGCGGGCCGCTACCAGACGAACACATGGCTCGAGGGAGTGACGCCCGCCTACTCGGACGTCCAGAACCAGGGGGCGCAGTCGGGCCGCCTGATCTCGGACACGGACGTTCGGTTCGGGCGGAACGTCATGGTGCTCGGACTGCGCCCGGCCGAGATGCTCTTCCCCGGACGTGACCCCATCGGACGCTTCGTGCGCGTCGGGAACCACGAGTTCGAGGTGATCGGCGTGCAGGCCAGGCGCGGCAGGCTGGCGGACGAGGACCTCGACAACCGCCTCTTCATTCCGCTGCCGATCATGACGCGTGTCCTGCTGGGCGGCGGCAACACCGTCCACGTCGACGTCCGCGTGGAGAGCGAGTCCGAGATCGAGCCGACGATCGACGGGATCACCGAGCTCCTGCGCACTCGCCACAACCTGCCCGACACGTATCCGGACGACTTCTCGGCGGAGGACCAGGCGAGCATCGTCAAGGAGGCGCAGCGCGCCACGACGACGTTCCGGGTGCTCACCTTCGCGCTCGGCGGCATCGCGCTCCTCGTGGGCGGAATCGGGATCATGAACATGATGCTCGTCGCCGTGCGGGAGCGGACGCGGGAGATCGGCATCCGCAAGTCCGTCGGGGCGGACCCGTGGACGGTGCAGGCGCAGTTCCTGATCGAGGCGATCGTCCTGAGCTTCTTCGGGGCGGTGATCGGTCTGATCGGCGGTATCGCGGCCACGCGCTCCATCGCCACGCTCGCGGGCTGGGAGACACGCATCGGAGCGCCGTCGCTCGTCTTTGCGTTCTTCGTCGCGCTCGCGGTCGGCCTGTTCTTCGGCTACTACCCGGCGCGAAGGGCATCGCGCCTCGACCCACTCACCGCACTCCGGTACGTCTAGACGGCTTGGGGCGCCCGATGAGGAGCAACGACGACGCAACGAGGCAGCCGAGCGAGATGTTCGCGGAGCAGATGCGCATCCAGCGCGAGAGAAAGGGTTGGACGCAGAAGCAACTCGCGAACAAGCTCGTGACGCTCGGCTTCCCCGTCCATCAGACGACCGTCGGGAAGTGGGAGTCCGGTGACCGGCGGATCTCGCTCGACGACGCGCTGGCGATCTCGGCTGCACTCGACGTCTGCCCCACCTTCATGCTGTCCGGCGCCTATCTTCCGATCTCACCGAGCTCGGACGTCGTCGCGTTGAGCGAGGTGACGCCTCCCGTCTCCGGGCTCGAGATGCGAATGTGGGTGCGCGGTCAGCAGCCGCTGTGGGGACAGGACGAGCGCCGGTACTACACGGAGGTTCCCTCCGACGAGTGGGACGGCATGCGCAGCGTCGGCATGGGCTCGCTGCTGCAAGACGTCCAGCGGCTCGTGCACGCGTGGGGGGCGGGCGACCGTCGCGCGGTGGACGACACCATCGACGCGATAGACGACGAGCTCGAGCGGCAGCGACGTGCCCTGCACCGCGAGCTCAGCGCGTGAGGCTTCATCGCCCGTTCAGCTGGGGCTGACTACCATCCCCTGGACGTGAGGAGGAGATGGCCAGGTTGAGCCCCAAGCGCGGGCTGGTGGTCGTGCTCGTCGTCGTGGCGGCGGCCGTATCGGCGGGGATCGCGATCGCGGCGTCCGGAGGCGGCGGGACCGGCGACGACGCGTCGCTCACGGGACAGTCTCTGGAGAACGCCTCCGCCGCGGCGCTCGCGCACACGGGCGGTGGCACCGTCGACCAGGCCGAGGTCGACGACGATGCGGGCTACGAGGTCGAGGTGCGCCTCCCGAACGGCAAGCTGGTCGAGGTCGAGCTCGACTCGGGCTTCGCGGTCGTCGCCGAGGACGCCGGCGACGGCGGGCCGGGCGACGCCGGGCCCGGGGACGACGAGTCGCACGACGACGAGGGTCAGAGCGGCAGCGCGGACGCCGACGACTGATCCGACGATCCCTTCCGCGGATATATGGTCACCGCGATGTCGCGGCTCGCAGGCCGTCTCGCTGTTGCCCGCGGGGACGAGCCCGCCGATCTCGTCGTGCGCGGGGGCAAGGTGCTCTCCGTCTTCACGCGGGAGTGGCTCGAGGCCGACGTCGCGATCGTCGACGGGTTCATCGCCGGCCTCGGTGACTACGAGGGGCGCGAGACGATCGACGCGACGGGCCGGTTCGTCGTCCCCGGCTTCATCGACGCGCACATGCACATCGAGTCGACGAAGCTCGTCGTCGACGAGCTCGCGCGGCTGATCCTCCCGCTCGGGACGACCGCGGTCGTGGCGGATCCCCACGAGATCGCGAACGTTCTCGGGACGGACGGCGTCCACTGGCTGCACGACGCCTCGGCGGGCCTGCAGCTCGAGGTCTTCTTCATGGCGTCGTCGTGTGTTCCGGCCTCCGCGTTCGAGTCGCCGAGGCGGCCGCTCGAGCTCGGCGACCTCGAGGCACTGATGCGGCGCAAGCGGGTGCTCGGGCTTGCGGAGATGATGAACTTCCCCGGCGTCATCGCCGGCGTCGACCACGAGCTCGCGAAGCTCGGGCTCGAGGGAGCAGAGCACGTCGACGGTCATGCCCCGGGCGTGCTCGGCAAGGAGCTCCAGGCCTACGCCGCGGCGGGCATCCGCTCGGATCACGAGATGCTCACCCTCGAGGAGGGCCGCGAGCGACTCCGCGCGGGAGTGTGGCTTCTGATCCGCGAGGCGTCGATGGCCCGGAATCTCCAGGCGCTGTTACCGCTCGTCGCCGAGTACGGCCCGAATCGCATCGCGTTCTGCACCGACGACCGCGACCCGGAGGACATCGCCGACAACGGCCACGTCAACGGGATGGTGCGTGACGCCGTCGCGGCCGGGATCGAGCCCGCCGACGCGATCGTCATGGCGTCGCTCCACCCCGCGCTGTGGCACCGCCTGATGGAACACGGCGCGGTTGCGCCCGGGTACGTCGCCGACCTGCTGCTCCTGCCGGACCTCGAGCGGTTCGTCCCGGAGCTCGTTCTGAAGCGCGGGCGACGCATCGAGGAGCCACAGGCCGCTGTCGTTCCGGAATGGGTGCGTCAGAGTGTTCGGCTGAAGCCCGTCTCGGCGGCGGACTTCGCGATCCCCTGGGAGGGCGGGCCGGCGCGTGCGATCGGCCTCGTCTCCGATCAGGTCGTGACGGAGTCGCTCGAGGCGGAGCCGCGCGTCGTCGACGGCCGTGTGACCTCCGATCCCGAGCGCGACCTGGTGAAGCTCGCCGTCGCGGAGCGGCACCTGGGCACGGGGCGCATCGGCCTCGGGCTCGTCTCGGGGTCGGGTCTGCGTCGCGGCGCACTTGCCTCGACGGTGGCCCACGACGCGCACAACCTCGTCGTGGTCGGGGCCGACGACGACGACATGGCGTTCGCCGCACAGCGGCTCGCGGAGGTCGGTGGCGGCATCGTCGTGGTCGACCGGCGCCGGGTGGTCGCCGAGTGCCCGCTTCCGGTCGCGGGGCTGCTCTCCGACCAGCCGCTCGACGTCGTCGTCGAGCAGAGCCGCGCCTGCAACGACGCCGCCCAGCGGCTCGGCTGGAGGGGTTCGACCCCATTCCTCACCCTTGCGTTCCTCGCGCTCTCCGTGATCCCGTCGCTGAAGCTGACCGACCGGGGCCTCGTCGACGTCGACCGCTTCGAGCTCGTCCCGCTGCGCGCGTCCTGAGGCCGGCGGGCGTCGGGCGGGCCATTGCGACGGCAATGGCGCGGATGCCGGTTCGGGTCATGCGCCTCCCTCCGTCGCTGCACCGCCCGTAACCGCTACGCGCTCCTCAAGACGCTCGAGCGGGGCAGGACGTGCTCGTGGCTCGACCGCGCCCACCGTGCGTGCCGGTTCGGCGTGCGAGGATGATGCCGTGGGCGAGACGGCCGAGGACCTCTATGCGCGCGCTCTCGCTGCTGCCGACCCCGACCGCCGCCTTCCGTTGCCGCCGCTCGACGAGTGGGAGACGTTTCCCTTCGAGGGCGACATCCGAGTCCGACCGCTACGGCCGCCAGCGGACGAGCCCCCGCGTCTGGGCGAAGATCCGGCGGACTGCTGGCGATGCCGGCAGAGCGATTCCGACGCGATCTGGAGCGACGAGCGCTGGCTCCTGACGCCGCTCGAGAAGCCGAGTGGGCTGCCCGTGATCGTCCTCCTCCAACCGCGGAAGCATTGCGATCTCGGAGATCTGCCGGTCCAGCTCGCCGCCGAGCTCGGGCCGTTGCTCGTTCGGGTCGAGCGCGCCGTCGACGGCGTGGGCGAGATCGGACGGGTCCACGTCGGTCGCTGGGGTGACGGCAGCGCCCACCTGCACTGGTGGTTCATCGCCAGGCCGGCCCGGATGCCGCAGCTGCGGACGAGCTTCGCTGCGATCTGGGACGACATCCTGCCGCCTCTTCCCGAAGATCTCTGGCGGGCCAACCTCGCCGCCGTGTCGCGTGCGATGGCCGCCGGCGGCGGCCGCGCGCACGTCTGACCCTGCGGTCGCGGGGAGAGGCTGATTCTCTGCCTACGGCCCCACCGGCGCGCCCGCGGGCACGGGAGCCACACCATGGGCGAACCCGGCTCTCTTGCCCTTGGCAAATCGCAGATAGAGCGACGGAAGCACGAACAGGTTGAGCAGCGTCGAGGTCACGAGGCCGCCCACGACCACGATCGCCAGGGGATGTTCGATCTCGTGGCCGGGCACGTCGCCTGCCACCACGAGCGGAACGAGTGCCAACCCGGTCGCCAGCGTGGTCATGAGGATCGGTGCGAGCCGCTCCTGAGCTCCCCGGAGGACGAGCCCGGGACCGAACGTCTCGCCCTCGTGCTCCTCGAGATGCTGGAAGTGGTTGATCATCAGGATCCCGTTGCGAGCCGCGATCCCGAACACCGTGTAGAACCCGACCAGCGAGCCGATCGAGAGCGTGCCGCCGCCGATCCAGGCGGCCAGAGCTCCTCCGACGAGCGCCATCGGCAGGGTGACGAACGAGAGCGTCGCAAGGCGGAAGCTCCTGAACGAGGCCTGGAGCAGGAGGAAGATCGCGATGGCTGCTGCGATCCCGAAGACGAGCAACCGATCCTGAACCGCCTGTCGCTCCTTGAACTCTCCGAGCAGCTCGGCGTGGGTTCCGAGCGGGAACGAGGTGTTCTCGAGGGTGTCCTCGACGTCGCCCGCAACCGAGCCGAGGTCTCGTCCGTCGACGCCCGCCAGCACGTCGATGCTCCTGAACGTCCCTTCGTGATGGATGACGTTCGGCAACGGTGCGATCCGCACGTGGGCGACGTCCGACAGGAGAACCCGGCCTCCGGTGGGCGTGTCGATCGGAAGCTGCCGAATGCTGGCCAGGCTCTTGCGTGTCTCCGGCGTGCTCCACACGTGGACGTCGTACGCCTTCCCGCCACGGAAGATGTCGCCGACCTCCTCGCTCGCGACCAAGGTGGACGCAGCGCGGCGCACGTCACCCGGCTTGATGCCGTAGCGCTGGGCCGCGGCGAGGTCGACCTTGACCACGACCTGCGGCACGCCCTCCTGGAACTCCACGTACGGATCGCTGACCCCATCGATCTTCGCGATCGCGTCTCGTACCTGGTCCGCCTGGCGGTGGATGAGATCGAGATCCGACCCGAAGATGCGGATGACGATCGGCTCGCTCGATCCGGCGAGCACCTCGTCGATCCTCTCGTTCAGGTACGTCTGCACGTCGTGGAACATCCCTGGGTACCGGTCGACTGTCCGCTCGATGGCAGCTCGCGTGGTGGCGTAGTCGGCGTCAGGGTTGATGGCGATCCAGTTCTCGCCGAAGTTCACTCCTGCGACCTCGTCCGCCAGGAAGGCTTGCCCGATGTGCGTCCCGACGTGACCGACTCCGGGTATCGAGGCCAGTTCTCGCTGGGACCTGGCGACGATCCGGCGTTCCTCCGTGACCGACGTCCCGGGCTTCGTGATCCAGTGGCCGAGGAAGTCCCGCTCCTTGAATTCGGGAATCAAGGACTGCCCGAGAAAAGGCACCACTGCCAGCCCCGCCAGCGCCGTCAGGCCGACTGCGAGATACGCGCCGCGCGGCCGCGCGATCAGCGGCGAGAGGAGGCTCGCATAGCCGCGCTTGAGCAACCGCACCAGTGGGGCGTCGGGGCGATCGAGCGGAGCTCGCGAGAGGAGGATCAGACTCAGCGCCGGCGTGATCGTGAGCGCGACCAAGAGCGACGCGAGCACCGCGAGGCCGTACGAGAGCACGAGTGGCCGGAAGAAGGTGCCGGTCAGGCTTTGCAGGAGATACACCGGCAGCAGCGCGGCGACGATGATCAGCGTCGCGTACACGATCGGGCTCCGCACCTCCAGCGAGGCGTCCAGCACGATCCTCGCCTTCGACCTCTGGCTCCCTTGGGTCCGGTGTTGGCGGAGGCGTCGCCAGATGTTCTCGATGTCGATGATCGCGTCGTCGACGACGACTCCCAGCGCGATAACGAACCCGGCGAGGACCATCACGTTCACCGTCTCGCCGCGCGCGTAGAGGACGAGGCCTGCCGCCACGAGTGACAACGGGATCGAGACGAGGCTGATCAGCGCGGTTCGCCACTCGAAGAGGAACGAGCCGAGCACGAGGATGACGAGCAGCGCACCGATCAGGAGCGACACCGTGAGGTTGTGAATGGATGTGTCGATGAAATTGGCCGCCCGGAAGATGTGCGTGTCGAACTCGATGCCGGGAAGGCCCGGCTGGAGCTCCTTGATCGCCGCCTCGACGTCGTGGGTGACATCGAGCGTGTTGCCCCACGGGTACTTCTCGACGATCAGGAGCAGCCCCGGTCCGCCGTTGATCACGGCGTCGCCGGCCAGGGGTTGCGCCCCCGACACGACCTTGCCGATGTCTGCGATGCGCACCGAGTCGCCTCCTCGCCGCGCGATCGACACCTGGCCGAGGTCGTTCGGCGTCACGATCGGCGGGTCGTGCTGGATCTCGAGGCGCTGGTTCGGCGTGTCGATGAACCCGCCCGTGCCGATCCTGTTGCCGTCGGCGAAGCGAAGCAGACCTGCGTCCAGCGCCGTCGAGGTCGACTCCATCGCCTGCTCGAGCGTGATGCCCTGCTGCCGCATCCGCTTCGGGTCGACCAGCACCTGGTACTGCTTCAGGTGCTCGCCCCAGATGGCCACGTTTGCGACGCCCGGTACGCGCAGCAGGCGAGCCCTGACCTTCCAGTACGCGATCATCGAGAGGTCGGTGATCGGCACGGTCTTCGAAGACATGCCGATCTTCAGGACGCGGGACGTCGTGGACGTGGCCGGCATGATGAACGGCGGAGCCGCCCAGGTCGGCAGTGACGGCGTCACCGCGGTGACCCGCTCCTGGACGAGTTGCCGCACCTTCAGGAGATCGGTCCCGGGCTTGAAGAGCAGCTCGATCGACGACAGCTGAGGCACCGACTTGGAGCGGATCTCGTCGAGGCCCTGAATCCCGGTGAGCGTCTGCTCGAGCGGCGTGGAGACCAGCTCTTCCACGTCGCCCGCCGTCAGCCCGAGGCAGATGGTCTGGACCTCGACCCGCGGAGGCGCGAACTCCGGAAACGCGTCCACCGGCCTGCCGCGCAGCTGCTGGGCGCCGAAGACCATCAGCGCGGCACCTGCGGCAACGACGAGGAACCGGAACTTCAGGCTCGATCCTACGATCCATCGCATCATGTCCGTCGACGTCCTCTCGAGTCGTCCGCCATGGCTGCCTCAGTCCTCCTCGATGCCGCCGTACTCGACGCCCCAGATCTCCGCGGAACCAACGGTGACGACCGGTGTCCCGACAGGCGGCCCCCCGCTCAGGATCACCTGGTCGCCGTCGATTCGCGCAATGCTGATGTCCGTTCGCTGGAAGACCAGCGGCTTCGGGCTCGCGTACGTCCACGTGTCGCCGTTTGGGTCGTAGAGCACCGCCGCGTAGGGGATGACCGTGCGGCCCGCGTCGGCGCGATCGCTTCGGACCTTCACGGTCCGGACGCCCAGACGCTTCGCGGCGTCGGCGGACAGGACGACCCGGGTGGCATCCGAGCCCTTCATGTGCTCGGCGACGGCCGGCGCACCCGCGTCCTGTCGAGCCTCCGTGCCTCCGCACGCGGTCGCGACGAGCGGGACGACGAGCAGCACGGCGGCCATCGACCAGCTCGATGGCGACATCATCGCGCTTCCTCCTCCATTCGCGTCTCGGTCATGACGATCCCGCCTGCGACACCGCGCCGGGCCGGTGGACTGAGCGCAGCCGTGAGGTCGTCGCCCATCGCCGCCGGATCGTCCTCGGCAGCGCGGCTGAACCCGAACCGCAGGTACAGGATCGGCAGCACGACGAGGCAGAGCAGGATCGACGAGATCAGGCCGCCGACGAGGACCACGGCCATCGGCTGCACGAGCTCGAGGCCTGGCCTGCTCCCCAGGACGAGGACCACGACGGAGAGGAGCCCCGTCGCGAGAGCGGTCATCGCGGCGGGACCGAGCCGCTCGCGCGCCCCGCGCAGGATCAGGCCGGTCCCGAACGCCTCCCCCTCGTCCTGCTCCAGGTGCCGGAAGCGGTCGAACAACAGGAGCTCGCCGCGGGCGGAGATCCCGAGCACCGCGAACAGGGCCAGGTAGGAACCGAACGACAGCGTCCCACCGGAGACGGCGACGGCGACCAGCCCACCTGCGAGGCCGAGAGGGAGTGTGAGGATCGACAACATCGCCAGCCGCCAGCTCCCGAAGAACGCCTGCAGCAGCAGGAACATCCCGATCACTGCGGTGACTCCGATCCCGAGCAGACGGCCGGTGGGCTGCCGATCCGACCCGATGACCTTGGCGTCGTACTCGATGGGGAACCGCATCCCCTCGAGGCGACGGTTCACGTCGCGCGCGACGGCGTCCCGGTCGCGCCCGCTGACGCTCGCGCTCACGTCCACGTAGCGCGAGACCGCCTGACGCTTGATGATGCTCGGGCTCGGGGCGATCCGCACGTTCGCGACATCCCCGAGCCGTACTCGACCGCCTGACGGCGTGTCGATCAACAGGTCTCGGACGCTGCTCTCGCTCGCCCTCGCCGCTGGCGTGTCCCACACCACGACGTCGAAGATCTTGTCGCGCTCGAAGACGCTGCCGACCGCGAGGCCCGAGAAGTGGGTGGTCGCCGCGCGGCGGACGTCGCCCGGCGCGATCCCGTATGCGTTTGCCTTCCGGAGATCGACCTGGACGTGGAGCGTCGGCTCTTCGGGTGGTCGAAGCACGCGTGGATCGGCGACTCCGTCGATGCGTCCGATCGCCTCCTGCACCCTCTTGGCCTGATTGGTCAGCGTCTTCAGGTTCTCGCCATAGACGCGAACCACGACGTCGTCGTCGGAACCTTCGAGCAGATCTCCCAGGCGCTGCTCGGAATACGTCTCGACGGTGTGCGCGAGGCCGGGGTACCCGTCGACCACTCGATGTATGAAGGCGAGTGTCGCGTCGTGGTCGGCTGCCGGATCCATGTCGACCCAGATCTCCGCGGAGTTGACTCCCACGATCTGGTCGCCGGACCGCGCGCGCCCGACGTGTGCACCGACGTCGCGAACACCCGGAAGCGACCGCAGTTCGTGCGTGGCGCGGGCGGTGACCCGGTCCATCTCGGGGAGTGATGTCCCAGGGGGCCCATCCCAGCGAATCAGGACCTCGTTCTCCTTCAACGTCGGGAGCAGCGACTGTCCGAGGAACGGCATCGATACACCCGCGAGGACGAGGAGCCCGCCGATCGCGAGGTAGCCCACGCGCGGCCGGTGCAGGATCGATGAGAGCCCGGCCTCGTATCCGCTCCCGAGCCGGCGCAGGAGCGGAGACGTGCCGTCCGGCCGCGTGCGGGAGAGGAGCAGGACGCAGAGCGCGGGCGTGACCGTCAGCGCCACGACCATCGAGGCGAGGAGGGCGATCAGATAGACGGCGGCGATGTCCGGCAGGAATGCGCCGGACAGCCGCTCGAGGAAGAACAGCGGCACGACTGCCAAGGCGACCACGAGGGTCGCGTAGAGCGTCGGCCGACCCACTTCGAGCGAGGCCTCGAGAACCGTGCGTGCCGTCGGTCGGGCGAGGCGTTCGCTCTCCTCCCGATGCAGGCGTCGAGTGATGTTTTCGACGCTGACGACCGCGTCGTCGATCACGAGCGCAAGCGCCGCGACCAGCCCCACGAGGACGCTGACGTTCATCGTGCGCCCGAAGGCCCATAGGACGAGCGACGCGGTCACGAGCGACAGCGGGATGACGACGAGGGCGATCAACGCCGTGCGCCAGCCGAAGAGGAACGCGCCGAGAACGACGGCGAGGAGCCCGAGGACGACGAGCGCCGCCAGCCTCAGGTTGTTGATCGACTCTTCGACGTACGAAGCCGGTCGGTACACATTGGCGTCGACGTCGACCCCTGCGAGGCCCGGCTTCATCTGCTCGAGTGCGCGCGTGACGCCCCGGGTAACCGTCAGGAGGTTCGCGTTCGGTGACCTCTGGATGACGAGCAGCAGCCCCGGCTTGTCCGCCACGACGGCGTCACCGATGAGCGGCTGGGATCCTTCCACCAGCCGGGCGACGTCGCCGAGCACGAGCTCCCGACCGTGCGTGTCGTCGAGCCTCACGTGCGCCAGCTCCGCGGGCGTGCTGATCGGCGACTCGTGCCGAATCTCGAGCCGCTGGTTCGAGGTGTCGAGGAAGCCGCCGCTGCCCGTGGTCGATGCCTCGACGAACGTCAGTTTCGACGCGGACAGGGCGTTGGCGCTCGTCCGGACAACCTGCTCGAGGCCGACGCCCTGGCGCTTCAATCGCGCCGGATCGACCTGCACCTGCAGCTGCCGGTCACGTTCCCCCCAGATGGAGACGTTCGCGACGCCAGGGACGTCCTGGAGCCGCGGGGCGATCGTCCAGCGCGCAAGCATCCCCAGCTGGAGAGCGGAGAGGCCGTTCGACGAGAGACCGAACAACATCGCCCTGTCCGTCGACGAGATCGGCTGCATCATTCGGGGCGGCCGCGACACCTGCGGCAGGGCGGCCGCCTGGGTCAGCCGTTCGGCGACGACCTGCCGCGCTTCGAAGACGTCGGTCCCCGGCTCGAAGATCATCAGGATCCGTGACAGTCCGGGAACCGACTCGGAGCGGATGTCGTCGAGGAATGCGACGCCGTTCAGCAGGTCCTGCTCCACGGGAACGGTGATGAGCTGCTCGACCTCAGCCGCCGAGAGCCCCAGCGCTTCCGTCTGAACCTCCACGGTCGTCGGCGTGAAGTCCGGGAGAACCTCCACCGGCATCCGGCGGAGCTCGACGGCGCCGACGACGAGCCCGGCCGCGGCGACCGCGGCGACGAGCAGCCGGAACGTGATGCTCGACCGGACGATCGTGCGCATCATGCTTCGGCCGTCCCCCGGCGGCGGAGTGCGGGCCCCGATCCTCCGGCGGCATGGATACGCGCCGACAGCACCGCAACCGAGGCGCCGGCCGCGTGACCGCTATGCTTGCGTGTGCCATTCATCGCTCTGGATTGCCTCCGGGCTGTGATTGGTATCCGGGGCCGGGCTACCACCCGGCCCCCCTCTTGTCGTTTGTCCGCTACGGCGGGGCACGCATGGGCGGGCACCGCGGTACGGCGCGAGCGTCGTCACGGACGTGCGGAGCCGACGTTGAAGACACCCTCCCCATCGACGTGAGCCCCGCGTCCACTGCCCCCGTATCCCCGCCCGCTGCCCCCGTATCCCCGCCTGCCGTTCTTGCAACGAAGCGTACAAGGAGCGCTGGGTGCTTACAAGGGCGGTTTCGGTGACGGATCCGAGAGATTGGCTTGCGGCGGCGCGCTCCCGTCGGCCACGGTCGATGCCCAGCTCGCCGCCGCTCGCGTGCGATGGCCGCGGCGGGCGGGTGCATCTCTAGCGCGCGTACGTCGAGATCGGGCCGTCGCGGGCGAGGAGGCGCCAGCCGTTCTCGCGAAGCATCGTCTCCGCCCGCTCGGCGCAGCCAGCGCCGAAGAAGCCGCTCGCGGCGTAGAGGCCGCGATGGATCGCGACGAAGCGGATGCCGAGCTCACCCGGGATCGACCCGCGACCGCACGAGAGCGGACGGAGCTCGCGGGCGAGGCCGACGGCACGCTTCGGCGCGATCGTCGAGTACCCCTGCGGCCGCTCCCTCGGGCTCTGGCGTGCGTACCCGAGGTAGACGCTGCCGAAGTGGACGTCCGGGCGGAAGACGGGAAGCTCGAGCAGCCGCCCCTTCCCGCGGATTGCGGCGTACGCGGCGCTCGGCGTGTCGGCGGCCACCGCCCCGAACACCGGCACCCGCAGGTCGACCGCCAGCACGACGACCGCGGCGGCCACGATGACCGACGCCGCGAGGGCGGCACCCTGCGTGTGACGCTGTGTCACGTGCGCCGTACCGGCCGCGGCCAGGGCGGCCTCCACGCCGAAGGCGGCGAGGGCTGCGAGGGCGAGGCAGGCGATCGGGAGGAAGCGCTCCGGGACGCGGGTCGCGTCGAGGCCGGGGATCGCGCGCCAGAGCGTCTCGTACCCGGGGAGATTCGCGCCGAGCGCGAGGAGGCACGGCAGGAGGGCGGCGAGGCCGAGCACGACGGCGAGGCCCCGCCGGCGCCGGATCGAGACGAGACCCGCGAGCGCGAGGAGCGGCGTCAGCCAGCCGACGAACACGAGCTCCTCGACGCCGCTCCCGACCGCCCGCGTCACGAAGTCGGAGAGCTCGGCGGAGTAGCGGTCGACCTGCGAGAACGAGCGGCCCGTGCCGATCGACCCCGACACGGCCCAGCGGTCGACGAGCACGCCTGCCGAGACGGCGGCCATGGCGCCGGCGCCGACCTTCCACCAGTCGCTCCGCGGGGTTCGCGCCCAGGCGTACCCGAGCGCCAGGGGAATCGCCCCGATCGCGAGGTGGAGCTGCCCGGAGAGGGGAATCGCCGCGAGGACGAGGGCGGCGCCGACGTACCGCCGCCGCTCGAGCGCGAGCAGCAGCGCCGGGAGCAGGAAGGCGATCAGGCCGAGCAGGTGGCCGGTCGACTGGCCGACGCGGTACGGCATCAGGCAGAACACCGCGCCGCCGACGAGCGCCGCCGCGCGGGAGACGCCGAGCGAGCGGAGCCACCAGCAGGCGAGCCCGCCGGCGAGCACGAACGACAGCAGCACGACGAGGTCGTACGCCCAGACGTCGCCGGACGCGACGCTGAGCGGCCAGAACGGCAGCCCGAGCAGCCAGCCCTGGAGGTTCGGTGGCGCGTCGGCCTCCGGCCGGAACGAGTAGGGATCCGTGAGGGGCGATGCACCGCGCTCGACCTGGTGCCCCGCGAGCCAGAACGCCCAGCCGAGCTGGAGATGGTCGCCGGCGGCCGCCTCACCGTGCCCCGCTGCGGGCCGGGCGAGGTAGTGCGCCCCGTCGACGTGCCTGATCGCGGGCCACGTCGCCCAGAGCGCGCAGGCCGCGTAGACGGCGAGGGCGACGACGACGAAACGGCTGCGGCCGGCCACGAGGCGCGACCGTACCCCGGCTGGGGAACCCGAGCGACCGGAGCGGTGTACCCGTGACGAGCTACAGGGAGGTCTCGCATGAAGACACGCTTCGCCGCTCCAGCTGTTCCCCTCCTGGCGCTGGCGCTCGCGGCCGCCGCCACGGCCGCCGGGCCCGTGCCTCCCGTGATGAACGGTGCGCCGGGCATCGCCGTGGCCGGCGGCGCCCACGTCGTCGCCGTCGCGAAACGCGGCGGCGGGGAGACGCAGCTTCGCCTCGTCCGTGACCGCGACGGGGTCGTCGTGCGCACCCGGGTGCTCCCGGCCGGCGTCGGCGTGCCGACCGTCACGTTCTCCGGGCTGACGGAGGGGACGTTCGCCGGAGGCCGCAAGCTCGTCCTCGCCTCTTCGATGTACGACGACGCTCGGCGGACGACCTTCGTCGTGCTCGACGCGCGGACGCTCACGCCGCTCGGCACGATCCGCCTCGCCGGCGCGTTCGCCTTCGACGCGGTGTCGCCCGACGGTCGGCGGCTCTACGTCCTCCAGTACCCGCTCGGCGTGAACGGTGGCATCCGGTACGTCGTGCGCTCGATCGACCTCCGGACGGGGAAGCTCGAGCCGGGAGCGATCGTCGACAAGACCGAGCCGGACGAGCGCATGAACGGGGTCGCCCTCGCGCGGGCCTGGAGCCGAGACGGCAGCTGGGCGTACACGCTCTACAACGGCGGCACGTCGCACGCGTTCGTCCACGCGCTGAACACGCGCGGTCGGGTCGCCCGCTGCATCGATCTGCCGTGGACGGGCGAGGCGCAGAGCATCCTCGACGGGGCGCGGCTCGTCGTCGGCGCGAAGGGAGCCCTGAGGCTCACCGACGCCGGCGGAGACGTGCTCGCACGGATCGATACGCGAACGTTCTCGGCGAAGGCCTGACGTGCGTCAGCCGGCGGGCGCCACGGCGTCCGCCGGCAGCGTCTCCGTCGCGTCCGCGATCGCCCTGACGACCTCGACGATGTCGCGGTTCGCGTTGAAGACGCGCAGCTGCCGCTCGGCGGAGTTGCCGCGCGCCAGGAGCTCGGTGATCCCTTCCAGCTCGCGCTCCGAGCCGAGCTCGCGGGCATGGGGCTCGAGCTCGCGCAGCGTGCGCCGGACGAGCTTCGCCACGGGGATGCGGATCCGATGCCCGGTCGAGAGATCCATCACCGGCGCGTCCAGGCCGTAGCGCGCTGCGAGCCACTTGTTCTCGCTCGTCAGGATGCGGTGGTACGAGGGGATCTCCCGCCCTTCGTCGTAGCGCTCGCTGAGCTGCTTGACGAGCGCCTGGCAGTAGGCGGCGATCGCGACGGCGTCCTCGAGCCGCGTCACCGCGTCGCAGATCCGCACCTCGATGGTGCCCCACTTCGGGTGCGGCCGGATGTCCCACCAGATGTGCGTGTAGTCGGCGATGCAGCCCGTGCGTTCGAGCTGGCCGACGACGGCCGCGTAGTCCGCGTAGTCGCGGAAGCGCGGCGGCGGCCCCGAGCGCGGGAAGGCGGAGAAGACGATCTGGCGGCTCGACGCGAGCCCGGTCGGCTCGCCGCGCCAGAACGGTGAGCTCGCCGACAGGGCGAGCAGCGGCGCGAGGTGGGGGAGGAGGCCGTTCACGATCTGGACCGCCTTGTCCGGGTCGTCCACCGCGACGTGGATGTGCATGCCGAAGATGAGCTCGCGGCGCGCGACGTACTGGAGCTGATCGATCAGCGCGTGGTACCGGTCCTTCGCGGTGATGCGCTGGCGCTCGAAGAGGCTGAACGGGTGTGTCCCCGCCGACCCGACGCGGAGGTCTTGGCCGCGTGCGACGTCCCGGACGTAGCCGCGCAGCGTCGCGAGCTCGCGCATGATGTCGCCCGCCGTGCGGCACACCGGCGTCGCGATCTCGAGCACCGACTGCATGAGCTCGGCGTTCAGCCGGTCGGCGAGCTCGTCGCCCTGGATCGCGTCGAGCACCATCTCGATGTGCTGGACGAGGTCGAAGCTCGTCGGGTGGAGGAGCATGTACTCCTCCTCGACGCCGAGCGTGTACGGCGAGCCGGCGCCGAAGCGATGCTCGAGCACGCTGGCGGCCAGGCCGTTCGTGACGCCGGTGATCGACCCGGGCACGAGCTGCTTCACGGCACCATCGCCTCCGCCTCGATCTCGACCTTCCACGCCGGGTCGAGGAGCTGCGCGACGACGCACGTCGCAGCGGGCCGCACGTTCCGGAACGCCTCCCCGTGTGCGCGCGCGACGTCGTCCCAGTGCGCCGGGTCGGTCACGTAGATGTTCGTGCGGACGACGTGCTCGAGCCCCGACCCGGCGCGCCGAAGCGCCTCTCCGATCAGATCGAGGCAGAGCCGCGCCTGGTCGTACGCGGCGTCGGGAGGCGGTGAGCCGTCGGCCGGGATGGGGGCGGTTCCCGAGACGTGGACACGGTCGTCGACGACGACGGCGCGTGAGAACCCCGCAACGCCTTCGTACGGCGAGTGCCCCCTGATCAGCCTGCGGCGCATGGGCGCGCCTAGTATCGCCCACCCGGACGCCAGGCGGTTCCCGCGCTACGCGGGAACGACGATCTGCTGCACGGCCCAGCCGTTGCCGTCGGGGTCGCTGAAGAAGACGAACCTGCCCCAGGGGAAGTCCTGGACGTCGCTGACCTCGATGCCCCGCTCGACGAGCGCGTCGTGCGCCGCTTCGATGTCGTCGACGACGACCTGCATGCCCTTGACCGAACCGGGCGTCATCTCGGTCACTCCCCGTCCGATCGCGATCGAGCACGCCGAGCCGGGAGGCGTCAGCTGGACGAAGCGGAGATCGTCGCCGACCACGTGATCGTGATCGGCGTTGAAGCCGGCCTGCACGTAGAAGGCCTTGGCCCGGTCGACGTCCGAGACGGGCAACGCCACCAGCTCGAGCCGCATCGTGATCTCGCTCATCCGTTCGCTCCTTCCGATCGAGGTGCTAGAGTTTCTCTGTTAGTAAGAATCTTAGCATCTAAGATACATCATGGCAAGAGATGCACCGAAGCAGGCGACGATCGACGCCCTCCTCGTCGAGTTCCGCACCAGCGGCAACCTCGACGACGCCTTCGACGCGCTCGCCGCCCGTAGGCTCGGCGTGAACACGACCGACCTGCACTGCCTGAACATCCTCGAGAGCAGAGGCGGGCTGACGGCCGGCGAGCTGGCGCGCGAGGCGGGCTTGACGAGCGGTGCGGTGACCGGCGTGGTCGACCGGCTCGAGCGGGCCGGCTACGCGCGGCGCACCGCCGATCCCGGCGACCGGCGGAAGGTGAAGGTCGAGGTGACCGCGGCCTTCTACCGTCGCGCCGAGGAGATCTGGGCGCCTCTCAAGAAGGAGTGGGACGAGGTGCTCGACCGGCGCTTCACGGCACGGCAGCTCGACGAGGTGATCACGTTCCTGCGCGCGACGAACGACCTCGCGCGGCGCCATCTCGAGCGGCTGCGCGCCCCGACGACGTAGCCGAGGCCCACCACCGTCACACTACGATCGCCGGGTGGAGGCGCTGAGCCAGATCGACGGCTGGGACGTGCCCTTCGCGGCGGCAGGGGTGACCCGGATGGACGGCCCGGTCGCGACCCGCGGCGAGACGGACCGCACGGTCCGGCTGGCATCGCTCTCGAAGCCGGTTGCGGCGCTCGCCACACTCGTCGCCGCCGAGGAAGGCGTCGTCGACCTGGACGAGCCGGCCGGCCCACCGGGCGCCAGCGTCCGCCATCTGCTCGCCCACGCCTCGGGCCTGCCGTTCGAGGGTGACGCGCCGATCGCGGCTCCCGGGCGGCGACGGATCTACTCGAACGAGGGCTTCCGCGTCCTCGGCGAGCACGTTGCGGAGCGCGCCGAGATGCCCTTCGCCGACTACGTCCGTGCCGCGGTCGTCGAGCCGCTCGCACTCGGCCTCGATCCCGGCGGGCATCCGGGGGCCGGCATGCGCGGCACGCTCGACGACGTCCTCGCGCTCGGGCGCGAGCTGCTCGCCCCACGTCTCGTCGCCGACGAGACCCACGAGGAGATGGTGAGCGTCCAGTTCCCGGGCCTCGACGGCGTGCTGCCCGACTTCGGCCGTTACCGCCCGCTCGACTGGGGGCTCGGCGTCGAGCTCAAAGGGGAGAAGGACGGGCACTGGTCGGGAACGCTCACGTCCGCGCGGACGTACGGCCACTTCGGCGGCAGCGGGACGTTCCTGTGGGTCGATCCCGACCGTGGTGTCGCGTGCGCGGCTCTCACGACGCGGCCGTTCGGAGACTGGGCCAAGGAGGCCTGGCCCCGCCTCTCCGACGCGGTCCTCGGCGAGCTCGGCTGAGCGAGCCTCTACTCGTCGTCGGCGAACAGCGGTCGCAGGAGCTCGTCGAAGGTCGCCCGGTCGCAGCTCGCGACGACGGAGGGCAGCATCGTCGTCACCGTCGCGGTCCGCGGGACGCCCATGGCGAGCGCGACCTCGCCGAAGGTCTCGCCCGGCCGCAGCACCGAGCGCGGGCCGCGTCCCTCCTGCGTGACGGTCGCCATGCCGGAGAGGAGGACGTAGAACCGGTCGCCGCCGTCGCCCTCGGAGACGATCGTGCGGCCCGCGGGGACGTCCTCGCGCGACATCCGTGCCGCGAGCCGGGTCAGCGTCTCGCCGGGGAGCGAGGAGAGAAGGCCGACGCGCGAGAGCTCGGTCACCGAGGCCGGGACGTGCCGTGGGCTCACGCGGATACCGTAGCCGGGCGATGGCAATCCTCCACGGCTGGCGGACGTGCCCACGGTGCGAGGGGCCGCTCGACAACGACGGCGCCCGCGCCGCGTGCCGCGGCACGTGCGGGTCCGTCTACTACGCGAACTCCGCGCCGTGCGTGAGCGGGCTCGTCGAGGACTCGGCGGGCCGGCTGCTGCTCGCGCGACGGGCGGTGGAGCCCTATCGCGACCTCTGGGACCCGCCGGGCGGCTTCCTCGAGGAAGGAGAGCACCCCGTGCAGGGGCTCCGGCGCGAGCTCCTCGAGGAGACCGGGCTCGAGGCCGACATCGGGCCGTTCGTCGGCGCGTGGATGGACGTCTACGGCGAGGCCGACGAGGCCGCGGCGACGCTCAACCTCTACTGGTCGGCGACGGTCGCAGACGGCGAGCCGCAGGCCGCCGACGACGTCGCCGAGCTGCGGTGGTTCGAGCGCGACGCGCTCCCGGCCGGCGACGAGCTCGCCTTCACGGCCGTGAAGGACGCGCTCGCCGCCTGGCGGAAGCTGGGAGAGAGCTAGACCGCGAGGCCCAGCGACCGCTCGATCGCGCCCTTGGGCTGGGCGCCGATGACGGACGCGGACGGCTCGCCGTCCTTGAAGAGGATCATCGTCGGGATCGAGGCAACGCCGTAGCGCTGCTGGAGCTCGTGCTCCGTGTCGATGTTGACCTTCACGAGCTTGAGCTCGCTCTCGTGCTCGGCCGCGATGCGGTCGAGCACCGGGGCGACGGCGTGGCACGGGCCACACCATTCAGCCCAGAAGTCGACGAGAACGGGCTTCTCGCTCTGGATGACCTCCTGATCGAAGGTCTCGGTCGTCACGTTGAGTGCCATTCGTCCTTCCGTGTTCGATGTGCGCACGACTCTAGTCCGGGCCGTGCAAGTACCCGTTCTCTACAACGACGAACCCCGAAAACTCCTTCCCTAGAATCGGCCGCATGTTCGCACGGCTCCCGGACAAGCCCGACCACGACGCGCTGGAGCGCGAGATCCTGGCGCTGTGGGAGCGCGAGGAGACGTTCCGGCGACTCCGCGAGCAGAACGCCGACGGCCCGCGGTTCAGCTTCGTCGACGGTCCCGTCACCGCGAACAAGTCGCTCGCCGTGCACACGGCCTGGGGACGGACGCTCAAGGACGTCTTCCAGCGCTACAAGGCGCTGCGCGGCTACCACCAGCGCTACCAGAACGGCTTCGACTGCCAGGGCCTCTGGATCGAGGTGGGCGTCGAGCGCGAGCTCGGGCTCAACTCGAAGCGCGAGATCGAGGAGTTCGGCCTCGCGGAGTTCGCCCGCCGGTGTCGCGAGAAGGTCGTCTGGTCGGCCGAGGAGCTGACGAAGGGCTCGATCCGCCTCGGCCAGTGGATGGACTGGGGCGCGGACTACTTCACGTTCAGCGACACGAACATCGAGTACATCTGGCGGTTCCTGAAGCTGATGCACGAGCGCGGCCGCGTCTTCATGGGGCACCGCTCGACGGAGTGGTGCCCGCGGTGCGGGACGTCGCTCTCGCAGCACGAGCTCTCGCAGTCGGGCGTCTACCAGGACCGTTCCGACCCGTCGCTCTACGTCCGCTTCCCGCTGCGGGAGCGCCCCGGCGAGTCGCTCGTGATCTGGACCACGACGCCGTGGACGCTCCCGGCGAACGTCGCAGCGGCGGTGCACCCGGAGCAGACGTACGGACGCCGCGCCAACGGCGAGTGGGTGATGGCGGCGCGCTTTCCGGAGGAGACCTTCACCGAGACCGTCGCGGGCGCAGAGCTCGTGGGGCTGCGCTACGACGGCCCGTTCGACACGCTGCCGCCCGGGGCGGGAGTCGAGCACCGCGTGATCGGCTGGGACGACGTGTCCGTCGACGAGGGCACCGGCATCGTCCACATCGCGCCCGGCTGTGGCGCCGAGGACTTCGAGCTCTCGCGCGAGCACGGCCTGCCGATCCTGACGCCGGTCGACGAGTCGGGCCGCTTCTACGACGAGTACGGCTGGCTGCACGGAACCTCGACCGGAGACGCGGCCGACCAGATCGTCGGCGACCTGGCCGAGCGCGGCCTGCTCGTCCACGCGGGCCTCTACGAGCACCGGTATCCGCACTGCTGGCGCTGCGACACGCCGCTGATCTTCCGCCTCTCCGACGACTGGTTCCTCGCCGTCGAGGAGCTCAGGCAGCCGCTCCTCGACGCGAACGCGACCGTCGAGTGGACGCCCGCGTACATGGGGAAGCGCATGGACGACTGGCTGCGCAACATGGGCGACTGGAACATCTCCCGTCGGCGCTACTACGGGCTGCCGCTCCCCTTCTACCCGTGCTCCTGCGGGCGACTGAACGTGATCGGCTCCAAGGCGGAGCTCCTCGAGCGCGCGACGGCCCCGGTGGACGAGCTCCCGGAGCTCCGGCGCCCGTGGGTCGACGAGGTGCGCATCCGCTGCGAGGCATGTGGGGAGGAGGTCGAGCGGATCGCGGAGGTCGGGGACGTCTGGCTCGACGCCGGGATCGTCCCGTTCTCGACCCTCGGCTGGCAGAGCCCGGAGTACGTCCCCGAGGGCTACGCCACCGGTGCGGCGAAGGGGCTGACGCGCGCCGACCTCCCGGACCACGCGTACTGGGACGAGTGGTTCCCCGCCGACTGGGTCTCCGAGATGCGCGAGCAGATCCGGCTCTGGTTCTACTCCCAGCTCTTCATGTCGGTCGCCCTGACCGGCCGCGCGCCGTTCACCAAGGTGCTCGGCTACGAGAAGATGCTCGACGAGACGGGCCGCGAGATGCACGGCTCGTGGGGCAACATGATCGACGCCCAGGACGCCTTCGCGCGCATGGGCGCGGACGTGATGCGCTGGCAGTACTGCGCGCAGCCGCCCGACCGGAACCTGCTCTTCGGCTTCGGGCCGGCGCACGAGATCCAGCGCAAGCTCCTGACCTTCTGGCACAGCGCGACGTTCCTCGTCCAGTACGCGAACGTCGAGGGGTTCACACCTCGTTTCGATGACCTCGAGGCGGGTCCGGACGCAGGGCTCCGCCCGCTCGACCGCTGGCTCGTGGCGCGCACGGCCGCGCTCGTCCGCGAAGCCACGGATGCCTACGAGCGCTGGCTCACGGTGGACGTCATCCGCGCGTTCGAGAGCTTCGCCGAGGACGTCTCGAAGTGGTACATCCGCCGCTCGCGGCGCAGGTTCTGGGACGGCGACGAGGCCGCGCTGCGGGCGCTCTGGCACGCGCTCGTCCAGGGCCTGCGCGTGATCGCCCCCGTGATGCCGTTCCTCGCCGAGCACCTCTGGCAGGTACTCGTGCGGGACGTCTGCGCGGGCGCGCCGAGCTCGGTGCACCTCGCCGGGTGGCCCGAGCGAGCGGAGGTCGACGACGAGCTGCTCGGCGAGATCGCGGACGTGCGCGAGGTCGTCGGCCTCGGGCACCAGGCGCGGCAGGCGGCGGGCATCAAGGTGCAGCAGCCGCTCCGCCGCCTCGTCGTCGAGGGTGCGCCGCTCGCGGCGGCGCACCGTGACGAGATCCGCGACGAGCTGCGCGTCAAGGACGTCGAGTTCGGCGCCGTCGACGCCGAGCTTCGCGTCAAGCCGAACCTGCCGGTTCTCGGGCCGAGGCTCGGTGCCGCGCTCGGCGGCGTCCGCGCGGCACTCGCGGCCGGCGAGTTCGAGGAGCTCGGCGACGGCCGCTTCCGCGCGGCGGGGCACGAGCTCGGCCCGGACGAGGTGCTCGTCGAGCGGGCGGGACGCGAGGGCTGGGCCGTCGCGGCCGCGGACGGCGTGACGGTCGCGCTCGAGCTCGGGATCGACGACGAGCTCGACCTCGAGCGTCGGGTCTACGAGCTGATCCGCCGCGTCAACACGATGCGCAAGGACGCGGGGCTCGAGTTGTCCGACCGCATCACGCTCACGATCCCCGCCCGCGACGCCGATCTCCTCCAGCACGCGGACTGGCTCGAGTCCGAGACGCTCGCGGTGTCGGTCGCGGCCGACGGCGACGCCGTCGCGCTCGCGAAGGCCTGACTAGCGTCGCGCCTCGGCGAGCTGCAGCTCGCGGCGGAGCTCGACCGGGAGCCTGAACGTCACGTCCTCGTCGACCATGCGGAACGGCTCGATCTCCTCGACGCCGCGCTCCCGGAACCAGTCGCAGACGCGCGCGACGAGCCGCTCCGGCGCCGAGGCCCCGGAGGTGATGCCGACCGTCTCGATCCCGTCGAGCCAGCGCTCGTCGATCTCCGTCTCGTCGTCGATCAGGTGGGCCGGGACGTCGGCGGCGCGTGCGACGTCGACGAGCCGGTTCGAGTTGGACGAGTTGCGCGAGCCGATCACGAGCAGCAGGTCGATGTGGCCGAGCATGTCCTTCACTGCCCACTGCCGGTTGGAGGTCGCGTAGCAGATGTCCTCCTTCTTCGGCCCCACGATCGCGGGGAACCGGCGCCGCAGCGTGCCGATGATCTCCGCGGTCTCGTCCACGGACAGCGTCGTCTGGGTGACGTACGCGACACGCGCGTCGGCGGGGAGAGCCAGCGCCTCGGCCTCCGCGACGTCCTGCACGAGGATCGTGGCCTCGGGCGCCTCGCCCATGGTCCCGACGACCTCCTCGTGGCCCTCGTGGCCGATCAGGAGCACCGTGTAGCCCGCGGCGGCGTAGCGCTTCGCCTGGACGTGGACCTTCGTCACGAGTGGGCACGTCGCATCGATCACGTCGTGCGCGAGCGCGTGCGAGCTCGCGTGCACGGACGGCGCGACGCCGTGGGCCGAGTAGACGACCGTGGCGCCGCGCGGCGCGTCGGTCTCCTCCTCGACGAAGATCGCGCCGCGCGCTTCGAGGTCGCGTACGACGTGGATGTTGTGGACGATCTGCTTCCGCACGTAGACGGGCGCGCCGTAGTGCTCGAGTGCCCGCTCGACGGTCTCGACGGCACGCTCGACGCCCGCGCAGTAGCCGCGCGGGGACGCGAGCAGGACGCGCTTGACGCTCACCACATCCGCAGGGTACTGCGCGTCGTCAGCGCGAGGTCTGTGCGAGGACGACGCCGGCGAGCACGACGGCGCCGCCGACGAGCTGTGCCGCCGAGAGCGTCTCCCCCAGCCACGCCCAGGCGACGAGCGCCGCGAGGAGGACCTCGAGCATCGAGACGGTCGCCACGCGCGTCGCGGGGAGGTGACGGAGCGCGCCGAGCGAGAGGACGAACGGGAGGATCGTCCCGAGCACGACCATCCACAGGCAGAGCGCCCAGACGGGCGCATCGGCGGACCCGAGCTCCAGCGGGACGGTCGTCGCGAGCGCGTCGAAGGGAAAGCCCCACCACGGCTGGACGACCGCCCAGAGCAGCGCCGCCACGCCGAGCGAGAGGCAGGTGAGCGAGAGCGCGTCACGACGGGCCGTCTGATGCTCGCCGGCGAGGTAGTACGTCGCCAGCGCGCCCGCCGCGAGGAGGCCCGCGACGACGCCGACCGTGTCGAGGCGGAAGTCCTCCCACACCTCGGCGACGAGTACGAGACCCGCGAGCGCGAGCCCGAGCGCAGCCCACACGCGCCGCCGCACGGGCTCGTGCCACACCAGCCGCGCCCAGAGCGCGACGAGCACCGGCGCCGTGAACTCGAGCAGGAGACCGATCCCGATCGGCAGCCGCTCGATCGCGACGAGGTAGAGCCACTGCACGAGGGCGAAGCCGACGATCCCGTAGAAGACGAGCAGGGCAACCTCCTCGCGGGCGACGCGCAAGAGCCGCGGCGCCGTGACGATCAGGAACGCCGCGAGGCCGGCAAACGCCCCCGTCGCGCGGAGCTCCGTCAGACGGAGGCTCGTGATCGCGCTTCCCGTGAGGATCAGCTTCGACACCGTGCCGTTGACCGCGAACAGGGCCGAGGCGGTCGTGACCATCGCGTAGCCGAGGCGTGGACGAGGCGCGCCTGGCGGGCGCGTTCCGTGGAGCGTGATCTCGGTCACTGCGGCAGGCTAGTGGGACGAAGTCGCCGAGCGGCGCCGCACGTTGGCCGATCATCGATGATCGATTACGCTCGCGCCGATGCGTGTCGCGCTCTTCGTCACCTGTCTCGTCGACACGCTCGTTCCATCGGTCGGGCGTGCAACGGTGGATCTCCTCGAGCGGCTCGGCGTCGAGGTGTCGTTCCCCCGTGCCCAGACGTGCTGCGGCCAGCTGCACTACAACGCCGGTCACCCGGAGGCGGCGGCGTCTCTCGCCCGCCGGTTCGTCGAGGTGTTCGCGGACGACGAGCTGATCGTGTCGCCGTCGGCCTCGTGCGCTGCGCACGTCCGCACGCACGTTCCCGAGCTCGCCGCCGATGTGGACGGGGTCTGTGCGAGGACGCTCGAGCTGTCCGAGCTGCTCGTCGACCGGCTCGGCGCGACGGACGTCGGGTCGGCGTACAGGGGGTCGCTGACCTACCACCCGACGTGTCATTCGCTGCGCCTGCTCCGCGTCGGCGCCCGCCCCGAGACGCTGCTCGGCGCGGTCGACGGCCTCGAACTCCGGGCGCTCGAGGACGCGACCGAGTGTTGTGGCTTCGGCGGGACGTTCGCGATCCGGAACGGGCCGGTGTCGACGGCGATGCTCGCCGCCAAGCTCCAGCGGATCGAGGAGACGGGCGCGGAAGGCGTCTGCGCCTGCGATGCGTCCTGCCTCCTCCACCTGCGCGGCGGGATCGAGCGGCGCGGAGACCCGCTCCGCGCCGTGCACCTCGCCGAGGTGCTCGCCGCATGAACGCGGCGGCGAGCCGCGCGGCGGTGCCGCAGGCGTTCGAGGCCGCCGCGCCCGCGGCGCTCGCCGACGGCGGGGTGCGCGCGAACGTGCTCCATGCGACGACCTCGATCCGCGCGAAGCGCGCCGCGGTCGTCGCCGAGGTGCCCGACTGGGACGAGCTGCGCGAGTCCGCGTCGGCGATCCGTGCGTCTGCTCTCGAGCGACTGGACGTGCTGCTCGCGCAGCTCGAGTCCGCCGTCGTCGCCGCGGGCGGAACCGTCCACTGGGCGGCCCACGCCGCCGAGGCGAACGAGATCGTCAGCGCCCTCGTCACCGCGACGGGCGCCCGCGAGGTCGTGAAGGTGAAGTCGCTCACGACGGACGAGATCGGGCTCAACGATGCTCTCGCCGCGACCGGCATCGCGGCGCTCGAGACCGACCTGGCGGAATGGGTCGTCCAGCTCGCGGGGGAACGACCGTCGCATCTGCTCGTCCCGGCGGTGCACCGCAACCGCTCCGACATCGCCCGTCTCCTGCGCGAGGCGTTGGAGGAGCCCGAGCTTCCCGACGATCCGCCGGCGCTGACGGCGGCGGCGCGGCGGTACCTGCGGGCGGCGTTCCTCCGAGCCCGCGTCGCGATCTCGGGCGCGAACTTCGCGGTCGCGGAGACGGGCACGGTCGGCGTGGTCGAGTCCGAGGGCAACGGTCGGATGTGCACGACGCTTCCCGAGACGCTGATCACCGTGATGGGGATCGAGAAGGTCGTGCCGGAGTGGCGCGACCTCGGTGTGCTGCTCCAGCTCCTGCCGCGCTCGTCGACCGGCGAGCGGATGAACCCCTACACGTCGCTGTGGACCGGCGTCCGCCCCGGGGACGGGCCGTCGGCGTTCCACCTCGTGCTGCTCGACGCCGGGCGCAGCCGCGCGCTCGCCGACCCCGTCGGCCGGCCCGCGCTCCGCTGCATCCGCTGCTCCGCCTGCGTCAACGTCTGCCCGGTCTACCGGCAGACCGGCGGGCACGCGTACCCGACCGTGTACGCCGGCCCGATCGGCGCGATCCTCCAGCCTCAGCTCGACGGCGAGCGCGGCGTCAGCGCGTCGCTCCCCTACGCGTCGTCGCTCTGCGGTGCGTGCGCCGATGTCTGCCCCGTCGGAATCGACATCCCGCGCATCCTCGTCCACGAGCGTGCGAAGGTGGTGGCGGGTGGCCGCCCCGGCACCGAGGGGCGGGCGCTCCGGGCGCTCGGGCGGGCGTTCGCGACCGCCGAGAGGTACGAGCGCACCCAACGGCTCGCGCGCGTTCTCCAGCGTCCCGCTGTTCGGCGCGGCCGCCTGCGCTGGCTCCCCGGGCCGCTGGCCGCCTGGGGCCGGTCGCGCACGCTCCCCGGCGTCGCGCCCGAGACGTTCCGCGAATGGTGGGGAGCGCGTGAGCGGCAGCCGTGAGGTCGTGCTCGGGCGCATCCGCGCCGCGCTCGCGGACGGCTCCGTCCAACGCGCGGTGCCGCGCCGCTACCGCGAGCGCGGCTCTCGCGGCCGGAAGGAGACGGTCGCCCTGTTCGCCGAGCGGCTCGAAGAGATGGGAGCCGCGGTCGTGCCGACGAGAGACGCGCGTCGCGCGGTCGAGGACGTGCTTCGCAACGAGGGGGCGGCGCGCGTCGTGGTGGCGTCCGACCTTGCCTCGGAGGCCCGGCCGGCCATGGTCGAGCTCGTCGTGGACGACGGCCTCTCGCCCACGGACCTCGACGCGCTCGACGGGGCGGTGACGACGTGCGCGGCGGCCTGTGCGGAGACGGGCACGATCGCCTTCGACGGCGGCGAGGGTCAGGGCCGGCGCGCGATCACGCTCGTGCCCGACCTCCACGTCTGCGTCGTGCGCGAGGAGCAGGTCGTCGAGACCGTGCCCGAGCTGCTCGCGCGGCTGGACGCGTCCGCCCGAGAGCGGCGTCCGATCGTCCTCGTCTCCGGCCCCTCGGCGACGTCCGACATCGAGCTCGAGCGCGTGGAGGGCGTCCACGGCCCGCGACGGCTGGTCGTGGTGCTCGTCGGCGAGGCCGGCCGCGAGCGGCCGTAGACTTCGACTCACGGGGTGTAGCTCAGCCTGGTAGAGCGCCCGCTTTGGGAGCGGGAGGTCGCCGGTTCAGATCCGGCCACCCCGACTCGTGAGGAGACCGCTGCTCTGCGCCGCGCTCGTCGGAATGCTCGTGTGCGACGGTGGTGTCGTCGGCACGGCGACGGCCCGAGAGGCGACGTTCACCGTGGCGCCGATCTCGAACGCGCTCGCAACGCGGATGACCGGCGTCTCGTGGCGGCCCGGCTGTCCGGTGCCGCTCCGTGACCTGCGCCTGGTCAGCGCGTCCTATCTCGGCTTCGACGGCCGCACGCGAACGGGCCGGATCGTCGTCCACCGGGACGTCGCCGCCGACGTGGTGACCGTCTTCCGCCGGCTCTACGCCGAGCGGTTCCCGATCCGGCGGATGGTTCCGATCGACGTCTACGGAGGCAGCGACTTCCGTTCGATCGAGGCGGACAACACCTCGGCGTTCAACTGCCGCTACGTCGACGGCACGACCCGCTGGTCGGAGCACGCCTACGGCCGCGCCGTCGACCTGAACCCGATCGAGAACCCGTACGTCACGTCCTCCGGGACGACGTCGCACCGCGCGAGCCGGTCGTACCTCCGGCGCTCGCCGTATCGGGCGGGAATGGCGGTCGAGGGGGGAGCGGTCGTCCGTGCCTTCGCCGCGGTCGGGTGGTCGTGGGGCGGCCGCTGGTCCGGCGCCAGGGACTACCAGCACTTCTCGGCGAGCGGCCGGTAGCCGCCGCAAGCGGGTGGCGGGAATCGAACCCGCATAGCCAGCTTGGAAGGCTGGAGCTCTACCATTGAGCTACACCCGCGAGCGGGTGAAGCGTAGCCCCCGGCTCGCGTACGGTGAGCGCCGTGGCCCCCGGCGACTGGTCGTGGAATCCGGAAGCGCTGCTGCCCCTCGCGCTCGCCGGCCTCTACCTCGCCGCGACCCGAGGAGCGCGGACCACGGGTCGGGCGGTGGCGTTCCTCGCGGGATGCGTGCTCCTCGTCGTCGCCCTCGTGACGCCGCTCGACACCCTTGCACGGGAGTACCTCGTCTGGGCGCACCTCGTCCAGAACGTCGTCCTCGCCGAGTGGGCGCCGCTGCTGCTCGTGCTCGGCACCCCTCCCGCGCTCGCCGAGCGTCTGACCCGGCCGGCGCTCGTCCGGGTCCTCACCTCACCGTTCGTCGCCCTGCCGCTCTGGGCCGCGACGTACGCCCTCTGGCACGTGCCGGCGCTCTACGACGCGGCGCTCCGCCACCCTTCGAGCCTGCTGGCGCTCGAGCACGCAACGTACGTCGTGTCGGGACTGCTCTTCTGGTGGTGCGTCTGGCAGGACGTCCCACACCGGCTCTCCGCGGTCGCCCGCGCGGGGTACGTCTTCGCCGCATTCGTGCTCTCGGCGCCGCTCGGCCTCGTGCTCGCGCTCGTCCCGCGGCCACTCTACGACTTCTACGCGGATGCGCCCGAGCGCGTCTGGGGGATCGCACGGCTCGAGGATCAGCAGCTCGGCGGGATGACCATGGCCGGTGAGCAGTCGATCGTCTTCTTCGCCGTCTTCGCCCTGTGGTTCACCAGGTTCCTGGCGGAGCAGGAGCGGCTCGAGGAAGTAGCCTGACGCGATGCCGGCCCGCGTCCTCGTTGTCTGCGCGGCCGTGCTCGCCGGTGGTCTCGCCGCGACGCTCGCCTTCGCTGCGCCCGCGCCTCGCGGCTTCGCGCATGGCGTGGCAGCCGGCGAGATGACGCCGACCTCGGCCCGCCTCTGGACACGTGCGCCGCGCGCCGGCCGCGTCGACCTGACCCTGACCGGCGCCGGCGGCTCACGGACCTTCGTGCTCACGGCGCGGGCCGCATCGGACCTCACGGTGCAGCGCACGGTGAGCGGCCTGCGGCCCGGCACGACGTATCGCTACTCGTTCGCACAGGGACGGGCGAGGAGCGTGGCCGGAAGCTTCGAGACGGCGCCCTCGCCGACGTCGTCGGCAACGGTCAGGTTCGCCATCTCGGGGGACGCCGACGCGACCCGTGACGCGAACGGGAAGCTCGGGTTCAACGGCTTCGAGACGTACGGGGCGATGGCGCGGGCGCGCAACGACTTCGCCGTCAACTTCGGTGACACGGTCTACTCCGACTCGGGTGTCGGCGGCGCGCCGGCCGCCCGCACCGTCGCGCAGAAGCGGGCGAAGTACCGCCTCGGCCTCGCGCTCGCGCCGCTCCGGACGCTGAAGGCGTCGACGGGCGTGTACAGCGGCTGGGACGATCACGAGTTCGTCAACGACTTCTCGCGCGCGGAGCACGGCGATGCGATCTACCGCGCGGGTGTCAGGGCCTTCCTCGACTACACGCCCGCCTCGTACAGCCCGCGCACGGGCGACTACCGCACGTTCCGCTGGGGCAGGAACGTCGAGCTCTTCCTCCTCGACGGCCGTAGCTTCCGCAGCGCGAAGGTCACCTCGGCCTGCAACGGCGACATCGCCCCCACCGCGCCACCGGCCGTGCGTCAGGCGTTCGCGCCCCTCTCGCCGGCGCTCGCCCGGCCGGTGCCGCAGGCGTGCCTCGACGCGATCGCCTCGCCGCAGCGGACGCTTCTCGGCCCCGCGCAACTCGCCGCGTTCACGAAGGCGATCCGGTCGTCGAGCGCGACGTTCAAGGTCGTCGTCAACCCCGAGCCGTTGATGCAGCTGTACGCCCTCCCGTACGACCGCTGGGAGGGCTACGCCGCCGAGCGCGCGCGCGTCCTCGACATCCTCCGCCAGGTGAAGAACGTCGTCGTCGTGACGACGGACACGCATGCCCACCTGATCGGCGAGATTCGAACCGACACCTTCGCCGCAGGCGGCCCCGTCGGCACCGGGATCTGGGAGGTGGTCACCGGGCCGGTGGCGACGAACACCTACGCGAAGGAGATCGACTCGTTCCTCGGCGCACCCGGGTTCGGCGCAGTCGTGACCGGGGCGTTCTTCAAGCCTGCCCCGCCCCGAGGGCTCGGGCTCCGCTGCGCGCAGACCGACCAGTACGGCTACGCGCAGGTCACCGTCACGTCGACGAGGCTGACCGTGCAGCCGCGGACCGCCACCGGCGCCGTCGTGCTCGATGCGTCCGGGGCGCCGTGTGCTCCCCTCGTCGTGCGCGCGACGTGAGCTCTCGCCCGTCGTGAGTGGCGCCCGGCACTACCGGGAGCTCCTCGGCCTTCCCCACGCGAGCGCCATGCTCGGCTGGTCGCTGCTCGGCCGGCTGCCTCTCGGCATGACACCGCTCGCGCTGCTCTTCCTCGTCCGCGGCGAGGGCAAGGGCTACGGCGCCGCCGGTGTCGTCGTCGCGGTGTACGCCGTCGCCGTCGGCGTCGGCGCGCCGGTCGCCGGCCGCCAGGTCGACCGCTACGGGCCGACGCCCGTCCTCCGGATCAGGGCCGTCCTCTATGCGCTGCTCGTCACCGCCGTCGTCGCCCTCGCCGTGCTCGATGCCGGCGTCGTGCCGATCGCCGGCGTGGCGGCGCTCGCAGGCCTGTCGCTTCCGCCGCTCTCGTCGACGGTGAGGATCGTGTGGCCGAGGCTCGCGCGCGGCGAGCTGCGTTCGACCGCGTATGCGCTCGAGGCCGCGCTGCAGGAGGTCTTCTTCGTCGGCGGCCCGCTGCTCGCGGCCGGGCTCGCCGCCCTGAGCCCCGCCTCGGCAGTCGCCGGTGCGGGCGCGGCGAGCCTCGTCGGCGCGACCGCAACCGCTCGCCTGCCGCCCGTGCGGGAGACGCCGCCCTCGCGGGCGGGCGGCGCCGGGCTCGTCGGGGCGCTCGCCTCGCCCGGCATCCGAACGGTGGTCCTCTACGCGGCGACGGTCGGAGTGGGCTTCGGCTCGGTCGAGCTCGCGATGCCGGCGTTCGCCGAGGCGCACGGGTCGCGCGAGCTCGGGGGCCTCGCGCTCGCGTCGTTCGCCGGCGGCAGCCTCGCCGGCGGCCTGGCTGCCGGGATGCGGCCGCCGAGAAGCGTGCTCAGGCGCTTCTTCGTCGGAGCCATGCTCCTGACCGTCGCGCTCCTCTCGCTCCAGCTCGCGGGCTCGATCCCGTCGCTCTGCCTCCTCGCGTTCGTTGCCGGCCTTCCGATTGCGCCCACGATCGGCGCCCTGTATGCGCTGATCGATCGCTCGGCTCGCAGCGGTACCGCGGCCGAGGCGTTCGCCTGGTTCGGGACTGCCGTCTCGATCGGGATCGCGACCGGCTCCGCGACGGCAGGCGCGATCGTCGACGAGCGCGGCGTACGGGCCGCCTTCGCCGTCGGCCCCGCAGCCGCGTTGCTCGGTGCGCTCCTCGCGTTCGCGCGCCGCGGCACGCTGCGGCGTCGTCCCTCCGGGTCCGAGCCAGTGTCTACCCTGCTCGTCGAGCGCCCGTAGCTCAGGGGACAGAGCGGCGGACTTCTAATCCGCGGGTCGGAGGTTCGAATCCTCCCGGGCGCATGAGGCCCGTGTCCGGGGGTTCCGGTGCGCTCCTCCTCGGGTCGAGGTCGCGGGCGTCGAGAGCGGCGCCCATTCGATAGGCGCCGATGATGCCGAGGACACGCACGCTCAGCTCCTCGGCCTCCGTGTGCGCCGGCTGTGTCATGGTGCTCCCCCTCTCTACGCGATGCCGGCGGACCGTGCGCGGCGCTCGCGGCGGAGCGCGTGGCGCGCGAGGCGCTTCTTCTCGTCTCTCTCGGCCTGGTACGCCCTCCGCCTCGTGGGCTTCCTCGCGGGCCCGCGGCCGCGGTAGACGTGCGTCCCCGCGTGCCCCTCGGACAGCAGGCAGCGTCCGTCGCGGTCGAGCGAGGTGCCCGGGTAGAGGACGTCGCACGTGCCGTCGTGGTGCGGCGCGGGACCCCGCGCCTTGGCCGCGTAGCGGCGAGCACCCTCGAGCCACGACGGCGCGACCCAGGCCGTTGCCCGCGGCTCCTGGATCTGGGTGTGCATCGGGCTCGTCATGCGCCTTCCCCCTTTCCCTCTCCGACGTCGGCGACCAACGCGCCACGCGGACAGGATCGACGCTCCACCTACGTCGAATACTCGGACCGGAGCGACGACGCGACGACGGTACTTCGCCACACGGGGGCTAAGGGCTTGTACGGAGGCGGAGCCGTCTCGTGAGCCCCGAGCCCTGCGACACCCGCGTCGTAGACTGGCGCCGATGAGTGCGCCCACCGTCGGGGCGACGCACCCGGTCGTCGGCATCGTCTCGCCCGGCGCCATGGGGAGCGCGCTCGGGGCGAGGTTGCGGGACGGTGGCTCGCGCGTCCTCGTGACGCTCGACGGCCGCACTGAGCGCTCCCGCAGGCTCGCCGCGGAGGCCGCCCTCGACGACGCCGGCTCGCTTGCGGCCCTGCTTCGCGCGGCGACGGTCGTCCTCTCGGTCGTACCGCCCGGCTCGGCGCTCGAGGTCGCGTCCGCCATCGCCGCGAACGCGGGAACGGCGAGACCGCTCGTCGCCGACCTGAACGCGGTTGCTCCGGCGACGGCCGCGCGGGTCGCTTCGACGCTGCGCGAGGCGGGCCTCGACCTGGTGGACGGCTCGATCTCGGGACCGCCGCCGCGCGAGGCCGCGACGACGCGCGTCTACCTCTCCGGTCCCCGTGCCGCCGATGTTGCGGCGCTTCCGATGGAGGGTGTGGAACGGGTCGTGGTCGGCAAGCAGATCGGCGACGCCTCTGCGGTGAAGATGTGCACGGCGTCGGTCTACAAGGGGCGGGTCGCGCTGCTCGCGCAGGCGCTCCGCACCGCGCACGCCCACGGCGTGGTCGAGCATGTGCTGAACGACCTTGCCGAGAGCGGCCTCGTCGATCCGCGGCGCACCGGGGCAACGCTCGCGCGGGCCTCGACCAAGGCCTGGAGGTACGTCCCGGAGATGGAGGAGATCGCCGCCACCCAGGCGGATGCGGGCCTGACGCCGGAGCTCTTCCGCGCCCTCGCGACGGTCTACGCCGACCTCGCCGACCGCGCGGTCGCGGGCGCGCCGGAGGACGTCGACGAGGCCACGGATCTCGCCTCCGTTCTGGCTCAGCTGGCCGTCCGCGACCGTCGCACGCCCGACCCTCGTACGTGACGTCGAGCGCCAGGCTCTTGCACGGGTCCCGCTGAGCGTTGTCCATTGTCGAGATCGAGCCAGCCCGGCGGCGGCGATGGGTCAGCGGGGCAGCCGGAGGCCGAGACGGCGCGGGAGGCCCGCGAGAAAGCGGGTCGCCGGAGCGGGTCGCCGGCCCTCGTCGTCCGCGCGGTCGGCGCGCACGAGCGCCTCGCGGATGAGAGAGCCGCCGGCCCAGCGCAGTGGCTCGGGCGGCATCAGCTTGCGGCCGGGATCGACGAGCGCGAGGCGCGTGAGCTCGTCGCGGCGGTCGAGCGCGAGCCGCGCCAGGATCTCGCCGCCGAGGTAGGCCGGCCCGACGCCGTTCCCGGTGAAGCCGAAGCCGTGGTGGACGCGGCCCCGGCTGCCGAAGATCGGCAGGTGCGTGGGGGAGACGTCGATCGGGCCTCCCCAGGCGTGCGCGATCCGCCTGCCGCGGAGCTGCGGGAAGAACCGGAGCAGGTCTTGACCGGCCGTGCGCACCGCGTCGGGGTCGATCTCGAGCCGCCCCCCTCGCCGCGCGGCGAAGCCCATCCGCCCGCCGCCCCACCCGAACGCGATCCGCCCGTCACGGGTGGTGCGCAGGTAGTGGAGCAGCGTGCGTCCGTCGGCGATCGGCTCGCCGCCCGTCCAGCCGAGCTCCTCGATCACGTCGGGCACGGGCTCGGTGATCACCATGTGGCTCGACGCGATCGCGAGCGAGAGGCGAAAGCCGGGAAAGCCGACCGTCGCGCTGTTCACGGCCAGGACGGCCGCCCGCGCGCGCACACGCCCACCGGAGGTCACCGCGACGGCGTCGGCCGTCAGCCTGGAGACGGGCGTCCGTTCGTGGAGGCGGACGCCTCTCTCGAGCGCCTTCGCACGGAGTCCCAGGGACAGGCGCGCGGGATGGACGGTGGCGGACGTGCGGACGATCGCGCCGGCGAGGAAACCGGCATCGCAACGATCGCGGAGCGCGCCCGCGTCGATCGCATGGATCTCCTCTGGCACGCCGAGCGCGGCGCACGCCTCGACGGCGTCGTCCGAGGCGCCGAGCTGTCCCTCCGTGGTCGCGACGACCAGTGTCGGCGACGCCCGGTACCAGGCATCCACGCCCTCCCGCTCGCACCACTCGCCGATGCCGCGCACGCCGCGCTCGGACGCACGCGCGACCTCGAGCGCGCGCTCGTCGCCGACACGGTCGCGCAGGATCGGCAGGTCGTCCCAGAGCGTCGAGACGAAGCCACCGTTCCGGCCGCTCGGGCCGTGGCCCGCGAGCCCGGCCTCGAGGACGACGACGTCGATCCCGGGCTCGAGCGCCTCGAGCTGCCAGGCGGTCCACAGCCCGAGGTAGCCGCCGCCGACCACGACGACGTCCGCGCTCGTCTCCCCCTCGAGCGGCGGGCAGGGCTCGACCGGGCCGGCCTCCTCGAGCCACCAGCCGTAGCGCGTGTGCCGCACGCCGTCCACCTGGCCGAGCGTAACCGGCGGTATCCTGCGTCTTCGCGCGGTGGCGGTAGCTCAGCTGGTAGAGCCCCGGGTTGTGGTCCCGGTGGTCGCGGGTTCGAATCCCGTCCGCCACCTGTTTCTCCGTGCTCGGGCGGTCAGATCATCCGGGCGAACGTCCCGCCGCCGACCACGCGCGCCGGGCGGCCGCCGAGGCGCTCGCGGAGCGCCCGGTCGGAGGTCACGAGCCACCACGGTGAGCCGAGCTCGCGTGCGAGCTCGACGATCGCGTCGTCCGCATCGTCCGAGCCGACGAGATCGGGCGCGTCCTCGGGCGGCGGGCCGTCGAACACGACGAGGAGCTCGTGCCCCTCGCCCGCGGCCCACTCCCGCGCCCGGCGAACGAGCTCCCCGCGCGTGAGGTTCGGCCATTGCGAGCGCCGCGTGTTCTCCGCGTCGACGACGACGAGCGCCACGGCTCCAGTATGGGCTGGCGTTACCCTCTGTGGCGGCACGGCCCCGTAGCTCAGCGGATAGAGCGGCAGGCTTCGAACCTGCGTGCGGAGGTTCGACTCCTCCCGGGGCCATCCCGTCGTCCTCGGCCGGCGGCGGACCGTAGCTCGCTGTGACCCGGGATCATGGCGGCGCACGCAGCCGATTGTCCGTCCGGACCCGGTCCTACGCTCCGCCAATGGCAGTCGGCATCGTCGTGTTCGGGCTCGTGTTCCTCGCCGGGCTCGCGCTCGGGACGAGGACGAGGCACCCGCTCGCCGTCGCCGGGGTCGTCGGGGGCGCATTCTGCGCGCTGCTCGTGATCCAGGCGAACGCGCCGTTCGTCGCCTTCGCGTCGTTCGCGCTGATCGCGCTCGTGGGGCTCGTCGTCGACTCGGTGCGCGAGACGGTGGGCCTCCTGCTCGGACGGTAGCCCGGGGGACCGGCCCCGCAGGGGCCTGTCCCGAGCGGCGCTCGGGCCAGACGGGCTGCACTGGGGTCAGTCCCCGTCGGGGACAGACCCCGCACCATGCGGGCGAGAGGGCTCGAACCTCCAAGGGACTCGCGTCCCACCGGGACCTAAACCCGGCGCGTCTGCCAGATTCCGCCACGCCCGCGCCGCGTGAGCGTACCGCCCCTCCCCGACGGGCAGGAATGCCTCAGCTGCTTGAATCACGGGCATGGCCCAGGTGGAGGAGCTCGGCGGCAACCGCGTCCGCCTCACGGTCGACGTCTCGCCGCACGAGCTCGAGCATGCCGTCGAGCACGCGGCCTCCGACCTCGCCGGCTCGGTCAAGATCCCCGGCTTCCGCAAGGGCAAGGTGCCGCGCCAGGTGCTGCTCGCCAACGTCGGCAAGGACCGGCTCTGGGTCGAGGCCGTCGAGTCGCACATCGGCGGCTGGTTCTGGAACGCGGCGGCGCGGTCGCGCCTCCGCCCTGTCGCGACGCCGGAGTACGACTTCGAGCTGCCGGAGAGCGAGACCGCCCCGTGGTCGTTCAGCGCGACCGTCGAGGTGCAGCCGACGCCCGAGATCGTCGACTGGACGACGCTCGAGGTCCCGCGCGCCGAGTCCGTCGTGCCCGAGGAGCTCGTCCAGGCGGAGCTCGACGCGCTGCGGGCCTCGATCGCCGAGCTCGTCCCCGCCGACGAGCGGCCCGCCGCGGAAGGCGACACCGTGGTCGTCGACCTCTCGGGCGCGGACGGCACCGGACAGTCGGACACGGTCGTCGAGCTCGGCGCCGGCAGGCTCGTGCCGGAGATCGAGAGCGCGCTCGTCGGCGCGAGCGTCGGCGACACGCGCACCGTGCGCTACGAGCTCGCCGACGGTGCCGAGACGACCGTCGACGTGACCGTCAAGCACGTCAACGAGAAGGTCCTGCCCGAGCTCGACGACGAGCTCGCGCGCTCCGCGAGCGAGTTCGACACCCTCGCCGACCTCCGCGCCGACATCGAGGGACGCGTGCGCACCGCCGTCGACGAGCAGATCGACGCGGCGTTCCGCGCGGCCGCGCTCGACGAGCTCGTGCGCTCGTCGAACGTCCAGGGCGCGGGCCCCCTCGTCGAGTCGCGAGCGCGGGAGCTCCTGAACGGATTCCTCCGCTCGCTCGCGAACCGCGGCCTCACGGCCGAGGCCTACTTCGGGGCGACCGGCCAGACCCCCGAGCTCCTGACCGCGCAGGTCCGCGCCGAGGCGGCGCAGTCGGTCGCGCGCGAGCTCGCGCTCGAGGCCGTCGCCGAGAAGGCGGGGATCGTGGTCACCGACGACGAGGTGAAGGACCTGATCCGCGAGCAGGCGGCCGCGTCGGGGGACGACGCCGACGAGATGATCGACGACATCTGGGCACACGGGCATCAGGAGTCGCTGCGCGAGGACCTTCGCCTGCGCGCCGCGCTCGACCGCCTGGCCGCCGACGTGAAGCCGATCGCGCCGGAGACGCACGCCGCGCGCGAGGCGATCTGGACGCCCGACAAGGAGAAGCCCGCGGGCGAGACGAAGTTGTGGACCCCCGGAAGCGAGGAGAGTCGATGAGCCCCCTGATCCCGATGGTGATCGAGCAGACGTCCCGTGGCGAGCGGTCGTTCGACATCTACTCGCGCCTGCTCAACGAGCGGATCATCTTCCTCGGCACGCAGGTGGACGACCAGATCGCGAACCTGATCATCGCGCAGCTCCTCCACCTCGAGTCCGAGGACCCGGACAAGGACATCAACCTCTACATCAACTCGCCCGGCGGCTCCGTGTACTCCGGGCTCGCGATCTACGACACCATGCAGTTCATCAAGCCCGACGTCGCGACGACGTGCGTCGGCATCGCCATGAGCATGGGCGCGCTCCTCCTCGCCGGCGGCGCCGCAGGGAAGCGGACGGCGCTGCCGAACTCGAAGATCCTCATCCATCAGGTGTGGGGCGGCTACCAGGGCCAGGCCTCGGACATCGAGATCCACGCGAGGGAGACGATCGCCCTGAAGCGCAAGCTGGAAGAGATCATGTCCCACCACACGGGCAAGGAGATCGACCAGGTGCGCACAGACATGGACCGTGACTACTTCATGACCGCCGAGGAGGCGACCGAGTACGGGATCATCGACCGGGTGATCACGCACCGCTGACCGAACGGGGGACGCGCGAACGTCGCGTCCGGGGTAGCCGAACCCGCACAATCGGAGTAAAAGAGGAGACCAGTGGCCCGAGCGAGCGAGGGGAACGAGCAGCTGCTCTGCAGCTTCTGCGGGAAGAGCCAGCGTCAGGTGAAGAAGCTGATCGCGGGCCCCGGCGTCTACATCTGCGACGAGTGCATCGATCTCTGCAACGAGATCATCGACGAGGAGCTCACCGCCCCGACGACGCTCGACCTCGACAACCTTCCGCGGCCGCGCGACATCTACTCGGTCCTGAACGACTACGTCGTCTCGCAGGAGGAGGCGAAGCGGATCCTCGCGGTCGCCGTCTACAACCACTACAAGCGCGTCCGCATGGGCCAGACCGACGAGGCCGACGTCGAGCTGCAGAAGTCGAACATCCTGTTGCTCGGCCCCACGGGCTGCGGCAAGACGCTCCTCGCGCAGACGCTCGCGCGCATCCTCAACGTCCCGTTCGCGATCGCGGACGCGACGGCGCTCACCGAGGCCGGCTACGTCGGCGAGGACGTCGAGAACATCCTCCTCAAGCT
>DATBIQ010000008.1:0-2037 GCA_036556865.1 Gaiella sp.
CGACGTTGACCGCCGCCGGGGGACGGCTTCCGTCGACGTCGGGCTCCGTGAAGAGGCGTCGCTTCGCGTCGTAGTAGGCCTCCAGCGTTCCGTGGAAGTCGAGGTGGTCCTGCGAGAGGTTCGTGAACACGAGTGCCCGGAAGCGCGTCCCGACCAGGCGCTTCAGCTCGGAGGCGTGCGAGGACGCCTCCATCGCGCAGCTCGCGTCGCCCGCGTCGAGCATCTCGCGGAACGTCCGCTGGAGGTCGATGGCCTCCGGGGTCGTGCGCGTGACGGTGCGCCGCTCGCCGCCGATCCGCATCTCCACCGTGCCGAGAAGGCCCGGGCCGCGGCCGGCCGCGGCGAGGATCGAGTAGAGGAGGAACGCCGTCGTCGTCTTGCCGTTCGTCCCGGTGATGCCCGCGACCTCGAGCTCGCGCGTCGGCCGACCGAAGAACGCGTCGGCCGAGAGCCCCATCGACAGCCGGGCGTCGCGGACGACGACCTGCGGGACGGCGAGGGCGAGCGGCCGCTCGACGACGAGGGCGACGGCGCCCCGCGCGACGGCGTTCGGCGCGAAGTCATGGCCGTCGGCGCGCTCGCCGGGGACGCAGACGAAGAGTGCGCCCGGGATGACCGCGCGCGCGTCGTACGCGAGGTCGGTGATCGTGACGGGCGCAGCGTTCAGCGTGTCCGTCGCTGCGACGGCACGGCCCAGGGTCTCGAGATCCATGGCGGGTTCGCGCACGTGTCGCTGGCTCCTTTCGGCGCCCGCACCGGGGTTCTTCCTCGCTTCTGCGTGCATTCTGGCGCGGTCCGCGCGCCACCGGCGCAGTTTCGGCCGATACGCTCGAAGCGGAGGGAGGCCCGCGGCGGCCCCGGGCGCGGCTCAGCGTCGAGCGTCGGGCGGGATGTCGAGGTACTGGAGCGCGAACTGCGCGATCTCGGCGAAGACAGGCGCCGCGACGACCCCGCCCCAGATAGCGCCCTTGGGCTCGTCGAGCGTCACGAGCACAACGAGACGCGGGCGGCTCGCGGGGACGAAGCCGACGAACGACGCCACGTAGCGGGTATCCGAGTAGCCGCCGGTCGGCTCCGGCTTCGCCGCGGTTCCGGTCTTGCCGGCCACCTTGTAGCCGGGGATCTGCGCGGTCGTCCCCGAGCCCTCCTGAACGACGCCGCGGAGCATCTTCGTCAGCTCGGTCGACGTCCGCGGCGAGAGGACCCGGCGCTTCTCGGGCACGACGGGCTTCTCCCCCTCGACCCGATCGACCAGGTGCGGCTGCACCCACACGCCCTCGTTGGCGATGGCGCCGTAGGCGGCCGCCATCTGGATCGGCGTCACGGCGATGCCCTGCCCGATCGGGACGTTCCCGATCGTCGAGCCGGACCACTTGTCGGGCGGCAGAACGATGCCGCGCGTCTCGCCGGGGAAGTCGATGCCGGTCTTGCGCCCGAAGCCGAACCGGCGGATCCACTCGGAGAGCCGGTCTTGCTGGAGCTGGAAGGCGAGCGTGACGACGCCGACGTTGGAGGACTGCGAGAGGATCTGCGAGACCGTCATCGTCTGCGTCCCGCGCGGCTCGGCGTCGTGAATGACCCGGTCGGCGACCTGGAGCTTGTAGGGCAGCCTGAACTTCGTCGACGGCGAGACGATGCCCGACTCGAGGACGCCTCCGATCGTCACGACCTTGAAGGTCGAGCCGGGCTCGTACGTATCCGTCACGGCCCTGTTTCGCAGCCGGTCGGGCTCCCAGCGCGCGACGGTCGGGAAGATATTCGCGTCGAACCCGGGCTCGACGGCGTCCGCGAGCACGGCGCCGGTCCGCGGGTCGAGGACGACGGCCGTCGCCGCAAGCGCGCTCCACCTCGCGCGCGCGCGCTTGAGGATGCGTTCTACCTGTCCCTGGAGCGAGTGGTCGACGGTCAGGTATGCGTCCTTCCCGTTCACGGCCGGCTCCGAGTCGATGACGTCGATCGTGCGGCCGAACGGATCGCGGACGATCGTCTTCGTGCCGTCGTGGCCCGACAGCGTCTTGTCGAGCTCGAGCTCGAGCC
>DATBIQ010000009.1:0-3930 GCA_036556865.1 Gaiella sp.
ACCAGGCCTTGGTGTACGTCGTCGGCTCGCCGACCCTCCGGTCGGAGGCGTGTGTGCCGAGCGAGAGCTCGAGGCCGACCGTCCCGTGCTCCTGGGCCAGCGCCGCGGCGAGCTCCAGGGTGCGCACGACGGGAGGGCGGGGGTCGCTGGCGAGATAGCCGTCGACGAGCCGGACGTCCGACGTCCAGGCCGTGCGCGCCGCGTCCTCCGCCGACGCCTCGACGCAGAAGAGCGTCGGCTCGCCCTCGCGCGGGAAGACGACCGCATCCCAGCCCTTCATCCCCCAGAAGTTCGTCAGGTAGAGGACGTTGTCGGGCGCGCGCGCGACGATCGCGTCGAGCCCCTCGTCGGCCATGAGCGCGCGGACGCGGTCGAGCTTGGCGGCGTCGCGGGGCCAGGTCACGCTGCGATCCTAGGTCAGGCGTGCTCGACGCCGACGTAGTTCTCGGCGAGCGAGGTGGCGGCGATGCGCGAGGTGCGCAGGTAGCGGAGCTGCGACTGCTGCAGCCGCAGGGTGAACTCGTCGTCGTCGGGCGCGCGGTGGAGCATCGTCGTCATCCACCAGGAGAAGTGCTCTGCGCGCCAGACGCGGCGCAGGCACGTCTCGGAGTACGCCTCGAGCAGCGCGACGTGGCCGTCGCGATACCACGCGACGAGCGCCTCCGCGAGCGCAGCGACGTCCCGCACGGCGAGGTTGAGGCCCTTCGCCCCGGTCGGGGGCACGATGTGGGCCGCGTCGCCGGCGAGGTAGAGCCGGCGCCACTGCATCGGCTCGACGACGAAGCTGCGCATCGGCGTGACGCCCTTCTCGAGGATCGGGCCCTCGTGCAGCGTCCAGCCGTCGATGCCGAGGCGGTGCTGGAGCTCCCCCCAGATCCGCTCGTCGGGCCAGCGCTCGAGGTCCTCGTCCGGCGCGCACTGGAGATAGAGCCGTGAGAGCTCCGGCGAGCGCATGCTGAGCAGGGCGAAGCCGCGCTCGGTGTGGGCGTAGATCAGCTCGTCGCTCGACGGCGGGACGGCGGCGAGGATCCCGAGCCACCCGTACGGGTACTCGCGGTGGAACTCGCGGAGGACGCCTGCCGGGATGCTCGGCCGCGTGACGCCGTGGAAGCCGTCGCAGCCGGCGACGAACTCGCACTCCAGCTCGTCGTCCGCCCCCTCGTGCACGTAGCGCACGCGCGGCCGCTCGCTCTCGAGGTCGTGGAGCGAGACGTCCTCGACCTCGAAGAGGAGCGGGCGGCCGCTCTCCAGCCGGGCTGCGATCAGGTCCTTGACGACCTCGGTCTGGCCGTAGACCACGATCGTCTTGCCGGTCAGCTCGTCGAACGCGATCCGGTGGCGCTCGCGGCCCGACTGCAGCTCCACACCGGTGTGGACGAGCCCCTCGCGACGCACGCGCTCGCCGACGCCCGCCCGCACGAACAGGTCGGCCACGTCGTGCTCGAGCACGCCGGCGCGGATCCGCGCCTCGACGTAGTCGCGGCTGCGGGCCTCGAGGACGACCGAGTCGATGCCGGCGACGTGGAGGAGCTGCGCGAGCGTGAGGCCGGCGGGGCCCGCGCCCACGATCGCGACCTGCGTGCGGCTCACGACCCGTCTCGCTCGAAGAGCGCCGCCTGCCCCTGGCCGACGCCCACGCACATCGTCGCGATCCCGTAGTGGCCGCCCCGCCGGCGGAGCTCGTGGAGGAGCGTGACGACGAGCCGCGCGCCGCTCATCCCGAGCGGGTGGCCGATCGCGATCGCGCCGCCGTTCACGTTGACGCGGTCGTCGTCGATCCCGAGCTCCCGGACGACGGCGAGCGACTGTGAGGCGAACGCCTCGTTCAGCTCGACGAGGTCGACGTCGCCGATCCCGACGCCCGTGCGCTCGAGCAGCCGCCGGACGGCCGGGATCGGGCCGATCCCCATCACGGCCGGGTCGACCCCCGCGACGGCCGAGCCGACGAACGCCCCGAGCGGCTCGACGTCGAGCTCGCGCGCGCGCTCCTCGCTCGCGATCACGAGCGCCGCCGCGCCGTCGTTGATCCCGCTCGCGTTGCCGGCCGTCACCGTGCCATCGCTCCTGAACGCGGGCCGGAGCGAGGCGAGCTTCTCGGCGGACGTGTCCGGCCGTGGGTGCTCGTCGTGCTCGAGCTCTCCCGCGGCCACGAGCTCGTCGGCGAAGCGGCCAGCCGCCTGCGCGTCGGCCCAGCGCCGCTGGGAGCGCAGCGCGAACGCGTCCTGGTCCTCGCGCGAGACGGCCCAGCGCTGGGCCACGTTCTCTCCGGTCTCGCCCATCGACTCGCGCGAGTACCGCTCCTCGTACCGGGGGTTGACGAAGCGCCAGCCGAGCGTCGTGTCGTGCACGACGCGGTCGCCGCGCGCATACGGCGCGTCGGGCTTCGCCGTGACGAGCGGCGCACGCGTCATCGACTCGACCCCGCCCGCGACGAACAGGTCGCCGTCCCCGGCGATCACGGCATGACACGCGCCGACGATCGCGGAGAGCCCTGACGCGCAGAGGCGGTTCACGGTCACGCCCGCGACCGTCTCCGGGAGGCCGGCGAGGAGCGCGGCGAACCGCGCGACGTTGCGGTTGTCCTCCCCGGCCTGGTTGGCGCAGCCGAGCCACACGTCCTCGATCTCGCCGGGCGGGACGCCGGATCGCTCGACCGCGGCCGCCACGGCGAGGGCGGCCAGGTCGTCGGGGCGCACGCCTGCGAGGCCGCCGCCGTACCGGCCGACCGGCGTCCGCACGGCCGAGAGCACGACGGCCCGGCTCAGGGCGCGGCCTCCGCCTCGATCACCCGCTGCGCGATCGCGAACGCGCCGTTCGCAGCCGGAACGCCGCAGTAGATGGCGCACTGCAGGAGCACCTCGCCGATCTCGTCGGGCGTGAGCCCGTTGCGCAGCGCCGCGCGAACGTGCATCTCGAGCTCGTGCTCACGGCCCCCGGCGACGAGCGCCGTGAGCGTGATGCAGCTCCGCGTGCGGCGGTCGAGGCCTGGCCGCGACCAGATCTCGCCCCAGGCGTAGCGCGTGATGAGGTCCTGGAAGTCCTCCGTGAACGGCGTCGTCCGCTCGATCGCGCGGTCGACGTGCTCGTCGCCGAGGACCGCGCGGCGCGCTTCCATCCCGCGGGCGTGCAGCTCGTCCCGGCTCTCGCTCACGACGCCGCCAGGTGGTCGAGAACCGCGGTCGTGAACGCGCTCGCCCGGTCGACGTTCGCCAGGTGGGCCGCTCCGTCGAGCGTGACGTGCCGCGCACCGGGGATCGCGCCCGAGAGCTCGTCGCCGCGCGCCGGCGTGATCGTCGGGTCGTCCGAGCCGGTGATCACGAGTGTCGGCGCGCGGATCCCCGCGAGCTCGCCCGTCAGATCGGTGTCGGCGAGGACGTCGCAGCAGGCGGCGTACCCCTCGGGAGGCGTCGAGAGAAGCATCTCGCGGAAGCGTGTCACCACTGCGGGCTCGGTGTCGCGGAGAGAGGCGCTGAACCAGCGGCCCATCGTCGCGTCCGCGATCGCCTCGACGCCCTCCTCCCGCACCGTTGCGGCACGCTCGACCCACGCCTCGCGCGGCGCGAAGGAGGACGACGTGCACGCGAGCACGAGCCGGTCGACGCGCTCCGGCGCCCGCAGCGCGAGCCACATGCCCTCGAGGCCGCCGAGCGAGAGACCGCAGAACGAGACGCGCTCGAGCTCGAGCGCGTCGAGCAGCTCGAGCAGATCGCCGCCGAGGTCGTCGATCGTCGTCGGGCCGGGGACGACGGGCGACGCGCCGTGCCCTCGCCGGTCGCAGCGGACGACGCGATGCCGCTCGGCAAGTGGTGCGACCTGCGGCTCCCACATCGCGTGGGTGGCGCCCAGTGAGCTCGCGAGCAGGATCGCCGGGGCCCCGGGCTCGCCGTCGACGACATGGTGGAGCGTCACCGCTCGGACTCCGCGGCGTAG
>DATBIQ010000010.1:0-2558 GCA_036556865.1 Gaiella sp.
GCGCGGTCTCCCTTCCGATCCGGCCCGGGCCGACGACGAGGAGCTCCTTGCCGTCGAGGCTCGAGCCGAGCATGAACTCGAGCGAGAACTCCCACTCCGAGCCGCGGCGGATGAACCGGTCGCCCTCGGCGATCCGGCGCAGGAGCGCGAGCATCAGCCCGACGGCGAACTCCGCGGTCGCGCGCGTCAGGACGTCGGGCGTGTTCGTCACCACGACGCCCCTCTCGCTCGCCGCGGGGAGGTCGATGTTGTTCACCCCGACCGCGTAGTTCGCGACGATGCGCAGCTGCGGGCCGGCTTCGTCGAGGGAGCGCTCGTCGACGAGCGCGGTGAGCGCCACGAGAATTCCGTCAGCGCCCTCGGGGGAGTCGACGACGTCGAAGTCGCGTTCGAGCGCCGCGGCGACCTCGCGCGGGACGGGCGCCGTCACGTGGACACGGGGGCGCACGGGCACGCCGGCCGCGCCTCAGGCGTCGAGCACGCGCGGACGGTGGCCGGCCGAGTAGACGTCCTTGCGCAGGATGAGCCCGTTCTCGAACGGGAACACGTCGATCCCGTCCCATTCGAGGCGCCGGCCGTCGGGGTGCGTCGCCGTCGCCGTCCACTCGCTCACGACGAGCCCGTCCCGCGCGTACAGCCGACGCCCGCGAAACCGGAGGTCCGGCCAGTTGGCGAAGATCTCGCCGATGTGGCGACGGACCTCGTCGCCCTCGGCGCGCTCGCCGGCCGTGTGGTTCTCGAACACCATGTCCGGCGCGTGGAAGGAGACGATCGCGTCGAGATCCTGCGCGTTCCAGGCCTCGTTGTAGCGCTCGATCACCCGCTCGAGCTCGGGGGCGGCGTCGGCCTCGCTCACGAGGTCGAGTATGTCACCGCCGAAGCCCCGACGCGGCTGGGCGGGGCCTCGCCCGCAAGCGAAGGCCCCACCCGGCACATTGCGGTCAGCTCTTGCCGCCGCCCGCGCGGAACTGCAGCCAGGCGTCGCTCATCCGGTCGGCCTGGCCCTGCGTGAACATGTCCATGCAGGAGTCCTGCGAGTAGTCCATGAAGTTGTGGATCGGATCGACCCCGGGTGCCGCGCACGTGTCGGCGCCGACGGGGCAGTCGAACTGCGGCATCGCCTCGGGCGCGGTGTCGACGACCCAGTCGCCCGACGCCGAGCAGCCGCGGGCGAACGTGTGGTCGAGCATCAGCCAGTGGCCGAGCTCGTGCGTCAGCGTGTCGCCCTCGGAGTACTTGCCGAGGTTCCCGCCCGGCATCGACTCGTCGAGGATCACGATGCCGTCGATGTAGTCGCGGCCGTTGTTGTAGCCCTTCGGGAAGTACGCCCACCCGAGCAGCCCGCCGCCGATGTTCGCGGCGTAGACGTGGAGCGTCCTCGCGTCGCCCGTGTACAGCGCCCGCTTCATGTCCCGCTCGTTCTTGCCGGGGACGACGGTGTACCAGGCGGGGTTCACCGTCCACGTCGTGCCCACGAGGTGGAACTCGAACGGCGTCGCGGCGGCGTCCGACGACGTCTTGCCGGCGAACGACTCGTTGATCACCTGCATCTGGGCGTCGATCATCGTCTCCCAGCGCGCCTTCTCCGCGGGCGTGTTCTCGTGATCGGAGATCATGTGGAACACGACGGGCACGTCGACGGAGCCGGCCGGCAGCGTCGGCCGGTCGTCGAGGACGCCGTACGCGTTCGCCTGGTTCTTCGGGTACGGCTCGGGCTCCTTCGCCGTCGCCCCCTCCTTCACCCGCGCGACGTCCCCGAAGGTGCCCGCACAGGCGGCCACGGCAGGAGACGCCTGTCGTGCGGCTGCGATTCCCACGCTGGTCGCCGCCTCTCCGGCGAGCACCGCCGTCGCGATGACGGCGACGAGGGCGCCCAGGCGGAACGGTGTGCTCATGCGCATCGTCGGCCTTTCGCTCGGTTGTCCAACAGCGCGACGAGGCTAGCCGTCGCTCGAGCCAGCGCGCGTCCCCCCGAAAGGGGTAATCAGGCGAGGAGCTCGCGGTGCCGCGCGAGGGCTCCGAGGAGCCGGTCGACGTCCTCGTCGACGTTGTAGAGATGGAGCGCGACGCGGAGCTTGTCCTCGCGGGAGGAGACGACGATCCGCTCGGCGGCCAGGGCTGCGACGAGCGCTGCGACGTCGGTGGAGCGGACGCAGACGAGCGGCCCACGGCGGGCGTGCTCGCGCGGTGTCACGACCGTCGCGCCGAGCTCGTCGAGCCCTGCCACGAGACGGTCGACCAGGCCGTGCACGTGCGCCTCGATCGCCGGCACGCCGGCCTCCTCGACGAGCGAGACCCCCGCGACGCCCGCGTACAGCGACGGCACGGGCGGCGTGCCGGAGTCGAAGCGGCGCGCGGTCTCGTGCGGCGAGTAGTCCGCGATCGACATCGCGAAGATGTCCTCGTCGGCGAACCAGCCCGTCTGGGTCGGGACGAGCGCCGTGCGGACCTCCGGGCGCACCCACATGAAGCCGAGCCCGGCCGTTCCGAGGAGGTACTTCACCGTGCCGCCGGTGACCGCGTCGGCGCCGAGCGAGCGGACGTCGAGCTCCACGGCG
>DATBIQ010000011.1:0-14122 GCA_036556865.1 Gaiella sp.
GCCGCGCGTGAGCTGGGAGGAAGGCATCCTGCGGACGATCCGCTGGTACGCCGAGAACCGCGAGCGCTGGATCGGACGGGTCGACTGGCTCCCGACCGGCGCGCCCAAGCTCGTCACGGGGTGAGCCGGGTCCTCGTCACCGGCGGCGGCGGATTCCTCGGCTCGCGGCTCGTGGCGCGGCTCGAGGAGGACGGCCACGACGTCACGGCGGCCAGGCGCGCCGACTACGACCTCACCTCGATGGACGCGGCGGCGCGGATGTTCGCGCAGAGCGAGCCGGAGCTCGTCTACCACCTCGCGGCCGAGGTCGGAGGGATCGGGGCGAACCGCGTGAACCCCGGCCGCTACTGGTTCGCCAACCTGATGATGGGCGCGCACGTGCTCGAGCAGGCCCGACTGCACGCGACGCCCAAGCTCGTGATTGCGGGCACCGTGTGCGCGTACCCCAAGCTGACGCCGGTGCCGTTTCGCGAGGACGAGCTGTGGAACGGCTACCCGGAGGAGACGAACGCCCCGTACGGCGTCGCGAAGAAGGCAATCCTCGTCGGTGCGCAGGCGTACCGCGAGCAGTACGGGACGAACGCGATCTTCCTCCTCCCCACGAACCTCTACGGGCCGGGCGACAACTTCGACCTCGAGACGTCCCACGTGATCCCGGCGCTGATCCGGAAGATGAGCGAGTCGCCCGACGAGGTCGTCCTCTGGGGAGACGGCTCACCGACGCGCGAGTACCTCTACGTCGACGACTGCGTCGAGGCGCTCGTCCTCGCCGCTGCGCGCTACGACGGGCCGGAGCCCGTCAACCTCGGCACCGGGGTCGAGACGTCGATTCGCGAGACCGCCGAGCTCGTGGCAGCTGCCATCGGCTTCACCGGGACGATCACGTGGGATACCTCGATGCCGAACGGCCAGCCGCGCCGGAGCCTCGACGCGTCCCGCGCCCGCGAGCTCTTCGGCTGGGAGGCTCGCACGTCGCTGCACGACGGCATCGCGCGCACCGTCGCCTGGTTCCGCGAGAGCGTTCCCGTATGAGCACGGCGGCGGCCGCCGCCCGTCCGCGCTCCGTCCTCGCGGCGCTCGACCGTGCCGCCGGCACGGTCACGCGGCACGTCGTGATCTCGCTCGTGGTGCTCGTCGCGGTGCAGGTTCTCGCCACGGTCGCGTTGTTCTTCTCCGTCAACCGCAACGGCTGGCTGACGTATCAGGGCGGCGACCAGATCTGGCTCGTCACCTCGGGGTGGCTGCTCGGCCATGGGACGATGCCGTACGCGCTGACGAGCCACGGCTGGCCGATGCTGCTCGCGCCGCTGACGTGGATCACCGGGTCGAGCTCGGTCGACCTGCTGCCGCTGACGACGATCCTCCAGGTCGGGCTCCTCGCACCCGTCGCGACGCTCGCCGTCTACGACATCGGCGCTCGGCTCGCCGGCCGACTCGCCGGCCTCTGGTGCGCCGCCGCCTTCGTCGCCGCGCCGTTCGTGGCGATCCCGTACTTCGTCCAGCGCTACCACGACTCGTGGGTCGACCAGTTCCTGCCGCAAGCTCTCGGCCTCACGCAGCAGGCCGACTTCCCGTCCCTCGTCGCGGTGCTCGTCGCGGCCGCGCTCACGGTGAGGGCGCTCGAGGCGTTCGCCTACCGCGAAGCCGTCCTGGCGGGAACGTTCGCCGGGGTCGCGCTCGCCCTGAAGCCTGCGAACGCGCTCTTCCTCGGCGGTCCGGCGCTCGCGTTCCTGATCGCGCGGCGGTGGCGTCAGGCGACGCTCTTCGCGGTCGCGCTCGCACCCGCGCTGCTCGCGCTCACGCTGTGGAAGTGGCGAGGGCTCGGCGAGGTGCCGCTCTTCGCGGTCGGCGGGACACGGCTCGCGGCCGGGCTCGGCGACCCCGCCGTCGCGTCGGTGACGACGTGGTTCGACCGCACGGTGCACCTCGACTTCGACACGTGGAAGCAGAACATGTCGAACCTCCGCGAGTTCTCGTGGAGCGCGCGCGTCCTCCAGTTCCTCGCGGTCGCGGGTGTGGTCGCCGTCGCCCGCCGCTCGCTCCCCGCCGCGGGCCTGCTCGGCGGCTGGCTCCTCGGCTACGTCGTCGTCAAGGGCGCGGCCGACGTCGCGACGGTCGAGTCGGGCAGCTACTGGCGGCTGATCATGCCCGCCCTTCCCGCGTTCGTGCTCCTGACCGCGTCTGTCCCGTTGCTCGTGCCGACGCTCATGGAGCGGATGGGCCCACGACTCGCCCCGGTTCCCGGGGGGCGTCCCGGTCGTCGCACGACGATCGCCGTCGTCGCCTTCCTCGCGATCGTCCCCATCGCCGTCATCCTCCCCCTCGACCAGAAGCGGCTGACGCGCCAGCCGGAAGCCCCCTACGCGTATGTGATCCCCGAGCTCGTCGTCGACGGAATCGGCGTGCCGGTGGACGGCGGCGTCGTCTCGCTCGACGTGCGCCGCGTCGGCGGGGCGAACGTGCTCACCTGGACGGACTCGACGAAACGCGCGCGCACCTTCTACCGCGTGTACCGCAGCTCGCTGTCGCGGGGGTTCTCGGAGATGGTCTGCGAGCTGCGTGGAGGCGATCGCTGCGACCTCCGCATGGAGACGCTCGTCGTCACGCGGGAGCGCCGCTACGTCGATGCAGACCCGCCGGCCGACGCGATCTACCGGGTCGGCGTCGCCGCCAACTGGCTCGATGAAGCCGATCGGGGCGACGTGTTCGTCATCAGCCCGCCGGCCGCGCCGTAGTCTCGGCACCGGCCGCCTGCTCGAGTGCGTCCAGGCGAGCCCTGAGGAGCGCCACCTCCTGTGCGAGGAGGACGTTGTCGTCCGTAAGTCGGGACAGCACCGTGGAGTAGTGCAGCAGGACGGCGATCACGAACATGATCGCGGCGGCGAAGAGGATCGCCGGCGGGTAGCCCGAGACGCCGAGCCAGCCGGCGATCGTGTTGAGACCGCTGCGCCAGGCGGAGAGGACGAGCAGCACCACGCCGGTCACGATCCAGAGAAGGGCGTAGCGCTCCTTGAGCCGCCGCCCCCGGATCAGCTCGAGCACGATCAGGATCAGGAGCAGCGAGCCGATCGCGGCGGCGATCGAGATGCGAACGGGCGTCACCGCTCGACTCCCTCGGACGGCACCGCGTACCGGCGTCCCATCGCGATGAACAGCGCGAGCGTGACCTTGATCGCGTAGTAGACGGAGCGCAGGAACGTGATCGAGGACGACCCGTGCTCACGCTCGCGCATGCGCACGGGCACCTCGACGAGCCGCAGCCGGTGCTTGAGGAGGAGGACGGTCGCCTCGACCTCCGGGTAGTCGCTCGGATAGTCGCGCGCGAAGAGCTCGATGCCCGACCGGTTGAGCGCCTGGAAGCCCGACGTCGTGTCGGTCACGCGCTGGCCGGAGAGAAGCGAGACGAGCCGCGCGAACCACGTGATCCCGACGCGCCGCCCGAGCGGCGGACGGTACCCGTCCTCCTCCTCGCGAAACCGCGAGCCCGTGACGACGTCCGCCTCGTCCCGCTCGATCGGCGCGAGCAGCTTGGGCAGCTCGGCGGGATCGTGCTGCCCGTCTCCGTCGAGGCGCACCGCGAGGTCGTAATCGCGCTCGAGCGCCCAGCGGAAGCCGGTCTGGACGGCCGCCCCGATGCCGAGGTTGAACGGCAGGCGGACGACCGTGGCTCCGGCGGCGGCCGCGGCAGCGGCGGTCCCGTCCGAGGAGCCGTCGTCGACGACGACGACGTCGATCGAGGGATCGAACGCGACGATCTCGGCGACGACGGCGCCGATCGCCGCCTCCTCCTCGAACGCGGGGACCACCGCGGCGACGCGGGTCATACCGCGACCGTCGCCTCGAGGCCGAGCAGGCGCAACATCTGCCGCGCACGGTGCGCATACGTGTGCTCGTCGAGCACCCGCTCCCGCGCGCGGGCACCCATGGCCGCCGCCTCGCCGGGGTCGTCGAGGAGGGCGTGGTACGCGTCGAGCGCCGCCTCCGCGTCGTCCACGACGAGGAGCTCGCTCCCCTGCTCGAACCACCGCTCGATCCCCGCGTGGGGATTCGAGACGATCGCCGCGCCGGACGACGCGAGCTCGAAGGGCCGGCAGGTCGAGGAGCCGTCGACGGTCGCGTGCGCCCGCCGCGTCACGTTGAGATTCACCCGCGCCGCGGAGATCGCCCGCGCGAACGCATTGAACGGGACGTCGCCGAGCAGCCGCGCGCGGCCGACGTCGCCCTGGAAGTCTCGTCCCCCGAGCGCGAAGTCGATCCGCGGGTCGCGCCTGGAGGGCTCGCCGACGAGCGCGGCCATCCACTCGCGGCGGAACTTGTCGCCGTACCCGTAGAAGAACACGTCGTAGTCCTTCTCGACGGGAAGCGGGCGGAAGAACTCGGGGTCAGCCGCCCACAGCACCGGCTCGGCGCGGCGGGCGCCGAGCTCGAGGAGACGGTGGATCCCGCCCTCGGAGTTCGAGAGGACGAGGTCGTACTCGGAGGGATCGGCGCCGTGGTAGTAGTTGAAGCCGGTGTCCATGCCGCCGAACTCGGGCAGGCTCATCGGGACGTCGCCGTCGTAATAGACGACCGGGACGCCGTGGCGCTCGCGCAGCGAGGTGGCGATGCCGCGGAAGTGGGCCATCGGCACGGTGAAGACGAGGACGGCGTCGGGCCGTTCGCGCGCGACGAGCCGTTCGAGGTGACGGCGCCAGCGGGGCGTCACGACTTTCCAGATCGTCTCGCGCGTCAGCTTGTCGAGGGCGCCGTCCTCGGGGCTCTCCTCGGCCCGCCGCAGGTAGCGGTCGCCCTTGAGCCGCGCGAGCCCACTCCGCAGGACGGCGTAGCTCTCGCCCTCGCGGTACGTCGGGTTCGGGGCCGTACGCCACCAGGGAGACTCGATCGGCCGCCCGCGATACGGCGTGACGACGAGGTCGACTCCGACCTCGTAGAGGCCCTTCCAGAGCTGCCACCACGCCGGCGTGCAGCCGTAGCGGAAGTCGAGGTCGACCGCGGACGCGACGGCGAGGATGCGGGGCTGGCGCACGAGCGCCCAGTGTAGGGACACGCCCCGCGGGCTCCGGCGCGTGCGGGCCGCCTCAGAGACCGAATCGTGTCAAGGGCAACGCGTGCCGATCGAGTGCCGATCGCTCCACAGCCCGAACCGCGTCACAACGGACGATGATCGCGCGCCCCGTGGCTTCGTCGCGGCTTCGTGCCGATTCGTCCACACCCTTGACAGACGACGGTGTCTGACACCGCTCCGGCACCTCGCCGTGAGCGCCCTGCTCGGGCGCCCGCGGGTCAGTACGCACCCCGCCCGCTCAGGACGGCCGGGATCGTGCGGGCGATGATCGACACGTCCGACCAGATCGACCAGTTCTCGATGTAGGTGAAGTCCAGCCGCACGAGGTCGTCGAATTCGAGCCCGGAGCGCCCCGAGATCTGCCACAGACCCGTCATCCCGGGAAGGACGAGCGAGCGCGCGCGATGCCAGTCCTGCAGCATCGCGTGGTCGCGCAGCGGGAGCGGCCGCGGCCCGACGAGGCTCATCTCGCCGCGCAGCACGTTGACGAGCTGCGGCAGCTCGTCGAGCGAGAGCCGCCGGAGCACCCGGCCGACACGCGTCACCCGGGGGTCGTCGCGGATCTTGAACAGCGCCCCCGACGCTTCGTTCTCCTCCTCGAGGGCATCCTGTTGCTCCGCCGCCCCGGCGACCATCGTCCGGAACTTGAGCATCCCGAACTCCTGCTCGCGGACTCCGACCCGGCGGGAGACGTAGAGCACGGGCCCCCGCGAGTCGAGCTTGATCGCCACCGCGATCAGCAGCCAGAGCGGGATCCCCACGACCAGGAAGAGCACGGAGGCCACGAGGTCGAAGCCGCGCTTCGTCGCCCAGTCGACGCCGGTCAGCATCGGCGGCCGGAGCTCGAAGAGCGGGATGCCCTGTCCCGGAACGTACTCGCCCTCGTGGACGAGGAGCTCGGTGGTCGTCGGAGCGAGCTTCACCCGGACGCCGTGCCGGTGTGCCAGCTGCACGACGTCGAGCACCGTCTGCTCGTCGAAGTGCGCCTCCGCGAGCACCACCTCGTCCGGCCGCTCGCGTTCGAGCAGGGCCGCGAGCCGGTCGAGCGAGCGGCCGAGACCGGCCGGTCCCGGGGCGACCGCGAGGATCCCGACGACGTCGACGCCGATGCCCCCACGCGACGCGCGGAGCTGCCGTTCGAGATCGGGCAGCGTCTCCTCGCCTCCGACGAGGAGCAGGCGCCGCCGGATCCCGGCGAGCCCCATCAGCTCGAGCGACACCGAGTCGTACGCGGCGCGGAGAAGGCTGATGGAGACTGCACTCGTCGCGACCGCCGTCGGGATGAGCCCCGTCGTGGTGAAGTCGTAGTCCGTTCCGAGGCCGAACGCGAGGACGATCAGCGCGACGAGGACGAGCGCGGCGAGGATCCGGCCCGAGCCGGCCCGGCGTTCGCGCGGCGCGTAGAGACCGGCCTGGAAGAACACGATCACGGTGATCGGAGCGAGGAACGGCAGCCAGTCCGCAGGGCCGGTGTCCCAGAGGAGCGACCAGAAGATCGTGTCGCCGTAGACGAGCGAGCGGAGCACCAGCGCGCTGTAGAGGCCGAGCGCCAGCCCTGCGACGTCCGCGGCGACGAGCGCGGCGACGCTCACGCCGCGGCGGACGAGGCCGACGACCGGGCCGCGCGAGAGCAGGTAGAGGCGCGAGCGCCTGATGTCTCCCGGGTCCTCGCCCGGCGGCGCCGGCGGCGGCTCTGGGCGGAGAGGCGGCTTCGTGGGCGCCTCGCTCGGCACGCCGGAAGTCTACGCCCGGGGGTCGGCCGCCTCCCCGCGCGCGACGTCCGCCCAGGCGACGACGTGGCCGTCGGCGCGCACGGCCGCTGCCAGTGCGTCGAGATCCGTCGCCGCGCCGCGGAGACCCAGGATCCGCAGCGCCCCGACGATGAGCGCGCGTCGAGGGCGGGCTACGAGATCCGTGTCGTGGAAGTAGGCATGGACGCGCGCCGGAAGCCTCGGGAGGAGCACCGCGCGCGCGAGCGCGCCTGCGCCGTGGGTCGTCGGAACGGCCACGATCGTGCTGCCGGCGACGTCGATCTGCGCCGGCGCGCCGAGCTGCGCCCACGCGGCCCCGTCGGGCAGGTAGCCGGGCCGCGAGGCCCGGGGTGTGCAGTCCGCGTAGCCGAGCTCGGCGCACGCGAGGGCGACCGAGCGATCGGTGTACCAGCCGCCGCCGCAGAAGAGCGTCGGCCGGAGGTTTCGCTCCTCGAGCCACTCCGCCTCCCGCCGGACGCGCTCTCCCGGGTCGCCCGCCGTCGGCCGCGCGTGCGTCGGGCTCGTGAAGTGCGTGTGGTGCCCGAGCGGGCCGCGGGCCGCTGCCTCTCGTGCCCTCGCGAGCCACCGCTCCTCGTCGCGTTCACCGGCCTCGGGATCGGGCGGACGCATGAGCGCTGCGATCGCGAGCCCGCCCGGACGGCGCCGCTGCACGCTCGAGAACGCCGCCCAGACACGGTCGTCGAGCGGTCGTTCGACGTGGCACGAGACCACTGCGTACCGTTCCGGAGTCGTGGGCGGCACAGCGCAACGGATACCACGTCCCGCGATCGCCCTCGTCGTCGCCGCCGCCGCGCTTCCCCGACTCCTCGCCCTCGCGATCGAGCGCGACGACATCCTGGAGGCCTACGTCGAGAAGAGCGACACGTTCGCGCAGACGCTCGTCTCGAGCGGCACGTTCGGCTTCCTCCCGGGCGTCCCGTCCGCCTACACGCAGCCGCTCTATGCATGGTTCCTCGCCGCGCTCTACTGGCCGCTCGAGCGCTCGTGGGCGGTGGTCGGGCTCGCGCAGGTGCTCGTCGCCGTCGCCACCGCGCTGCTCGTGCTGGTGATCGGACACCGGCTGGGCTCGGTCTCGACCGGGGTCGTCGCCGCGCTCGTGGCGACCCTGCACCCCTACCTCGTCTGGCACGACGTGCACGTCAACCGCGAGATCCTCGACGGGCTCCTCGCAGCCGCGCTCGTCCTCCTCGCGCTGGTCGCCTTCGAGCGCCGGTCGCTCCTCTTCGCGCTCGCCACCGGCGCCGTCGCCGGGCTCGCGATCCTCTCGAACGCCCGGCTTCTCCTCCTGCCGCTCGTCCTCGCACCGTACGTCGCGTGGCGCGTCCGGCCCGGCCGCAGGGCGCTGGTCGCCGGGCTGCTCGTCGTCGTCGGCGCTGCTGCGGTGACGGCGCCGTGGGTGATCCGCAACCGCGCGGTGATCGGCTGCGCCACGATCACGACGGACACGCGCGCACTCTGGAAGGCGAACAACCCCGCCACGTACGACGTCCTCGCGCGCGGCGGGTGGATCGACGACGTCCCGGACCTGCCCGGCGTGCCCCCGTGGCCCGAGAAGGCCGCCGGGATCTCGGTCGCGGCCGCGAAAGCGGTCGACGAGTGCGCCCAGGCGTCGTTCTACCGCGACGAGGTGCTCGACTTCTGGCGCGACGAGCCGGGCGAGAAGGGGCGGCTCGCGGTGCAGGCCGTCGGGATGCTGTGGTCGCCCTTCCTCACGGTCTCGGCCGACGACCCGGGGCAGCAGGGCGCCTCGGATCTCGCGCAGCGCACCGTGGAGCCGGCGTTCGTCGTCCTGCTCTACGCGTTCGCGCTCTGGGGGGCCTTTCTCGCCCCGCGGCGCTTCGTCGCGCTCGCAGCCCTGCTCCTCGGCTTCAACACGCTGATGGCGATGGTCTTCGCCGGGACGGTGCGCTACCGCGCGCCCTGGGACTTCGTGCTCGCGCTGCTCGCGGCGTTCGCCGTCGAGCGCGCGTGGGAGCTCGTGCGGCGGCGGCGCTCACCTGCGGCGGCCAGCGCCGCCCCGTAGATCGCCTCGATCCTGTCGGTGCAGCGCTCCTGCGAGAACTCCTCGAGCGCGCGATCTCTCCCGGCCGCGCCCATCAGCGCAGCACGTGCGCGATCACCCGCGACGGAGACGATCGCCTCCGCGAGCGCGTCGGCGTCGCCGGACGGCACGAGCACGCCCGTGCGGCCGTCGTCGACGATCTCGGGCAGGCCGCCGACGTCGCTCGCGACGACGGGCCGCCCGCGCTCCATCGCCTCGAGGGCGACCAAGCCGAACCCCTCGCCGAACGACGGCACGACGACGACCTCGGCCCGCTCGAAGACCGGCCCTGCCAGCGCGACGCGTCCGAGGAACGCGACGGCATCGTCGAGCCCGAGCCTGGTGACCGACGCGCGGAGCTCGGGCTCGAGGGGACCGTCTCCCGCGAGCTCGAGCGTGAGATCCGGTAGCTGCTCCCGCGCGACGGCAAGCGCTCGGAGGAGGACGTCGTGGCCCTTGATCGGGATGAGGCGGCCGACCACGGCGAGCCGCGGAGCGCCCGGCAGCGGCGGAGGCGGCGACCCGGGCTCGATGCCGTAGTGAACGACCTCGAAGCTCGCCGGGTCGAACCCCTCGCTCGCCGCGAGATAGCGCGCGAGGCCCGCCGAGATCGCGATGTGGACGTCCGCCAGGCGCGCGACGCCGCGGTCGACGGCCGCAAACGCCCGTCCGCTGCGAAACGGGTTGAAGCCGTGCTTCGTCGACACGAGCACCGGTACCCGCGCGAGACGGCCGGCAGCGAGACCGTGGAAGTCCGCGTGCACCAGATGTGTGTGGAGGATCGCGGGTCCCACGTGACGGACGATCCGGACGAGGCGCGCGAACGCCCGGGGGTCGGCGGCCCAGGGCAGCCGCAGCCGCTCGACGGCGACGCCGCGCGCCTCCAGCCGGTCGGCGAGCTCGGCCGCGCCCGGCTCGCCCTCGTGCAGCATCGCGAACCGGACGTCGAACCCGCGCTCGCGGAGCGCCGGCAGGAGAAGGAGCAGGTGGTTCTCGGAGCCGGAGATGCCCGCGACCTTCGCGACGTGCAGGACGCGGACGCTCATCGCGCGAGCGCGACGACGCGGTCGGCCCAGACCTCGACCGAGTGCTCGCGCAGCACGATCTCGCGCAGCGAGCGGCCGACCGCGTTCCGGTCGATCTCGCCGAGCCTGCGGATCGCCTCCGAGAGCCCGTCGACGTCCCCGTGCGCGAACCGCAGCTCGCCGGGCAGGAGCGTGTCGAAGGCAGGATTCGAGGCGATCACGGGTAGGCACGTCGCGGCCGCCTCGTAGACGACCTTGTCGGTCGCGCCCTCGCGCATGTCGTTGACGAGCGCGTCGACCTCGGCGTAGAGCCCCGGGACGGTGTGGTGGGGGGCGGGCCCGCGGATCTCCACGCGGTCGAGCAGCCCGAGGTCGATCACGAGGCGCTCGAGCGCGATCCGGTAGAGCCGCTCGTCCTCCGTCACCGAAGGACCGACGAGAAGCAACGACACGTCGGGCACCCGCTCGACCGCGCGGACGATCGTCTCGAGCCCCTTCGCGGGCGACGTGCGCCCGAGCGCGAGCAGCGTCAGCGGCTCCCGCTCGGGGCGGTCGACGCACTGGAGCCCGGAGACGTCGATCCCGTGCCCGATCGCGACCAGCTTCCGCGATCGCATCGGGAAGGTGCGCGGGTCGACGGTGAGAACGCGCGTCGACAGTCGCTCGGCCGTCGAGAGCAGCCGGCTGCGGCGCCAGTGCGTGAACCAGAGCAGCACCTTCACGCCGGCGGGTCGCGCGAGCGGCGCGGCGAGCACCGCGTAGATCGGGCACATGTGCGCGAGCACCGCCTCGGGCCGCGGCCGCCGTCCGACCTCGCGTGCGAGCGCGGTCTCGAAGCGCAGGCCGCGCCCCGCACGATGGCCGGCGCGGAAGAGCCGCACACGGCAGTTGTCCGGGAGGACTCCTTCCATCGCGCTGTCGGCGAGGACGACGAGCTCGTCGACGCGGGCCGCCAGCGCGCGCAGCTTGGCCACGGTCGCCCCGAGGACGGGGCTCGACGGGTCGACCTGCTGCGTGACGACGACCAGTCTCACGCCCGGCGTGCCTCCACGGCCCGTTCGACGAGCTCGACCACCCGGTCGGCGTACTCCTCGGGCGTGTACGTCCACGCGGCCGCGCGGGCCCGTCCCCCGGAGCCCAGGCGCTCGGCGAGGGCGCGGTCCGCGAGGATGCGGACGAGCGCGTCCGCGATCGCGGCCGGGCGGTCGGGGTCGACGAGGAGGCCGGTCTCGCCCTCCCAGACGACGTCGGGGATTCCGCCGGCCGTCGCCCCCACGACGGCGCGGCCGCGGCAGAGCGCCTCGAGCACCACACGCGGCGTCCCCTCCGACCGCGACGCCAGCAGCAACAGCCATGCGTCGTCGAACGCCTTCACGACGTCGGCGGTCTCGAGCCGGCGCTGCCAGGTCACCTGGCCCGGCAGCTCGAGCGCGAGCGCCTCGACGACGTCTCGATGCCTCCCGTCGCCGACGAGCCTGAAGCCGGCCTGTGGCAGCCGGGCGGCGGCCAGCCGGATCGCCGCCACCACGTTGTGGACGTTCTTGTAGCGCTCGAGGACGCCGACGAAGAGCGCCGTCGGCCGCTCGGGCAACGGCGCGACGGGGGGCTCCCAGAACGCCGTCAGCTCGGTATAGGTCGTGAAGACGGCGGCCGGCTCGACGCCCGCCTCGCGCACCAGCCCCGTCGTGAACGGCGAGAGCGCGCGCACGGCGTCCGCGTGACGGATTGCGACGAGCGCCGCGCGGTCGGCGAGCGGCGCGACCACGGCGCGCGCAGGTGAGCCGTAGAGCCGCGACCAGGTGCGCCAGTCGCCGTGGATCTCGACGACGACGGCCGCGTCGCTGCGGGCGAGCGTGCGGCCCGCGAGCGCGGCGAGCGCCTCGTACGGGCTCTGGGCGAGGATCGCGTCGGCCGGCGTCCGGCGAAGCTCGCGCGCGATCCGGACCGGCAGCGAGCCGTAGAAGAGCGGCCCGTCGAGCGCGGCGACCGGGGTCCCGCGCTGCAGGCCGAAGGTCTCGTCGCCGGCCTTCGCGCCGCGCGGCGCCGAGCCGAGCACGCGCAGGTCGAGGCGTTCCCGCAGCGCGTCGAACTTGCGACCCAGCGAGCCGTTGAGCGGAAGGCGGTAGCGCGTCCGCCCCACCATGAGGACGCGCCGCCTCATCCGGAGGTGATCGCCTCCACGATCCGCCGGAGGATACGCGGCTCGGCGAGCTCCTCGACCGACTCCGGGGCGGCGGTGGCCAGCGCGCGACGGAGCGCGTCGTCGTGGACGACCCGGTCCACCGCCCGGGCGATCGCAGCGACGTCGTGTGCCGGCACGAGGAGGCCGTTGACGCCGTCGTCGACGACCTCGGGGATCCCGCCGACGGCGGTCGCGATCACGGGCGTCCCCACGGCGAGCGCCTCGAGCACGGTGTGTGGCAGGTTCTCCCAGGCGGAGGTCACGAGCATCGCGTCTGCGGCGCGGAAGAGCGTGAGGACGTCGTCGCGCGTCCCTGCACCGAGGAAGCGCACGCGGTCGGAGACGCCGAGGCTCGCGGCCTCGCGCTCGAGCGCCGCCCGCTCGGGCCCGTCGCCGAGGACGAGCAAGGCAACGCCGGGGACGCGGGCGATCGCCTGGAGCGCGTCGTCCAACGACTTCTGTGCGGTCAGCCGTCCCGCGGTCGCGACCGCGGGGCCCTCGAGCCCGAACGTCGCGCGTGCCTCGTCGCGCGAGGGCAGCGTCGGCAGCTCGGGCGCGGGGTTCGGCACGACGGTGAGCCGAGCCGCGGGTACCCCCCAGGCGACGGCGATCTCGCGGAGGTACGTGCTCGGCACGAGCACGCCCCGGGCGCGGCGCAGAGCGGCCGTCCGGCTCGTGCGCAGCAGGCGGCGACGGAGACCGCCGCGGGCGCGCTGGAACTCCTCCAGCGAGCCGTCGAAGCGCCCCGCCCGCCGCTCGCGCTCGAACGCCTCGTCGGCGACGAGCTTGACGACGAGCGGCTTTCGTGCGAGCGCCGCGCCGAGGGCCGCCCGGCGCACCATCGTCGTCGCGTAGACGCGGTCGGCCTGCCTGGCGGCGGAGACGACCTGGCGGACGACCGCGAGGTGGCGGAGCGGCGCCGGCTGCGCACGACGTGCCCAGCGCACGCGGTACGGGCGCGGTGCCGGCGCCGCGTCGGCCGTCGTCACGACCTCCACCTCGTGGCCGGCCTCGAGGAGCGCCGCCGCGAGCGCGGGAGCGTGGCTCGCCGGCCCGCCGACGTCGGGCGGCCAGATCCCCGAGACCAGGACGACCCTCACGAGCCGGCCGCGCTCGGAGCACCGACGCGGCGCGTCGAGCGGAGCTCGCTCCGAAGCCGGACGAGCACCACCGCCCAGGTCGCGGCGAAGGCGAGCGTCGAGACGAGCACGGCGACGGCTGCGCCCGTCACGCCCCAGCGGCCGCCGAGGACGAGGACGAGGGGAAGCACGACCGCAGTCTCGATCCCGTGCGTGACGATCCGCAGGTGCGGCCGGCCGATCGTCACCGGCAACGACTTCGACCACCCGAGCACGAGCAGGATCGCGGCCGCGACGAGCACGATGCGTGCGGCGTCGACCGCCGGCAGGTACTCGCCGCCGAAGACGACGCGGACGAGCCACGGCATCGCGAGCAGGAAGACCGGGACGGCGACGGCCGCGACGGCGGCCGCCCCGAGCGTGTAGCGGCGGAGGCCCTGCATCACGTTCTCCTCGCGCCCGTGCTCCCACTCGCGCGTCTGCTCGGTCAGCAGGACGAGGCGGACCGGGGCGCTCGCGGCCGAGAACCCGCTCTGCGGCGCCTGGGCAACGCGGTAGTAGCCGACCTGGGTCGTGCCCGCGACGACGCCGAGCAGGACCGGCGTCAGGGCCGCGCGGAGCGAGATCACGCCGGTGGCGACGCTCGACTGGACGACGAAGGAGACGATCTCGCGGCGATCGCCCCCGAGCGGTACCGGTGCGACGCGCGGGAAGCGGCGAAGCGCGACCCTGCCCGCGGTGCCGACGAGCGCGGTCGCGAGCAGCTGGCCGACCGCGAGCGCCCCGAGCGCGGCGGTGACTCCGATCGACGCCCCGACGAGGATCGCGAGCAGCCGAATCCCCATCGTCACCGAGAGGAGCGCCCCACGCAGGTCGTACCGCCCGCGCAGGAGGAGCGCGCTCGCGGAGACGTTCTCGGGCGAGGCGAGCAACGGAAGGGCCGCCCCCGCTGCCATCG
>DATBIQ010000012.1:0-49782 GCA_036556865.1 Gaiella sp.
ACGCCCGCTGCTCCTTCGAGAAGAGCCGGCGCAACGGACCGCCGCCGATCACGGTGGAGCGCACGTCGGTCTTCGCCGGCGACCCTTTCATCGACGCCGAGCAGACGAACCCACCGGGCATCGCGTCGACCTCCACCCCGAAGCCCGCCGACCGGCGCAGCTCCGCCGGCAGCTCGTGTGGGACGACCGGCCGCAGCTTCACGACGGAGTCGTCGCCCTTGCCCTGGATCCGCCGTGCGCGAACGACGACGCCGTGCGCGCTCAGCTGCAGATCGGGCGTGTCGAAGAAGAAGACCTGGCGGATCTGCGCCTCGAGCGGGTCGATGCCGAGCGCTGCCACGGTCGACTGCTGATGGGACTCCGGGACGGTGAGCTTCAGCTCGACGCTGTCGGCACCCTCCATCAGGCCGAGGACCTCGGCGATCTGTGCGTCCGAGAGAGCCTTCCGCGCGGTCGTCCTGGTCGCCATCCCACGCATCGTACGACGGTGCCGCCGTTTGTCCCCTCCGGGTGGTGGAATACTCGAGGTATGCGCGACGTGCTCGCGATCTCGGCCCTCATCGGTCTGGTCACGATCGTCGTCTGGATCGTGCTCCTGCTCTGGGCCGCCCGGGAGGACGGCCGCGACCAGGAGCGGCGCGACCGCGAGTTTCCCCGCTCCTAGCTACGCCTCGACGAGGCGGAGCGCCGCCGCCTCGATCTCGTCCTCCGACAGGAGCACGAGCTGGGCGGCGTCGCCGAGCGGGACGAACGAGTCCTTGCTCGCGACACGCGCGAGCGCGCCCGTGTAGCCCGCAGCGAGGAGCTCGGCGACGACCCCCTCCCCCACGCCGCCCGTGCGACGCGTCTCGTCGACGACGAGCGTCCGGCCGGTGGCGCGCGCCTCGCGGAGCACCTCCTCCAGCGGCAGCGGCGCGAGCCAGCGGAGGTCGACGACGTTCGCCCCGATCCCGCGGTGGTGCAGCCGGCGCGCGACCCGGAGCGACATCCGGAGGCCGTTCGCCCACGTGACGAACGTCAGGTCGTCGCCGCCGCGGTGCGTGTAGGCGGCTCCCACCGGCACGTGCTCGGTGTCCGGGGCGGCGAGCCACAGCTCGTCGCCGTCCTCGTGGAGGTCGCGCGTGTGGTAGAGCGCGATCGGCTCGAGGAAGACGCAGACGCTGCCGTCGACCTTCGCAGCCGCGACGCAGGTGCGGAGCATCGCCGCGGCGTCCTGCGGACGTGCCGGCGAGGCGATCACGAGCCCCGGGATGTCCCGGAGGACGCCGACGGCGTTGTCGTTGTGGAAGTGACCGCCGAACCCCCTCTGGTAGCCGTAGCCCTGGATCCGGACGACCATCCCGTTCCGGTACGCGCCCTGGGAGAAGAACTGCAGCGTCGCCGCCTCGCCGCGCAGCTGGTCCTCCGCGTTGTGCAGGTAGGCGAGGTACTGGATCTCGGGGATCGGGACGAAGCCGGAGATCCCGGTGCCGAGCGCGAGGCCGAGGATCGAGGTCTCGTCCAGCAGGGTGTCGAAGACGCGCTCCTGCCCGAACCGCGCCTGCAGCCCGCGCGTGACGCCGTAGACGCCTCCCTTCAGGCCGACGTCCTCGCCGAACACGAGCGTCTCGGGATGCGCGGCCAGCACCTCCGCCAGCGCCGCGTCGATCGCCTGGGCGAGCGTGAGCCGCTCCTCCGACGGCGTGGCTGCGGTGTCCGCGACGACGGTCGCGACGGCCGAGGGCGTCCGCGGAGCGAGCGGCCGCACGACGTCCTCCGCGGTCTCCATCTGCGGATGCTCCATCGCCTCCTCCGCGCGCTCGCGGATCCGCGCCCGGGTCGCGAGGTAGTCGTCCGCGAGCTCGGAGCCTGTGGCCGCACCACCCGCAACCAGCCACCGGGCCGTCCCGAGGAGCGGATCGCGATCGAAGTCGGCACGGATCTCCGGCCCCGGCCGGTACGCCGTCTCGAGATCGGCGCCGGCGTGGCTCAGGTAGCGCACCGTGCGGAGGTGGAGGACCGCCGGGTGCCGGTGCTCCCGGACCCAGCCGCCGAGCTCCTCCGCCACCGCGTGGACGGCGGCGGGATCGTCGCCCTCGACACGCTCGACCGCGAGCTCCGGCCGCCCGTGGAGCGACTGCTCCACCCATCCCTCGGGAGTCGGCACGCTGATGCCCAGCCCGTTGTCCTCGCAGACGAAGAGAACCGGCAGGGGCTCTCCTCGGTACGCCAAGTGCGCGGCGGTGTTGAGAGCGGACTGCGCCGTGGCGTGGTTGAGCGAGGCGTCACCGAACGAGCACACGACGACCGCGTCGAGCGGCCACTCGCACGGGACGCGGAGCGACGCCGCGCGCTCGATCGCGAACGCGATGCCGACCGCACGAGGGAGATGCGACGCGATCGTCGAGGTCTGCGGGATCACTGCGAGGTCGTGATGCCCGAACACCTTGTGCCGCCCGCCCGCGATCGGCTCGTCGGCGGCCGCTGCCATCCCGAGCAGGACGTCCCGGGTGCCGTCGTGACCTGCCTGGCGCGCGCGAGCGAGGTAGAAGGCGCCCGACCGGTAGTGGAGGAGCGCCGGGTCGCTCGGGCGGAGCGCCAGTGCGACGAGCGCGTTCGACTCGTGCCCCGCCGAGCCGATGGTGTAGAAGCCGAGCCGTCGTGACTGGAGCCAGCGCGCTGCGTGGTCGACCGCGCGGCTCTCGACCTGCGCCCGCCAGGCTGCCGCTGCCACGGAGGACGGCTCCGGTGCGCGCTCGACGGGCTCGAGCGAGCGGAGCCTGCCGACGAGATGCTGCTCGAGAGGGTCGAGATCGTCGCTCATGTGGCGTTCGGCGCTATCCGGTCCGACCGGCGAACCACCAGATGGGGGATGCGGAGGGGGTCGACCAGCGCCGATCCTGACCCCAGACCGGTCGAGATCGGGTCGTCGCGCGGGCCGCAGCGCCGGCGACCCGACCGGTCCCCCGATGCGAGGGACGTGGTCGCGAGGCCACGTCTCTCGTCATCTCATCCCCTGAGGTACGCGTCGTCCCCGCGGATCCAGTCCTCGCGGCGCGGCGCGAAGACGTCGAGCACGACGGCGTCCTCGAGCACCTCGACCCGGTGGGGCACGCCGCCGGTGATGAGGACGCTCTCGCCCGGCCCGACCTCGCGCTCGTCGCCGCCGACGACGAACCGGAGCCTGCCCGACACCACCGTGGCGATCTGCTCGTTCGGATGCTCGTGCTCGGGCACGACGGCCCCCGCCGCGAGCGTGATCTGCGCGAGTGTGAGCGCCTCGCCGTTGAGCATGCGACGGCCGATGCCGTCGCTCAGCCGCTCGAGCGGCTCGTCGTCCCAGCGGAGGACCTGCACGACGCGAGTCTATGCCAGCCCCCGCCCGTCTCGTAAGCTCGGCCGGCACATCACCCGAGGAGGCGAGATGGGATACGCGGTCGCGGACGTCGAGGAGATCCCCTACACGTGGGGCACGTTCAAGTTCGTCCGCCACCATCTCGGCGCGACGGCGTTCGGGTTCGCCCAGATCGACTTTCCGCCGGACAAGGTCGGGTCGGAGCACGACGAGACGGAGTCGGGTCAGGAGGAGGTCTACGTCACCCTTTCCGGGAGCGGCACGCTCGACGTCGACGGCGACACGATCGAGATGCGGCCGGGGCGCTACGTGCTCGTTCCTCCGGAGTCGAAGCGCCGCCCGACCGCGGGCCCCGACGGGATGTCGTTCCTCGTGATCGGAGGCGTTCCGGGCGGCGTCTACGAGCCGTGGGAGCTCCCGGAAGAGTGATCGTCCGCATCGTCCTGTGGCGGCTCGACGAGCGGAGCCCGCCCGTCGAGACCCTCCGCGAGGCGCTCGACGAGCTCGAGCCGCTGCCTCCGCCGGGCATGCTGCTCGTGAACGAGGCCGCGGAGCGGATCGGCGCGCTCCTCGTCTCGGAGGACGACGAGCCTCCGCCCGCTCAGCTCGAGGAGTTGCGGGCGCTCGTCGGCCGCGACCCCGACCTCTACGAGGAGTTCGACGCGCTGTAATTCGTCCGGTTACGGCAATCCGCGGAAGCGGATTGCCGCAACCGTGGCTCCCGCCTTCGGCGGGCAAATCCCTGAAGGCGCCCGCTTCGCGGTCGCAACTGCTTGCGGGTCGAGGGGGGTTCACCGGCGCGTCTGGTGTCCGACTTCAAGTCGGACACCAGACGGTTCAGCGGCGCAGGAGGTTGCGCACGAAGAAGCCGAGGTTCGCGGGGCGCTCGGCGAGCCTGCGCATCAGGTACGGGTACCACTCCGGCCCGTACGGCGTCGCGACGAGAACCTTGTAGCCGCGACCGACGTAGTCGAGCTGGAGCCCGGGCCGCACGCCGTAGAGCATCTGCAGCTCGAAGCGCTCGCGCGGGATGCCTTCCCGCTCGGCGAACGCGAGACAGCGGCCGATGAGCGCCTCGTCGTGCGTCGCGATCGCCGCGTACGCGCCACCGCGCAGCGCACTCTCGACGAGACGTCCGTAGGCGGCATCGACATCGGTCTTCGCGGTGTACGCAATCTCTGGCGGCTCGAGGTAGGCGCCCTTCACGAAGCGGAGGTTCGGCTCGAGCGGGAGCAGCGCCTCGAGGTCGCTCTCCGTTCGGAAGAGATACGACTGCAGCACCGTCCCCACGCAGTCGAGCCCCGTCTCGCGCAGCCGTCGGTAGATCCGCAGCGTGGCGTCGACGACGCTCGACTGCTCCATGTCGATCCGCACGAAGCTCTGCAGGCCCTCCGCGACCCGTACGACGCGCTCCACGTTCGCGTACGCGAGCTCCTCGTCGAGCTCGAGCCCGACGTGGGTGAGCTTGAGCGCGACGTTGACCGGCAGCTGCTCTGCGTGGAGCCGTTCGAGGATCCTCGCGTACTCGGCCGCGACGGCCTCCGCCTCGCCGCGGTCGCGGATGCTCTCGCCGAGCAGCGTCGTGTTGGCGTTGAGCCCTTGGGCAGCGAGGCGGCGCAGCACGACGACGCACTCGTCCAGCGTCTCTCCCGCGACGAAGCGCCCTGCGCCGAGCCGCATCCCGTAGCGGCCCATGAACCGCCTGACGTGCCGGTCGTCCGCTGCGCGGAGGATCCCCGCGCGAAGCACGGCGTTCGAGCGGGTCGCGAGGCTCACGCCGCCTGTGCGCCGACCTCGCGGCCGAGCCAGTCCTCGAGCGCGACGATCTCTGCGGCGTCGAGGTCGCGCAGGGGCGGCCGGACGTCGGCGCGGAGCGGCACGCCCTTCCAGCGGATCACCCGCTTCAACGCTGCGTGACGCGGGAACGACTCCATCTGCTCGCGGAGCTGTGCGAGGCGCGCCGCGCCGGCCTCCGTCGGCTCGCGGACGACGGCGGCAACGTCCTCGGGAAACGCGGACGCGAGCGCCGACACGGCGCCGACGGCGCCTGCCTCACGCCCACGATGGATGAGCGCCTCCGGCCCGACGAAGATGTCGAACCCCTCGAGCAGGTACCGCTCGAAGGCGTCCCACGGCGCGTCCGAGACCTTCATCCCGGTGACGTTGTCGGCCTCCTCGCGGAGGCGCAGGAGCATCGCCGGGTCGAACGCATAGCCCGCGGTGGCCGCGAACTCGTAGACGTAGAAGGGAAGCGGCGCGCACGCGGATGCCGCGGCAAGGAGGTGCGCGCGCTGCGCCTTGGCGTCGAGCTTGAAGTACGGCGGTCCGATCACGGCGACGGCGTCGGCGCCCACCTCGGCTGCGTGGGCGGCCAGCGCGACCGTGTCCGCCGTCGTCTGGGCGCCGCAGTGCGCCGCGACGAGCGCCCGGCCGGCGACCGCTTCGAGCCACAGCTCGAGCCCGCGGCGGCGCTCGTCGGCCGAGAGCAGGACGGCCTCGCCGTTCGTCCCGAACGCGAGCACGCCGTCGAGGCCCGCGCCGACCAGGAAGTCCGCGTACGGCCCGAAGGCGGGCTCGTCGAGCTGCGCACCGCCGTCGGCCAGCGGCGTCGCGGCGGCCGCGATCGCGCCGTGCAGCCGGCGGCTCACGGAGTTGCCCCTCCGACGTTCTCGCGGTGCAGGGTGACGCGCGTTCCGGGCATCGCCGAAACCTTAGGCTGTCCCTCGTGGGCGCGCTCCGCATCGAGCGAGACGACGACGTCCTGCGCGTCACGCTTGCCCGGCCGGAGACGCGAAACGCGTTCGACGCCGCACTGATCACGGAGCTCGCCGAGGCGTTCGTCGACGTCGGCACGTCGAGGGCGGTCGTCCTCGCCGGCGACGGGCCGAGCTTCTGCGCGGGAGCGGACGTCGAGTGGATGCGCGCGTCGGCCGACCTCGGCCTCGACGAGAACGTCGCCGACGCGAACGCGCTGCGCCGGATGTTCGAGGCGATCGACACGTGCCCGGCGCCCGTCCTCTCGGTCGTCCACGGCCACGCGCTCGGGGGCGGTGTCGGCCTCGTCGCCTGCAGCGACGTCGTCATCTCCGACCCGGCGACCGTCTTCGCGTTCTCGGAGGTGAAGCTCGGGATCGTCCCGGCCGTCATCTCACCGTTCGCGCTCCGGAAGATCGGCGAGAGCGCAGCGCGGCGTTTCTTCGTGACGGGCGAGCGGTTCGACGCCGCCACCGCGCTCCGGATCGGCCTCGTCCATGAGGTGTCGGACGACGTCGCGAGCGCACTCGAGCGCGTGCTGGGCGAGCTGCGGACGGCGGGGCCCCGGGCAGCCCGCCACGCGAAGCGGCTCGTGCTCGACCGGCCGGACGGCGCCGAGACGGCGCGCCGCATTGCCGAGCGCCGCACGAGCGAGGAGGGGCAGGAAGGTCTGCGCGCGTTCCTCGAGCGCAGGCGCCCCGCCTGGGCGCCCGGCGCGCGACGCGGTTGACGGCGCTCCTCGCGGTCGCGTCCGCGCTGCTCGTCGGCGGCGCCGACTTCATCGGTGGCTTCCTCTCGAGGACGGTCGACGCCGTCCGCGTCGCGGCCCTCGCGCAGGTCGTCGGTCTCGTGCTCGCCGTGCCGGCGGCGCTGGTCGTCGAGAGCGAGCGCGTGACGACGACCGACGCCGCGTGGGCGGTCGGAAGCGGCGTCACCGTCGGGCTCGGCCTCGTGTGCTTCTACACCGCGATGACCCGCGGGCTGATCAGCGTCGTCGCCCCGGTGACCGCGGTGACGGGCGCCCTCGTCCCCGTGCTCTACGCCCTGGGCGCCGGCGAGCGGCCCGGTGGCGCGGCGGTGACGGGGATCGCCCTGGCGATCGTCGCGATCGGCCTGGTGTCGCTCGGGTCCGCGGGAGCGGCCGAGGCCGCGGCGAGTCGGGACGCACTGCCGCTCGCGATCGTCGCGGGCATCCTGTTCGGCCTCTTCTACGTGTGCTTCGCACGCGTGCACGAGGACGCGGGCCTCTGGCCCGTCGCGATCTCGCGCCTCACCTCTGCGTTCGTGCTCGTCGCCCTCGCGATCGTCTTGACGCGAGGCGTCGCGGTCGGGCGAGCGTCCGCCCCGTGGGTGTCCGCCATCGGGGCGCTCGAGGTCGCAGCCGCGGTCACCCTGCTCCTGGCGCTCCAGCGCGGGCCCGTCTCGGTCGCGTCCGTGCTCGTGTCCCTCTACCCGGTGACGACGACGTTCCTCGCTGCGCTCGTGCTGCGCGAGCGGCTCCGGGGCCTCCAGCTCGCGGGCGTCGCACTGGCGCTCGTCGCGGTGGCGCTGATCTCGTCCTGACGCGCCCCGTTCAGGCGCGCCGCTCCTCGAGGTACTTCTTGAGCCCGAGGAACGGAAGCACGAAGGCGGCCACGAGCGCCGCCAGCCAGACGATCACCGCGGCCGCGATCCACGTCCCCACCCCGTCGATCGACAACCCGTCGGAGAGGAGGTCGGTGAGCAGCAGCGATACGAGGGTCGCGATCAGCGCCGTGGCGCCGATGGCGCCGTTGCCGAGCCGCCGCAGCTGCACCGCGAGAAACGGCTGCAGAACCGCGAAGACGACCGTGAAGATCACGACCGCGACGATGAAGGAGGCGACGTTCAGGTGGACTCCGTCGAGGACGATGGCGGCGACGATCAGACCGATCGCGTTGGCGGCGACGGCGACGAGCGTGCGGACGAGCAGCCGGATCATCCGGCGCGACCCTACAGGATCAGGACGGCGGCATCAGGTGACGACGAGCGTGGGGCTGGCCCGGCGGCTCGCGGGATCGAACAGGCGCAGCTGCGTCCCCTTGTCGGCCCGCACGGTGCGAGTGAAGTAGCCGCGCGTGGACGTCGTGCCAGGGCCGCCGAGCGCCGACCAGCGGCCGTCGACACGCCGCTGCAGGACGTAGCCCCGCGCGCCGGTGCCGGGTCGCACCTGGCCCCACACCGTCGTCGCGGCGCCCTTGCGGCCCACCTGCGCGAGCGGCAGCTCGAACGATCTCAGCGCGGGCTTCACGCGACCCGCCACCGTCTCGAGCCCGCTCTGCCAGGCTCCGAGCTTGGGCTCGTCGCGCATCAGGTACTGGATCAGCAGGTCGACGCCGGGGGCCTCGTAGGCACGTCGCTGCGCCTCTGCCACCGAGCGTGCCTGCCGGGCCCAGGTCACGCCGAGGATGCGGTCGGGCGGGTTCGTCTGATAGCCGAGCTCGGTCAACCAGATACGGGTGCGCGGCCCGAACGCGGTGCGCGTCGCGTCGACGAGGCGGTCGAGCGACGCCATCGAGATCGTCTCGCAGTGGGAGCAGCCGCCCGTGAAGGGCGTCTCCGCGGGAGAGAGCGGGTGCGGATGGTGCGCGTAGGCGTCGAGTCGCGCGCCGGCGCGGCCCATGCCGCGGATGAAGTCGACGGGGGACATGCCGCCGCGCCCGCCGCGCGGCGCAGTGGCGCCGCCCGCGACGATCGCGCGCGGAATCGCCTCCTTGATCGCCGCCGCCGCGGGGTTGAGCAGCTTGACGACGTACGTCGTCGGCGAGGGAGGCAGGAGCCAGCGGCGCTGGTTCGGCTCGTTCCACACGATCCAGCGGCGGACCCAGGGGAAGCGCTCTGCGGCTCCGCCGGCGAAGGAGGCGAACGACGCCGCGGAGCGCGGCGGGACGTTGGCGCCCCGGCCCCCGTTGGCCCACGCGGGCGTGCCCCAGATCGCCACGACGGGCTCGATGTCCGAGCCGCGGAGCGCGTCGAGCAGCATCCCGTCCCGGCTCCAGTCGTAGGTCCCCTCCGTGGACTCGATCTCCCGCCAGTCGAGCGTCACGCGGACGACCTGGGTCCCGAGCTCCTGCAGTCCCGCGACCCGCTCCTCGAGCGTGCCCGGACCGAACTCGAGCCATGCGTCGTCGGTGATCCCGACTCGCAGTCCGGGCGAGGCGGAGGCGGCGCCGACGAGGAGCAGCCCGCTCGCGAGCACGGCGCACGTGACGGCGGCGAGACGGGCCACGGAGCGACCCTACCCTCCTCGGCGCGGCGCGAAGAGCGTCTTCAGAGCATTCTTACGAGCCGCTCAGGGGCGGTCGTCCGCGAGCGACCAGACGAGCTGCGACACGAGCCAGTTGACGAGCCAGATGACGATCGTCGCGCCGACGTACGTCCAGAACCCGTCGATCGAGAAGTCGGGGACGACCCACTCGGTGAAGAGGAGCATCACGACGTTCACGAAGAAGTAGGCGATCCCGAACGTGAGCAGGATCAGCGGCAGCGCGATGAACGTCACGAGCGGCTTCAGGAAGACGTTCGCGAGGCCGAGCACGGCGCCCGCGAAGATCAGCGGCCCCCAGCGCTCGATCGTGAAGCCGCCGAACGCCCAGTCGGCGACGATGAGCGCGAGGATGTTGCTCCCCCACTGGACGAGCGCGACGACGACCCACGGCATGCGGGGCAGCCTACTAGCCAACGGGTCTGGCTCTGCTGACTGCTTCTCGCCCACACGGGCCCTCAACGAGACCAGGGAGCAGTTGCGGCGGCGAAGCCGACGCCTTCAGGGACGTGCCCCGCCAAAGGGCGGGGCCCCGCGGTGGGAATCCGCTCGGCGGATTCCTGCCGCGGAGACGACTCAGAACAGCTTCTGCAGCTTCAGGGCGGCGCCCATGTCGCCCTGGATCTTGAGCTTGCCGGTCATGTACGCGGTCGTGGCGTTCGCCTCGCCCTTCGCGATCTTGACCAGCGTGTCCTCGCTCGCCGAAATGGTGCAGTCCGCGTCGGCGGTGCCCTCGGTGACGCTCACGGCGCCGTCGTCGACCGCGACGGTCCACTGGCCCGCGCCCTCGACGTCGAACACGTACGTGTTGTTCATCCCGGCGGTCTTGGCGGGATCGACCCGCTCGGGCAGTGTGTCGAAGAACTCCTGTGCGGTCATGCGCGTCTCCTCTTTGACTGACCGTTCAATCTAGACGATCGCCGGCGCGGCCGGCTCGGCGTGCGGCGCGGGCAGCGCGACGGGCGGCGGCAGGAACAGGCAGACGACGCAGCCGATCGCCGGGGCGGCCGCGCCGACGTAGAGCGCCGTCTCGAGGTCGATCGCGTCGGCGACGGCGCCGAGCACGACGGCCGCGATCCCGCCGAGACCCATGGCGAGTCCGACGGAGAGGCCGCTGGCAACGCCGACGTGGCGCGGCAGGTAGAGCTGGCTCAAGACCATCGTCACGCCGAACGTGCCGACGACGCAGAGCCCGACGAGCATCAGTGCCAGCGTTCCGACCACACCGCCGACGGCGACGAAGGCGACGATGAGGAACGGCAGCAGCGCCTGCGTGACGAGCAGCGTGCGGCGCAGGCCGATCCGGTCCGCCACGGGCCCGAGGACGAGCGTGCCGACGGCGCCCGAGACGAGCATCAGCGCCAGCTCGCGGCCTCCCTCCCCCTTCGTCCCGCCGTTCGCGACGACCCAGAGCGGCACGAAGGTCAGGAGCCCGAACCACGCGACGCTCCGCAGCGCGATCACGGCGGCGAGCAGCGACATCGCCCGCACGTCGTCGTCGCCCTGCGCGGCGCGCCGCGCCGCCGCGACGGGGGCGATGCGCCGCAGCGCCGGGAGCGCGCGCACCAGCACGGCAGCGACGACGAGCACCGGGATCATCGCGAGCGTGCCGCCGCCGAGCCCGAGCCAGAGAACGAGCGGCGTCACGACGATCGGCCCGAGCGCGTAGCCGGTGTTGCCGCCGATGTTGAAGTACGACATCCCGCTCGCACGCTTGCGGCCGCTTGCGAAGGCGGCGAACTTCGCGCCCTCGGGGTGGTAGGCGGCGATGCCGATCCCCGCGAGGAACACGAGGAGGACGACGAGGCCGTAGCTCGGCGCGGCGGCGGCGACACCGGTCCCGAGGCCCGCCACTGCGACGCCACCCGGGAGGAGCCACATCGCTCCACGCCGATCCGACCAGAGGCCGAAGAGCGGCTGTACGAGCGACGACGACACGAGCACGGCGAGCATGAGCGCTGCCGTCGCCGTGTAGCTGAGGTCGAACTTCGTCGTGAAGAAGGGGAGCAACGCGGGGACGGCGCCCGAGGCGAAGTCGACCGCCAGGTGCCCGCCCGAGAGCGTCACCATCGCCCTCCGGTCGAGCTCGTCGCGCATGACAGCGAGGCTACTCGTCGGCCCCTCGTCGGTGTCGCAGCACCGCTCCGGGCGCCGCGGCGTCTACGATCGGCGCCGCATGGACCTCGACCTGACGCACGAGCAGGAGCTCATCCGCGACACGGTTCGCTCGTTCGCGCGCGAGCGCATCGCCCCCGTCGCCGAGGAGCTCGACCGCGAGAGCCGCTTCCCGGTGCAGCTCGTCCGGGAGATGGCGGCGCTCGGCCTGATGGGCATCCCGATCCCCGAGCGCTACGGCGGAGCAGGTGGCGACACGGTCTCCTACGCGGTCGCCGTCGAGGAGCTGACGCGGATCGACTCGTCCGTCGCGATCACCGTCGCGGCGCACACCTCGCTCGGGACGATGCCGATCTTCCTGTTCGGGAGTGACGAGCAGAAGGACCGTTGGCTGCCCGACCTCGCGTCCGGACGCAAGCTGGCTGCATTCGGGCTCACCGAGCCCGACGCCGGCTCCGACGCGGGCGCGACGCGCACGACCGCCGAGCTCCGTGACGGTACGTGGGTGGTGAACGGCTCGAAGATGTTCATCACGAACGCGGGCACGGAGCTCACCTGGGGCGTGACGATCACCGCCCGCACCGGTGAGGACGAGATCTCGAACATCGTGGTCGAGAACGGGACGGCGGGATACGAGATCTCGGAGCCGCTCCACAAGCTCGGCTGGAAGGCCTCCGACACGCGCGAGCTGACGTTCGCCGACTGCACTGTCCCCGAAGGCAACTTGCTCGGACCGCGCGGGCGCGGCTTCCACCAGTTCCTCGAGATCCTCGACGGCGGTCGCATCTCCGTCGCCGCGATGGGCGTCGGCCTCGCGCAGGGCGCGTACGACCTCGCGTTCGCATACGCGCAGGAGCGCCACCAGTTCGGCAAGCCCGTCTCGAAGTTCCAGGCCGTCGCCTTCGGGCTCGCGGACATGGCGGTCGAGATCGAGGCCGGCCGCCAGCTCGTCTACAAGGCCGCGTGGCTCAAGGACCAGGGACGCCCGTTCGCGCTCGAGGCGGCGATGGCGAAGCTCTACACCGGCGAGCTCTCGCATCGGGTCGTCAACGCGGCGCTGCAGATCCACGGCGGCTACGGCTTCATGGACGAGTTCCCGATCTCGCGCCTGTACCGCGACCAGAAGATCCTCGAGATCGGCGAGGGCACCAACGAGGTCCAGCGGATGGTGATTGCGAAGCATCTGGGGCTTTGACGGCCTCTTCGGGGACTGGCACCGCAGGTGCCTGTCCCCCGTGGCGCTCACGCCGACGAATCACACTCGAATCCGCTCCACCACCTGGCTGTCGCGCAGGCTCGTCGTGCAGCCGCCGACGGCGTAGAGCCAGCGCCCGAGCACGAACGCCTCGAGGGCATGCCGCGGCACCTCGGGGGCGGGCCCGACGCGCCAGCGGCCGGTCGCCCGGTCGAAGACCTGGTACGTCGACTCCCAGACCGCGTGGAGCGTGTCGCCGTCCTGCGCGAGCCCGAGCAGCTCCATCGGCTTCGCGAGCGCTGGGCCGGCGCGCCACCGCCCGGTGCGCGGCTCGAGGATCCAGACCTCCCGCAGCACCGTCTCGCCGCGCCGGCCGCCGACGACCCAGAGCTCCCCGCCGAAAGCGGCCGCGCCGAACGCGTGGACGCGCCGCGGCAGCGGCGTGCCCCGGCTCCACCGGTTCGCGTCCGGGTCGTAGACGAAGACGTCGCGCCGCTCGCGCCCGCGGTCGTACCCGCCGAGCGCGTAGAGGCGGCCGCCGAGGGAGACGAGCCGGTGGTTGAAGCGAGGCGCGGGCAGCGGGGCAAGCCGCTGCCAGGCGCCTGCGCGCGGGTCGAGCGCGACCACGGTCGCGACGTTCCCCGCTCGCGTCGTGCCGCCGGCGACGACGATGCGCCCGCCGAGCATCGCTGCGGCTGCCGCACGGGTCGGCGTGGGCAGCGGGGCGAGCGTCTGCCACGCGTCGCGGCGCGGGTCGTAGCGCGAGACCGTCGCGAGCGGCCTCCCCGTCTCCCCCACCATCCCGCCGGCCGCGTAGATGCGCCCGCCCAGCTCCGCAGCCGCCAGGTAGCTCCTGCGCTGGGAGAGGGACGCCGCGAATTCCCACCGGGCCTCGGGCGGCGCCGCGCCCGAGGCGGCGAGGGACCCGGCCGCCGTGCCGCACACGAGCGCCGCGAGCGCGACCGCAAGGGCTCTCACGTCGCGACGACGTCGCGCAGCCGGCGGCGGTCGGCCTTCCGTTCGCGCATCCGGGCCGGGTCCGGCACCGGAACCGCGGCGAGCAGCGCCTTCGTGTAGTCCTCCCGCGGACGCTCGTAGACCTCGTCCGCCGTCCCCGTCTCGACGATGCGGCCCTTGTGCATCACGGCGATCCGGTCGCTCACGGAGCGGACGACGGCGAGGTCGTGGGCGATGAAGAGGTAGGCGAGGTTGAACTCGCGCTGGAGGTCCTTGAGCAGGTTGATGATCTGCGCCTGGATCGAGACGTCGAGCGCCGACACCGGCTCGTCGCACACGATCAGCCGCGGCGAGAGCGCGAGCGCGCGGGCGATGCCGATCCGCTGGCGCTGGCCACCCGAGAACTCGTGCGGGTAGCGGTTGACGTACGTCGGGTCGAAGCCGACCACGTCGAGCAGCTCGCGCACGCGGACCTGGCGGTCGCGCCGCGAGCCGATCTTGTGCACCACCAGTGGCTCGCTGACGATGTTCCCGACCGTCATGCGCGGATCGAGCGACGAGTACGGGTCCTGGAAGACGATCTGTGCGTCCCGCCGCACGCGGCGGAGCTCCTCGCTGTCGAGCTCGGTCAGCTCCTGCCCGTCGAACCTGACCGAGCCGCTCGTCGGCCGCAGGAGCTGCAGGATGCAGAACCCGGTCGTCGACTTGCCGGAGCCCGACTCGCCAACGAGCCCGAGCGTCTTCCCGGCCTCGATGTCGAAGCTGACGCCGGCGACCGCCTCGACGTAGTCGACCGTGCGCTCGACGATCAGCCCGCGCTTGACCGGGAAGCGCTTGACGAGGTCCCGGACCTCGAGCAGCGCGGTCATGCCGGCGCCGCCTCTCGTCGCCGTGCACGCTCGCTCGTCGGATGCTCGGACCGGACGAAGTGGCCGGGGCGGAGCGGGCGGAGCTCGGGCATGTGCGTCGCGCACCCGTCGGGCTCGTGCGCGTACGGGCAGCGCGCGGCGAAGCGGCAGCCCTCGGGCGGGTCGAGAAGGTCGGGCGGCCGACCGGCGATCGCCGTGAGCCGGCCGGCGCGCGCCGTCTCGTCCTCGAGCTGCGGCAGCGCGCCGAGCAGCGCCTCGGTGTACGGATGCTCCGGCCGGGCGAAGAGCTCGGTGGCCGGAGCCTGCTCGACGACCTGGCCCGCGTACATCACCACGACCTCGTCGGCCACCTCCGCGATCACGCCCATGTCGTGCGTGATCACGATCATCGCCATGTCGTGCTCGGTGCGGAGCTCGTCGAGGAGGTCGAGCACCTGCGCCTGCACCGTCACGTCGAGGGCCGTCGTGGGCTCGTCTGCGATCAGGAGATCGGGCTCGCACGAGACGGCCATGGCGATCATCACGCGTTGCCGCATGCCGCCCGAGAGCCGGTGGGGGTAGTCGTCGAGGCGGGCCTCGGGGTTCGGAAGCCCGACCTCGTCGAGCAGCTCGACCGCGCGGCGGCGCGCCTCGCGCTTGGGCAGCCGCAGGTGCCGCCGGATCGTCTCGAGGAGCTGCGTCCCGATCGTGAGCGTCGGGTTCAGCGACGTCATCGGGTCCTGGAAGATCATCGCGATGCGCTTGCCGCGGACGTCCTCGAGCTCGCGCTCGGAGAGCGTCGTCAGATCGCGGCCGTCGAACACGACCTCGCCGCCGACGATCCGCGCCGGCGGCTGCGGGATCAGCCCCATGATCGAGAGGGCGGTGACCGACTTGCCGCAGCCGGACTCGCCGACGAGGCCGAGCGTGCGACCCCGCTCGACCGACAGGCTGACCCCGTCGACGGCGCGGACGACGCCGTCCCGGGTGAAGAAGTGCGTGCGGAGGTTCCGCACCTCGAGGAGGGCGGGGGTGCTCATGTCTCCTTCGTCCTCGGGTCGAGCGCATCGCGGAGCCCGTCCGCGATGAAGTTCGCGCAGAGGATCAGCCACGCGATCGCGATGGACGGGACGATGATGATGTGCGGCGCCACGCGGTAGGCGCGGTAGCCGTCCTGCGCCATCGATCCCCACGATGCGTCCGGCGGGCTGATCCCGAGGCCGATGAACGAGAGGAACGCCTCGCCGAGGATGACCCCCGGGAGCTCGAGGAAGACGGCGATGACGAGCACACCGAGCGTGTTCGGGAGGAGGTGACGCCCGAGGATGCGCAGCCAACGGGCGCCGACGGCGTGCGCGGCGCGCACGTAGTCGTTCTCCTTGAGCGTGATGATCTGCCCGCGCACGATGCGCGCCGTCGTGAACCACGAGGCGATCGAGAGCGCGACGACCATCGTCCAGAAGTTCCCGCCGCCGAAGATCGCGAGGATGATGATCGCGAACGGCAGGTACGGGAGCCCGTAGAGGGCGTCGAGGAAGCGCATCAGGGCGTTGTCGACGAAGCCGCCGAGGAACCCGGCGATCGCGCCGTAGGTGACGCCGATCGCGAGGATCACGAGCGTCGCGGCGAAGCCGATCCCGATCGAGACGCGCCCGCCGAGCGCGGTCCGGGTGAAGAGGTCGCGGCCGAACTGGTCGGTGCCGAGCGGGTGAGCGAGGCTCGGGCCGTCGTTCGCCTGGGAGAAGTCGACGGCATTGGGGTCGTACGGGGAGAGGATCGGCCAGATCAGGCAGTACGCGAGGAGCGCGAGGAAGGCGATGCCCGCGATCACCGCGGCGCGGTTCCGTAGGTAGCGGTACCACGCGTCGCGCCAGAGGCTCGAGCTGCGGATCGGCGCGCCCGCATCTCCGGACGTCGTCGGAGTCGGCGGCGGCGGGGCCGGCAGCCGGAGATAGCGCCGCTCCTTGAGCCGGCGCAGGCTCGGGAGCTGGGTGCGTTCGCCCGACGAGGCGCTCGACATCAGCGGGCCTCGCGCGTCCGCGGGTCGAGGATGCCGTAGAGGATGTCGACGACCATGTTCGCGACGATCACGATCATCGCCAGCAGGACCGTGAGCCCCATCACGACCGAGTAGTCGCGGCCGGTGACCGCCGTGACGTAGTAGCGCCCGATCCCCGGGATCGCGAAGATCTGCTCGATCACGAACGACCCCGTGATGAGGAAGCCGAGGATCGGCCCGGCGGCCGTGACGACCGGGATCAGCGAGTTCCGAAGGGTGTGCACGACCACGATCCGGCGGCGTCGCAGCCCCTTCGCGCGCGCCGTGCGGATGTAGTCCTGCTGGAGCGTCTCGAGGACGGAGCCGCGCGTGAGCCGCGCGAAGTACGCCATCGGGCCGAGGCCGAGCGCGATCGTGGGCAGCACCTTGCTCTGCCAGGTGTCCCAGCCGCTCGTGGGCACGTCGAAGACGTCGCCCCAGCGGACGGCGAAGAAGTAGATGAGCAGCGTCGCGACGAGGAAGCTCGGGACCGCGAAGCCGACGTTGGCGAAGACCATCGCCGTGTAGTCGGGCCACTTGTTCGCGCGCAAGGCCGCCAGCAGCCCCAGCGGGATGCCGAAGACGAGCGCGAAGAGCATCGCCAGCGCGCCCAGCTCGAGCGACGGCGGAAAGTGCTCGCGCACGATGTCGTTGACGTCACGGTTGCGCAGGACGAGCGAGGGACCGAGGTCGAGCGTCGCGACGCCCTGCACGTAGCGCAGGTACTGCTTCCACCAGGGGGCGTCCAGCCCGTATTTCTCCTCGAGGTTCGCCTGGATCGACTCCGGGATCGCACGCTCCGACGTGCGGAACGGGTTCCCCTCGATCTGGCGCATCAGGAGGAACGTCATCAGGATCACGAGGAGGATCACGGGGATCGTCCAGAGCACCCGGCGCACCACCAGCCTCGTCATCGCGTTTCTCCTCGCGAAGCGGGATTCCGCAGAAACGGACTCCCGCCGCTCGATCCCCGCCTTCGGCGGGGCAAGTCCCTAAAGGCGGCCGCCTGTCGGCGCCACGCTGCGCCGCCGCAAGTGCATTGGGTAGTCACGCTGTCGTCTCGCGGGGAGGGTTATCTCCTGGGGGCGGACGGGGCGGCGGCCCGTGGGCCGCCGCCCCGTCGCGTCCTATGCCGAGGGCTCGACCTCGACGACCTTCGAGTAGTCGGTCTGGCTCAGGAGGTTGACGTTGAGCGAGTCCTTGATGGACGGCCGCTCGAGCTGGACGTACGTGTACCAGTAGATCGGCGCGATCGGAACCGCACCGTCGTCGCCCAGCAGCTTGTCCTCCAGGTCGCCGTAGATCTTGTAGCGGGCGTTGTCGTCAGGCGTCTGACGCGCCTTGGCGACGAGCGCGTCGTACTGCGGGTCGCAGTAGTTCGCGTTGTTGTTGCCCGACTTGCAGGTCCACAGCTCGAGGAAGTTCATCGCGTCGACGTAGTCCCCGATCCAGCCGAGGCGGTACGCGTCGACCGACGGGTCGGGGGGCGGGCCGAGCGACTCGAGGAACTGCGCCCACTCCTGCTGACGGATCGTCACGTTGAGCCCGAGCTGCTTCCACATCGACTGCACCGCCACCGCGATCTCACGGTGACCCGGCGAGTCGTTGATCACGAGGTTGATGTTCTTGTTCGGGTTGGCGACCTTGGCCATCAGCTCCTTCGCCTTGTCCATGTCGCCGTTCTCCGGCGTCCACGGCGAGCTCGGGTTGAGCTCGTCGAAGCCCGGCATGCCCTTCGGCGTGAACCCCGTCGGCGGCAGCTGGTCCGCCTGGGCGATGTTGTCGATGATCGTCCGGCGGTCGATCGCGAGCGACATCGCGCGGCGCTGGTTCACGTCCGGGATCGCCTTGACGTTCAGCCCGTAGTAGTACGTCCCGAGGCCGGGGTACTGGCTGTAGGAGTCCGTCCCCTTGAGCCGCGGAAGCTCCTCGGGCGGCAGCCCGGCGGTCATGTCGAGCTCGCCGGCCTCGAAGGCCTGCACCGCCGTCGTGCCCTCGGTGATCATCTTTCCGTTGATCCGCTTCAGCTCGACCTGGCCGGCGTTCCGCCAGCCGTCCCACTTCGTGAGGTCGAGCTCGGAGTTGTGCCGCCACGTGGCGAGCTCGAACGGCCCGTTCGTGACGATGTTGCCCGGCTCCGTCCACTTGTTCCCGAACTTCTCGACCGTCGCCCGGTGCACCGCCAGGAACGACGTGTGCGCCACCTGCTGGACGAACCACGGCTGCGGCGAGGTCAGCTCCACGCGGAGCGTGCGGTCGTCGGTGGCCTTGATGCCGACCTCGTCGCGCATCGCGGCGCAGCCCGACTTGCACCCGTTGTACTCGGCGGCGCCGACGATGCCGAAGAACTGGTAGGCGTAGTCGGCGGCGAGGTCGGGCGAGATCGTCCGCTTCCACGACCACTCGAAGTCGTTCGCGGTGACCGGGTCGCCGTTCGTCCACTTGCCGTCGCTGCGGAGATGGAAGGTCACGGTCTTGCCGCCGTTCGTGACGTCCCACGACTCCGCGAGGTTCGGGACCGGCTCGAGGTCGTCACCGAGCTTGACGAGCGGATCCATGATGTTGAGCAGCACGTCCGACGAGGTGGTGTCGGTCGCGAGACCCGGATCGAGCGAAGGGGGCTCTGTCCCCCAGTTGATCGTGATCACCTGGTCGATCACGCCGCCGCCGTCACCGCCGGCCCCGTTACCCCCACCACATCCGGCGGCGAACGCGGCGGTGGCCACGACGAACAGGGCGGCCAGCAGCGCACGCACGGTTATCCTCATCGGGTTCTCTCCTTTGCGTCGAGCCGTCCACGGTTGCCGAACGGACGGTCGGTACAGCCGAGTTCCCCGTATGGACCGTTCGAAAACGACTCTGCGGCAGGCCTTACGGAACGCTCACCTTCCGCGGTGGCTCGGGCTCGTCGTCCTCGTTGCGATCGCCGGGTTGGCCGGAGCCGGGACGGCGCGGGCGCACGTCACCATCGCGCCCCCGTTCGTCGACGTCGGCACGACCGCGACGATCGCCTTCGAGACGCCGAACGAGCGGCCGCCGCACCGCACGACGGCCCTCGCCGTCCACGCGCCGCCGGGAGTCGAGCTCTCCGCCGCGCAGCCGCCCGCGGGCTGGCGACTCGACCTGTCGGGCGGCACGGCGCGCTGGAGCGGCGGGACGATCGCGGGCCGCGCCGTCGTCCGCTTCCCGCTGTCGGTCACCGCGCGGATTCCCGCGGGAACGGCGACGTTCCGTGCGACCCAGACGTACGACGACGGCGAGAGCGTGCGTTGGGACGCCGCCCTCACGGTCCTGCCCGCCTCGGGCTCGGAGGCGCCGCCGCAGCACTTCGACCGGGCCCTCGCGGCCGGCGCGGTCGGTCTCGTCGTGATCGCGGGCAGCTTCCTCGCGCTGCGGCTCCTGCGCCGCCGACCACTTCAAGAGCGATAGCGGCAGCCGTTGCTACCGTCCGGCGGCGGTGCTGTTCGCGCAGATCCTGAACGAGGACCTCGGGTGCGCCTCGTACGTCGTCGGCTGCGAGGAGGCGCACGAGGCCGTCGTCGTCGACCCGCCGCTCGCGATCGAGGCCGTGCTCGCGCAGGCGGAGCGGCTCGACGTCCACATCGTCCGGACGCTCGAGACCCACACGCATGCCGACCACGTCTCGGGGCACGGCCGGCTCGCGCTCGAGCACGGGCTCCCGGTGAGCATCCACGGCGCCGCGGGCGCCGACTACCCGCACGACGCGCTCGGCGACGGCGACGAGATCTCGGTCGGGACCGTCACGCTCCGCTGCATCCACACGCCGGGCCACCGGCCGGAGCACTGCTGCTTCGCGGTGGTCGACACGACTCGCGCAGACGAGCCGTGGCTGGTGCTCACGGGCGACTCGCTCTTCGTCGGCGACGCGGCCCGGCCGGATCTCGCGGTCGGTGCGCTGGAAGGCGCCGAGGGCCTCTTCCACTCGCTGCGCCGCCTGCTGGAGCTCCCCGACGGAGTCGAGGTGTTCCCCGGCCATGTCGCGGGGTCGCTCTGCGGCCGTGCGATGAGCTCGCGCGGCTCGACGACGATCGGGTTCGAGCGACGCTTCAACCCGATGGCTTCGATCCAGGAGCTCGACGCCTTCGTCGCCGAGTCGGCCGACGTCGGCGCGCCGAAGCCGCCGAACCTCGCCCGCATCGTCGAGCTCAACCGTGGCCCCTTCCAGCCCGCAGCGCCGCCACCCGAGGAGCTTCCCGTCCCGGCGCCCGATTCCCAGCTCCTCGACGTCCGGCCACTGGCCGACCACCTCGCGGGGCACCTTCCTGGCGCCGTGAGCGTCCCGCTCTCCGGCTCGAGCTTCTCGACGAAGGCGGGTTTCGTCCTCGACGCCGACGTCGCGGTCACGGTGCTGGCGGCCTCTGCGGAGGAGGCGGTGAGAGCCGTCGCGGGCCTGCGCTCCGTCGCCTTCTCGGACGTCGCCGGGTACGTCCTGGGCGGCGGCCCCGAGACGACCACCGCGGTGACGATCGACGAGCTCGAGGGTCTGGTCGACGCCGGCGCGACCGTCATCGACGTCCGCGAGCACGACGAGCGCGACGAGGGCTACATCCCGGGGAGCCGGAACGTGCCCTATCGCCTGATGCGCTCCTGCTGTCCGGACCTGCCGGAGGACCGGCCCGTCGTGACGATCTGCAACTCGGGCCCACGCGCGGCGATCGCCGCGAGCATCCTGCGCGCGAAGGGACTCGATGCCCGTCCCGTCGTCGACGGCGGGATGGAGGACTGGCTCTCGCGCGGCTCGACCGCCGTGACCTTCAGGCGGTGCGGGTCCTAGCCAGACCCCGGAGCCGGGCGAACGCCCCGAGCCGCGCAAGGAGCTCCTCGGCGCGCGCGAGGTGCTCCGCACCGCCGCCGTCGCGGGCGGCGAGGATCCGCGCCTCCGCCTCGAGCTGAGGTGCTCCGATCTCGGCGAGACCACGCGCGGCGTCCGTGAAGCGCCGTTCGTCGATCGCGAGCCCGACCTCGAGGAACCGCGAGCCCTTGATCTCGTCGAGCGCCACGAGCGCTCCCCCCTTCCCCACCCGTTCGAGCGTCAAGGCGGACACCGTCGACCAGTACCCCGGCATCAGGCCCTTCGGGTTCGCCCGCCTGAGGGCGAGCAGCTCGTCGAGCAGCGTCTCGGCCTCGGACTCGGCGCCCGTGCGCGCGAGGAGCCACGCCGAGCACGCGAACACGGGGAGCATGACCTGGTCGTCGCCACGCGCCCGGGCGAGCTCGATCATGCGTCTCGCCGCGTCGCGGGCGTCGCCGTCGCGCCCGTCGCGCGCGAGACCGAGCTCGGCGAGCACGAACAGGAAGAGCGGCTCGTGATACTGCCCGCCGGTGCGCTCCGCGTGCTCGAGACCGGCGCTCGCGAGCTGCTCGGCCTCCGCCCACTCCCCCGCGAAGAACAGCGCCTCGGTGAGATTCCCGAGCAGGAAGCGTCCGAAGCCCTCGGCGGTTCCCATGCGCTCGCAGAACGCGAAGCCTTCGCGCTCGACCTCGATCGAGCCGGCGATGTCACCGAGGTCGAGCAGGATCGAGCCGAGATTCGTGTGCGCCCGCGCCAGCTCGAACGGGTTCTCGCCCGCCCCGAGCGCGACGGCCTCCCGGAGATCCTCGACCGCCGTGTCGTACACGCCCCCGTTCGCGCGTGCCGTCGCGCGTGTGATCAGCGCCGACATTCGGGGACCGGCCGCGCCGATGGCCTCCGCGAGGGCGAGAGCCTCGTCGGCGATCGCGATCGCCTCCTCCTGGTGTCCGGCGACCATCTTGTAGCGCGCGGCCTGGGCGAGGACCTCGACATGCTGCGGCGTCGCACCCAGGCCGGCGACGAGCTCGAGCGCCCGGACCGACCATTCGGCGGCTCCGGCTCCGTCGCCGTGGCGCCACTGGACGAGGGACAGGTAGTTCGCCGTCACCGCCGCTTCTGCGCGCGCGCCCTCGGCGACGAAGCCGTCGTACGCGAGCTGCAGCTCGTCCGCCCCCGTGTTCTCGGTGAAGCTGAGCGCGGCGCCGAGGGCTCGGAGCGCGCGGGCGTCCAGTCCCTGCGGCAACCACTCGGCCGCCCGGCGCAGCGCCTTCACCGTCGCCGGGAACGCCCCGACGGCGAACGCCCGGATACCGGCCTCCCGGAGCGCGGCCGCCGCGACCGGCTCGACGTCGCCCGAGTCGAGGCCGGCGCTGCGCGACAGCTCGATCGCCTCGACGTAGTGGTGCGCGAGCAGCTCGGCGCGATCCTCGCGGCGGTCCTCGGGAAGCGATTCGATCCAGCGCGCGACCCGGAGATGACGCGCGACGCGATCCGGTCTCGGGAGCTGCGCGTAGACCGCGTCCCGGACGAGGCCGTGGACGAAGGCGTGCTGCGTCGCGCCGGCGACCGCCGATTGGCGCTCCCGCCTCAGGAACTCCTTGCGGCCGAGCGAGCGCAGCAGCTCGCTCACCTCCTCTTCTCGTCCGACCTCCGAGACCGCGCAGAGCCCGTCGGACCAGACGATCGTGCCCATCACGGCAGCGTCGCGGAGCAGCTCCTTCTCGCGGGCGGGGAGCAGGTCGACCCGCGCCGCGACGATGCCGACGACGCTGTCCGGCAAGCCCGAGGTGCCCCCGCCGAACGTCTGCATCCGCACGAACTCCTCGGCGTACAGCGGGTTGCCCGCGGCGCGCTCCACGACCGAGGCGCGGAGCTCGTCGTCGGCGGGATCGCGACCGAGAAGTGACTCGACGAGCAGGCGCGTCTCGGCTTGCGAGAGCGGCCCCAGGGACACCGTGAGCGCGTTGCGCTTGCCTCCACCCCAGTCCGGGCGGCGCTCGAGGAGCTCGGGGCGCGCGCAACAGACGACGAGGAGGGGCACGCCTTCGACGAGCTCGACGAGGCCGTCGACGAAGTCGAGCAGACCGTCGTCCGCCCACTGCAGGTCGTCGACGACGAACACGAGCGGGCGGCGCTCGGCGAGCGCCTCGAGGAAGGTCCTCCACGCAGCGAAGAGCTCGGTGCGGCGGTCGCTGAGCGCCACGTCCTCCGGCACCAGCCCGACGAGCGGCCTGAGGCTCGACGCGACCCAGCGGCGCTCCGGCTCGGGAACGATCTCGTCGACCATGCGCGCGAGCTTCTCCGACGCCGCGGCGGCGGGGTCGTTCTCGTGGATCCCGGCCTGTGCCTTCACGACCTCGCCGAGGGCCCAGAACGTCACCCCGTCCCCGTAGGGGAGACAGCGGCCGTAGCGCCATGTGATGATCTCGTCGTCGTCCTCCACGGCCCTGCCCAGCTCGGCGACGAGACGGCTCTTTCCGATCCCGGGCACCCCGACGAGCGTCACGAGCTGGGGCGAGCGGTCGACACGCACGCGTGCGAACGCCCCGAGCAGGAGCGCCCGCTCGTTCTCGCGGCCGACGAGCGGCGAGGCCGATTCGTCGCCGAGGCCTCCGACGCGGCCGACCGCCTCGACGGCCTCCCACACGTCGACCGGGTCGGCCTTCCCCTTCGCCGCGACCGGCTCGTGGCGGCGGTACACGATCAGCCGCTCGGTCGCGCGATGCGTGGCCGTCCCGACGAGGATGCCGTCGACGGGCGCAGCCGCCTGGATTCGCGCCGCCGTGTTCATCACGTCGCCCGCGACCATCGACTCACCCGCGGCCGCGCTGGCGTCGAGCGCCACGAGCGCCTCCCCCGTCGCGACGCCGACCCGCACGTGGAGGTCGAGGGCGTCATCTCGGTCGTTGAGCGCCCCGATCGCGTCGCGCACCGCGAGCGCGGAGCGAACGGCCCGCTCGGGGTCGTCCTCGTGCGCCGTCGGCGCGCCGAACACCGCCACGACCGCGTCGCCGATGAACTTCTCGACCGTGCCCCCGTAGCGCTCGAGCTCACGCCGCAGCGTCTCGTGGTACCGGCGGAGGAGGGCACGAACGTCCTCCGGGTCGAGCTGCTCGGCCCGAGCCGTCGAGCCGACGAGGTCGACGAACACGGCCGTCACGACCTTGCGCTCCTCTCGCACACGCTGCTCCGTGGAGAGCGGGGCGCCGCAGCCGTTGCAGAACCGGGCGTCGTCCGGGTTCTCCCGGGCGCAGCGCGCGCAGGCGATCACCGGGCGAGTGTACGACTCCGCACTCAGCGCAGCCGGCGAACGGTGTAGCCCGCGTCGGCGAGCGCGCGGATCAGCGTCTGCGCGTGCTCCTCTCCACGCGTCTCGAGCGTCAGCTCCGCCTCGGTCTCGAGCACGCCGATGTTGCGGCCCTCGCGGTGGTGCTGGATCGCGAGGATGTTGGCGCGCTGCTCGGCGATCAGACCGACGATCCGGGCGAGCTCTCCCGGCCGGTCGGGGATGAGCAGCGCGACGACGAGGTAGCGGCCGGAGGCGGTCATCCCGTAGCGGATGACCGAGCTCATCGTCGTCGCGTCGATGTTCCCGCCCGCGAGAATCGCGCACACCGGGCCGTCGCCGCCCGCGCGCCCCGCGAGGATCGCCGCGACGGGCGCCGCGCCCGCGCCCTCGACGACGAGCTTCGACCGCTCGAGCAGCAGCACGATCGCCTGCGAGATCTCCTCGTCGTCGACGACCACGACGTCGTCGAGGAGATCGGCCAGGATCGCGCGCGTCAGCTCCGCGGGATGCTTCACCGCGATCCCGTCGGCGATCGTCGAGCCGGCGGGCTCCCGCCCGGCGAACGGCGCGCACGCGGCGGACTGGACGCCCACGACTCTCACCTCGGGCCGGAGCGCGTCGAGCGCGATCGCGACCCCGGACGCGAGGCCGCCTCCGCCGACGGGCACGACCACCGTCAGCGCGCCCGACGGCAGCTGTCCGGCGAGCTCGAGCCCCAGCGTCCCCTGGCCGGCGATCACGCGAAGATCGTCGAAGGCGTGGACGAACGTCGCGCCGGTCTCGTGCTCGCGCGCGCGGGCGACCGCCACCGTCTCGTCGAACCCCTCCCCCGCCAGCTCGACCTCGGCGCCGTATCCCCGTGCGGCCTCGACCTTCGCCATCGGCGCGGCCTCGGGCACGACGATCGTGGCGCCGATCCCCGCCTCCCGGGCCGCCCACGCAACGGCTTGCCCGTGGTTTCCCGCGCTCGCGGTGACGACGCCGCGTTCGCGCTCCGCCGCGGTGAGCTGCGCGATCGTGTTGTAGGCGCCGCGGATCTTGAACGCGCCGGTCCGCTGGAGGTTCTCCGCCTTGAGGAGCACGGGCCGCCCGGCGAGTCGCGAGAGCGTCTCGGACGGGTACACCGGCGTCACGCGGGCGATCCCGTGGAGCCGCTCCTGCGCCGCGCGGACCTCGTCGATCGTCGGCCGCTCGCTCACCCGGGCTGTCCCTCCGTGACCGCCTCGACGACCGCGCCGACCGCGGTCAGCGGATCCACCTCGCGGCGCTGCACGCCTTCGACCAGCGCCCTGACCTGCGTGTCCTCCGCCATGACGCGCCGCACCCGCTGCCCGAGGCGGGCGACGGCGAGGGCCTCGACCTCGGCAGCCAGGTTGCGCTCGCGGCGGCGGTCGAGCTCGCCGCGCTCCGCGAGCTCGTGGCGGCGCCGCTCGAGCGCCTGCCAGAGCTCCGGCACGCCCTCCCCGCGAAGCGCCTCGGTGAGCAGGATCGGCGGCCGCCTTTCGCGCTCGGGGTCGAGCGCGACGATCGAGCGGACTTCCCGCAGCATCGTCGTCGCCGCCGGGTGGTCCAGCTTGTTCACCGCGATCACGTCGGGGATCTCCATGATCCCCGCCTTCAGCGCCTGCACGGCGTCACCCGAGCCGGGCATCAGCACGAGGAGCACGACGTCGGCGATGCCGATCACCTCGACTTCGCTCTGCCCCGTGCCCACCGTCTCGAGGAACACGACGTCCTTGCCCGAGGCGTCGACGAGGAGGAGAGCCTGGAGGGTCGCCTCCGCCACCCCGCCGAGATGGCCCCGCGTGCCCATCGAGCGAATGTAGACCTCGGGGTCGAGGAAGTGGTCGGCGAGGCGGATGCGGTCACCCAGCAACGCTCCGCGCGTGAAAGGGCTCGACGGGTCGACGGAGACGACGCCGACGCTTCGCCCCAGCCCCCGCGCGTGCGCGACGAGCGCCCCGACGAGCGAGGACTTGCCGACGCCCGGCGGCCCGGTGACCCCGACGGACGCCGCCCGGCCCGTCTTCGGGTAGATCCGCCGCACGATCTCCGCGCCCTCCGGGGCACGATCCTCGACGAGCGAGATCGAGCGCGCGAGCGCGCGGCGGTCACCGGCGAGGACGCCGGCGACGAGCTCGTCCTGCGTCCACCGGCGCCCTGCCACCGAGGGTGACTCTACTGAGGCCCGATCTGCGTGTCGCGCGGGGCCAGGATCGCGACGTCGCCACGCGCGCGCTGCCTCTCGCGCGCCCGGGTCTCGTCGATCTCGTCCATCAGCGCGCGGATCCGCTCCAGGCCGCCGGGCGGCTCCCCAGGCTCCGTCTCGGGTGCCGCCGCATCCCGGATCCGGGCCGTGAGCACCACGGCGAGCGCGGCGGCGACGAGATAGACGCAGCCCGCGAACGCCCAGGCCGCGCGCGCGCCGGCCTTGTCGACGAGCAGCCCGCCGCCCGCCATCGAGAGGCCGAGGATGCCGTAGTAGCTCGACATGAGGACGGACAGCGCCCTGCCGCGCATCGCGTCGGGCGCGCCTCGCTGGACGAGGACCTGGTTGCAGACGATCGCGGCTCCGTTACCTATTGTGGCGACAGCTGCGAGGACGGCGGCCACCGCGATCGTCGGCGACGCCGACGCGAGGCCGAATCCCGCCGCCATCAATGCGAGCGCGCCCGTGTAGACGCGGCGCATGCCGAACGCACCGAGCGCAGAGGCGGCGAAGAAGCTGCCGATCACGAGCCCCACGCCCGTCGCGCTGACGAGGAGCCCGAGGCCGATGTTGCCGCTCGAGAGGTCGTGCTTCGCGAGCACCACCTCCGCGACGTTGACGCATGCGGTGGCGACGGCGGCCGTGCACCACACGACGAGCACGGTGACCAGATGGCGAGAGCCGACGACGAGCGCGAGCCCGTCGCGGAGGTCGCTCCAGTGACCCTTCGTGAGCGCCTCGTCCGACCGGAGCGCCTGGGCGGGGATCCGCGCGACGAGGAGCGCGGACAGGAAGAAGGTCACCGCGTTGACGGCGTATGCGACGTCGACGCCGTTCGCGGCGAGGAGCAGGCCGGCGACCGCGGGGCCGACCGTCCAGGCCACGTGCTCGACGGTCGAGAGCAACGACGTCGCCTGCTCGCGGTCGTCGTCCGAGACGAGGTTCGGCAGCCCGGCCCACACCGCGGGCCGGAAGAAGCCGGTCGCGATGCCGTTCACGCCGGCGAGCGCGACGATCAGCGTCGGCTCGGAGACGAACGGCAGCGCCACGAACGTCGCTGCCCGCACGAGGTCGGAGACGACCATCAGCCGCTGCCGCGAGAGCCGGTCGACGAGCGGCCCGAGGGTCAGCCCGATGAGCACGATGGGCAGGAAGTCCGCGATCAGGAGCGCCGCGAGCCAGCGTCCCGACCCGGTGAGGTCGAAGACGTGGACGGACAGCGCGAGCGCGGCGAGGTAGGTGCCGACGGCAGAGCCTGCCGTCGCCCAGAACAGGAGCGCGAAGTCCCGGTTGCGACCGAGGAGGGACAGACGGCCTGTCGCTCCGAAGAGCACGCGAGGACGCTACCACCGGCGCGGCGCACGCAACAGTGGCCGAAAACGCCAGTCCTGTCGCTCGCGCGGCGGGGGTCTCAACCCATGGTTTCGGGGACCGGCGCCCGATACTCCGCGGTTCCGCCGGCCCCCTGCGCGCGCGCGAGGGCCAGCGCCCGGTCGGCAAACGCGTAGAGCGCGAACACGTCGCCGGCGGTCGTGAGGTCGCAGATGCCGACGGTCAGCGTCACCCGTCCGAGCTCCGCGAGCGCCGTGCGTGCCCGCGCAACCGCTCCGACACCGCCGTGCGCGTCGGTCGCCGGCAGGATCCACGCGATCTCGTCCTCCCGGGTGCGCGCGAGCTCGTCACCCGCGCGCGCGAGCGACCGTAGACGCTCGACCGCCACCAGGCCCTCGGGACGCTGGAGCGCTCCGTTGCCGACGCCTCCGTCGAGGCCGAGCTCGGCGAGGACGAGGGTCGCGTTCTCGCCGGCTCCGATCGCCCGGCGCACGACCGCGCGCAGCCGCTCCTCGAACTCGCCGTGGTTGAGGAGGCCCGTCTCCGGATCGCGTGAGGAGAGCTCGTGGAGACGGCGCTCGCGGCGGTGACGCGCGCTGACGTCCCGGATCGTGACGAGCTGGCGCATCGCGTCCTGCGGGCCGGACGGCGCCCTGCGTCCGGCGACGAGCACGCGGAGGCGGGTGCCGTCGCGGTGCCGCAGAGTGAGCTCCGTCTCGTGCTCCTCGAGCGCGTCGAGCTCCCGATGCCACGCCTCGATCTCGTGGCGGTGCTCGGGCGGCCAGAAGGGCAAGGGCGCGGCCGCTCCGAGAAGCTCATCGCGCTCGAACCCGAGCAGCTCGCAAAGCCGGCGGTTGACGGAGGTCACCGTGCCGTCGTCGACGACGAGGAGACCGTCCGGGATTGCCGACAGAAGTGCCCGCGCGGCGTCGGACTCGCCGAGCAGCGTGTCGTCGACCACCCGCCGCGCGCGGCCGCCCAGCCACAGCGCGAAGAGCGCCGCCGGCACGAGCGCGAGCGCCGTCGCCGTCGCGATCCAGAGCCCGATCCTCGGCGGCTCGGCGATCCTCACCGAGAAGACCACGAGCACGGCGGCCGAGACGGCCACGCCGAGGAGGAGAGCGTCCTCCTTCGTCCGCGGGACCGGAGCCCTCACACCGTCTCCGCGCGGACGTTGCGCTCGAACTTGTGCCAGGCGCGGTCGTGACGGAAGAACCGCCACGTCCCCTTGAGCCGCGCCCACGCCATCAGCGGCCGGTAGACGACCATCTCGACCGGCATCAGCGCGAGCAGGCGCATGACCGCAGTGGCCCGATACGCCCTCGCCTCGAGATCGAGCATCAGCAGGGCACCCGTGGTCAGCGCGCTGTTCGCGAACGCGATGAGCAGTGTCAGGACGGCGAACTCCCACCAGGTGATCAGCCCTGCCACCCCGCCGACGGCGAGGGTGCCGACGGCGAGGAGCTCGAAGACCGGCGCGACGATCTCGGAGACGAGGTAGTACGGGACGCCGACCAGGCCGACCTTCCCGTAGCGGGGGTTGAACCACATGCGGCGGTTCGCCCAGCACGTCTCGAGGATGACGCGCTGCCAGCGCTCGCGCTGCGAGACGAGGTTCCGCACGGAGTCCGGCCCTTCCGTGACGCCGACGCGATCGGGCAGGCACGCGATCCGGTACGAGCTCCCGCGCTCACGCAGCACGCGGTGCGCCCGGAAGGTGAACTCGATGTCCTCGCACGTGAACTCGGCCGACCAGCCACCGAGCTCCTCGACGAGGTCACGCCGCCACACCTGGAACGCCCCCGCCGCGCACAGCATGAAGTTCATGCGCGCCCACGGCGTTCGGTTGTTGAAGAACGAGCGCACGTAGTCGAACGTCTGGAACGCGAACAAGGGCGCGGTGTCCGGTCCGGTGAAGTGCCGGCCGTCCCGCAGCGACCCGGCGGGATCCCGGGCGTTCTCGAAGTAGCTCGTCAGGCCGACGACCCTGGGGTCGGCCGCGATCTCCCGCATCGCGCGCGTCAACGCGTCACGCGTGAACACCATGTCGGCGTCGACGCCACAGACGTAGCGGTACCGGCAGTGGTTGAGGCCGGCGTTGAGGCCGTCGGCCTTGCCTCCGTTGGCCTTGTCGACGACGAGCAGACGGGCGTCCGTCGGCGAGCGGTAGTAGCGGAGGACCGGCTTGCTGTGGACGATGGCCCGCGACGCCGCTTCGACGGGCACGAGCTCGAGCTCCGCGACCAGCCGCTCGAGCGTGTCGTCCGTCGAGCCGTCGTTGACGACGATCACCTCGAACTCCGGATACTCGACCGCGAGGAGCGACCGTACGGCGTCCGGCAGCCCGCCGCTCTCGTTGTACGCGGGGACGATGATGCTCACCCCCGGTGCAAACCTCGACACGGCGAGCACGTCCAGGTCGTCGACGGATCGCTCGCGTCGCCGTCGCCGCGACTCCACGAAGCCGATCGCCATGAGCGAGAAGTAGAGGCCATAGAGGAGGATGAGGTACGCCGAGCAGGCGAGAACCGCCGCCCGCAACCCCGTCTCGAGCGTCACGTGGCGGTCTCCAGGTGTAGCTCGGGGCCGAGGGCGACCCGTCGTCCCGCGCGTTCCGACGCCGTACGCCGGAGTCGCGGCCCGCCGGCGCGGAGGATCCGCTCGAGGTGCCCGGGGTCGTGCGTCGCGAGGCTGCCACTCTGGGCCAGACGATCGAGAACGCCGACGTCCTGCAACACGAGCGCGGCGCCGGCCCGGATCGCCGCGTCGTCGTCCTCCAGCAGCGGCGAGACGACGGGCGCCACGTCCGGGCCGAGCCGCGCGAGCGACTCGCGGGCGGCCTCCCGCACCCACCACGACGGGTCGCCGAGCAGCGGCGCGACGAAGGTCGCGGCGGAGCACCCTGCGATCGCGCACGCTGTCCTTCCTGCGTGCGCGCGCACGAAGGGCTGCGGATCCCGGAGCAGGACGAGCGCAGAGCGCAGCGCCTCCGCCGACCCGGAGTCGCGGAGCGTCTCCAGCGCGCCGGCCCGGACGTTCGGCGAGCGGTCGCGGGTGACATCGGGCACATGGCGCCGGGCGAGGTCCGGGTACCGCGCGAGCAGCCGTACCGCGTAGAACCGGACGACGTCGCTCGGATGTTCGAGCAGGGGCACGAGACGACGGGCGGGCCGCGGCGCAAGGCGGTCGAGCTCGGCTGCGACGCGCCCTGGCGTCTCGAGCTCGCCGGCGAGCGCCTCGATCAGGCCGTCGAGCGCCCATTCGTGGCTCGGTGCGAGCCCTGCGAGGGAGGTGATGGCGGCGACGCGGACGTCCCGGTCGCGATCTCTGAGCCCGCGCTCCAGCAGGGCACGCATCGTCGGCCCGTCGCGGCCGACGAGCGTGTCGTCCTGCATGTCGGACGCGACGCCGGCAGCGAGCGCCATCTTGCGGCGTCGGCGTGCCACGAGCCGCGAGGCCGGGATGGCTGCGGCCAGCCCGAGCCAGCATGCAGCCGCGAGCGCACAGACGAGGACCAGTGCCGCAGAACCGTCCACCGTCCCTCTTTGTCGGCACCCTCGACGGGTGAACCCTCACCCGTCCGGGGGAGGAGGCCCGAGGCGCGAGTCAGGCGATCGGGCCGCTCGGACGCGTCGCCTTCGCCATCCGCGCCGCGACGACGGACGCGAGTGCGACGCGCTGCGCCTGGTCGACCGGCTGGCCGAGCGACGTGAAGAGGATTCCGGCCTGGATGCGGCCGTGCTGGAGAAGCACGGCGTCGACGTACGCGCGCACCTTCTGCCCGCCCATCTCGACCGTGAGGACGAGCCTGTAGGCGGTGGTCTTCGGCGACAGGGACGGGAAGCGCACGCGCGCCGCGGACTGGACGGTCACCTTCTGGCCCGGTGAAGCCGAGAGTCGCACGATGTCCGCGAGGCACGTCGTCGTTTGGCGCGTCGTCCCACGACTCCACGACGCGTTCGCCTCGCGGAGCGTCCGGTAGACCTGTGCAGTCGAGCCGACCGTGACGAACGCCCCCTGCTGGGCGAAGCGGAAGTCGGGGGACGCCGCGTCGCCCGATACGGTGAGGTCGCTCTCGTCGAGCGGGCCGCAGCGGGCCCCCTTCGGCAGTGACTCGTCCTTCTCCCGCGCGACCGCGGTGAAGCTCTGCCCGAGGTCGCTGAGCTTGACCACGATTGATCTCGCGCTTGCCTGGTCCTGCTTCGTCAGCGCCTTCTTCGGCTGGCCGTCCGCCGCCATCCCGGCGGCCGGGAGCAGCAGCCCGAGGGCGAGAAAGGCGACGAGCGTCCGCACCCTCTTCACTGTACTCGTACCTCAGCGCGGGTCGTAGGCGAGGTTCGGTCGCAGCCAGCGCTCGACCACCTCGAGCGGCTCCTCCTTGCGCACGGCGTAGTCCTCGACCTGGTCGCGCCCGACGCGGCCGATGGAGAAGTACCGCGCCGCAGGGTGCCCGAAGTAGAGGCCGCTGACGCTTGCGCCGGGTGTGGAGGCGAACGACTCCGTCAGCGCCAGCCCCGCGTCGGCCGCGCCGAGCAGCGAGAACAGCTTCGGCTTCTCGGAGTGATCCGGGCAGGCAGGGTAGCCGAACGCCGGCCGGATTCCGCGAAAGCGCTCCTCCACGAGCTCGTCGCCCGTCAGGCGCTCCTCGGGCGCATACCAGGCGCGTCGCGTCTGCTCATGCAGCCACTCCGCGAACGCCTCGGCGAGCCGGTCGGCGAGCGCTTTCACCATGATCGCGCTGTAGTCGTCGCCCTCGCCCTCGAACGTTGCCGCGACCTCGTCCGCACCGTGGATCCCCACGGCGAAGCCGCCGACGTGATCCTGCAGCCCGGTCTCGACGGGCGCGACGAAGTCGGCGAGCGAGCGGTTCGGCCGCGAGTCGTCGTGCGCAGCCTGCTGCCGCAGCATCGGGAATCGGACGGCACCGTTGCCCGCGGAGAGAACGATGTCGTCCTCCTCGGCGCTCGCCCTCCAGACGCCGTGGACGCCGCGGGCCTCGAGCAGCTCCTCCTCGACGATCCGATCGAGCAGGCCGTTGGCGGCGTCGAACAGGTCACGCGCCGCATGCCCCTTCTCCGGGTGACTCAGGATCGCGGGGTAGCGGCCCTTCAGGTCCCAGGCGTGGAAGAAGAACGTCCAGTCGATGTACCTGCGCAGCTCCGCGAGCGAGGGCGCGACGACGCGCGAGCCGGTGAACGACGGGACGGCGAGATCCTCTTCGTTCCACGCGATCGGCGTCCGCCGATCGCGCGCCGCGCGGATCGGCAGCAGCGGGCGGCGTTCTCGCTCCGCGTGGAGCGCGCGCAGGCGGTCCTGCTCGGCCCGGTTCTCGGCGTCGAGCACGGACCGTCGCTGCGCATCGAGCAGCGCGCCGACGACGCCGATCACTCGCGAGGCGTCGAGGACGTGGATCGTCGGCTGCGTGTACTCGGGTGCGACGCGGACCGCGGTGTGCTGCCGTGAGGTCGTGGCGCCGCCGACGAGGAGCGGGAGCTGCATGCCCCGCCGCTCCATCTCCTTCGCGACGACGACCATCTCGTCGAGCGACGGCGTGATGAGCCCCGAGAGCCCGACGACGTCGCAGGCATGCTCCACCGCGGTGTCGAGGATCTTCTCGGCGGGCACCATGACGCCGAGATCGATCACGTCGTAGCCGTTGCAGCCGAGGACGACGCCGACGATGTTCTTGCCGATGTCGTGCACGTCGCCCTTCACGGTCGCGAGCACGACCCGGCCCGCGCTGCGACCGCCGACCTGCTCCGCCTCCATGAACGGCTCCAGGTACGCCACCGCGCGCTTCATCGCCCGGGCGCTCTTGACGACCTGTGGCAGGAACATGCGGCCGGAGCCGAACAGGTCGCCGACGACGCGCATCCCGTCCATGAGCGGCCCCTCGATCACGTCGAGCGGCCGCGCGGCGGAGGCCCGGGCTTCCTCGACGTCCTCCTCGATGAAGTCGACGATCCCGTGGACGAGCGCGTGCTCGAGGCGCTTGCCCACGGAGGCGTCCCGCCAGGCGAGATCCTCCTCGCGCCGCACGGCGTCTCCCTCGAAGCGCCGCGCCAGCTCGACGAGCCGCTCCGTCGCATCGGGCCGACGGTTCCAGATCACGTCCTCGACGTGCTCGAGGAGCTCCGGCTCGATGTCCTCGTAGACCATCAGGAGCCCCGCGTTCACGATTCCCATGTCGAGGCCCGCGCGGATCGCGTGGTACAGGAACGCCGCATGCATCGCCTCGCGGACGTGCTGGTTGCCGCGCAAGGCGAACGACAGGTTCGAGATGCCGCCGCTCGTCCGTGCGCCCGGGCAGCGCTCCTTGATCAGCGGCAACGCCTCGATGAACGCCTTCGCGAACTCGTTGTGCTCCTCGATTCCCGTTGCGACCGCGAGCACGTTCGGGTCGAAGATCAGGTCCTCGGCCGGAAACCCCGCCTGCTGGGTGAGAAGCCGGTACGCGCGCTCGCAGATCTCGACCTTGCGGTCGCGCGTGTCGGCCTGCCCCTGCTCGTCGAACGCCATCACGACCACGCCCGCCCCGTAACGCCGGATCCGGCGTGCCTGCTCGAGGAACGGCTCCTCCCCCTCCTTGAGCGAGATGGAGTTGACGATGCCCTTCCCCTGCAGGCACTTGAGCCCGGCCTCGAGCACGCCCAACGAGAGCTGTCGACCATGATCGGCAGGCGCGCCGCCTCCGGCTCCGTGGCGAGCAGGTTGAGGAACCGGGTCATCGTCCGCTCGCCGTCGAGCAGGTCGGCGTCCATGTTCACGTCGAGCGCGTTCGCACCGCTCCGCACCTGCTCGAGCGCCACCTCGACCGCGGCCTCGAGGTCGTCCGCCTCGACGAGCGACCGGAAGCGCGCCGAGCCCGTGACGTTCGTCCGCTCGCCGATCATCACGAACCCCGTGTCCGGGCCGATCTCGAACGGCTCGAGGCCGCTCCAACGCGGCCGCGGCTCGCGGGTCGGGATCGCCCGCGGCGGCAGGCCGTCGACGGCCGCCGAGATCTGCCGGATGTGCTCGGGCGTCGTGCCGCAGCAGCCGCCGACGAGGTTGACGAGGCCGTCCTCGGCGAACGCGAGAAGGAAGCGGCTCGTGTCACCCGGCTGCTCGTCGTGCTCGCCCATCGCGTTCGGTAGCCCTGCGTTCGGGTAGCACGCCACGTACGTGTCGGCGACCCTCGCGAGATCCTCGAGGAAGGGCCGCATCTCGCTCGCGCCGAGCGAGCAGTTGACGCCCACGATCAGCGGCTCGGCATGGGCCACCGAGACCCAGAACGCCTCGGCGGTCTGACCCGAGAGGTTCCGCCCGCTCCGGTCGATCGCGGTGAAGGAGAGCCAGAGCGGCAGGTTCGGTGCGACGTCGGCCGCGGCGACGATCGCCGCCTTCGCGTTCAGCGTGTCGAAGATCGTCTCGACGAGGAGCAGGTCGACGCCGCCCTCGACGAGCGCCGCGATCTGCTCGGCGTAGGCCTCGCGCACCTCGTCGAACGTCGCCGACCGGAACGACGGATCGTCGACCTTCGGCGACACCGAGAGCGAGACGTTGAGCGGCCCCACGGCTCCTGCGACGAAGCGCGGGCGGTCGGGCGCGCGCGCCGTCCACGCGTCGGCGGCGGCGCGCGCGATGCGCGCGCCTGCGCGGCTCATCTCGGCCGCGAGCCCCTCGAGCGCGTAGTCGCGCTGGCCGATCGACGTGGCGGTGAAGGTGTTCGTCGTCGCGATGTCCGCGCCGGCCGCGAAGTACTCCTCGTAGAGCGAGGCGACGATCTCCGGCTGGGTGAGGTTGAGCAGGTCGGGATCGCCCTTCACGTCGCGCGGGTGGTCGCGCAGCAGCTCACCGCGATACTCGGCCTCGGAGAGGCCCCTCTTCTGCAGCAGGACGCCCCACGAGCCGTCGAGGACGGCGATGCGGCGGTCGAGGATCTCTCTCAGTCGGGCTTCGGCTTCCGCGCTCACGTGTCTCCTTACGAGCCGGCGACCACACCTTCGAGCGGTCCCGGCGCATGGCGCGGGGGCTCTTTAGGCGTTTGTTGACCCGGTCGCCAAGCTGCCTCAAAGCTGTCCGGGAACCTCACGATAGCGCGCGTTCCCGGTTCCGTGAAGTGGCGTCAGGCGGCGACCGGTCGGAGCGACTCGTCGGGCCTGCGACCCTGGCACAGGGCGTCGGTCAGCGCCTGCGCGGGCACCGGACGGCCGAGCTCGTACCCCTGGGCGAGGCTACAGCCGAGGTCGAGGAGCAGCCGGCGCGTTCGCGCCGACTCGATGCCCTCGGCCACGACTGCGAGGTCGAGGTTGGCGCCGAGGTCGAGGATCGTCCTGACGATCGTCATGCCCGTCGGGCTCTCCGTCATCCGGCTGACGAACGAGCGGTCGATCTTCAGCTCCGAGAGCGGCAAGGCCGTGAGGTGGCCGAGCGACGAGTACCCCGTCCCGAAGTCGTCGATGGAGAGGCGAACGCCGATCGCTGCGAGTTCCTCCGCGACGTGACGTGCCCGAAGCGGGTCGGCCATGAGCGAGGTTTCCGTGATCTCGAGTGTCAGCAGCTCGGCGGGCAGCCCGGTATCCGCGAGGATCGCCGCGACGGCGGACGGAAACGTCGAGTCCAACAGCGTGCGGACGTCGATGTTGACCGCGACCTCGATCGGCGTGCCGGCGTCGCGCCAGGCGCCCGCCTGCGCGACTGCGAGCCGGAGGACGCGATCGGTCAACAGCCGCATGACACCCGCCTTCTCCACGACCGGGAGGAGCACGGCGGGCAGGACGATTCCGCGCTGTGGGTGAATCCAGCGGGCGAGCGCCTCGGCGCCGACGATTCGGCCGCTGTCGACCTCGACCTTGGGCTGGAAGTGGACGACGATGCTTCCGTCTTCGAGCGCCTGCCGGATCTCACCGCCGAGGGCGAGTGCCTCGCGGCTCGAATCGTCCTCGGTCGGGTCGTAGAGCTCGACTCGGCTGCGGCGTCGCTTTGCGGCGTACATCGCGACGTCGGCGAAGCGCACGAGCGTCTCGGGATCGACGGCGTCGTCGGGAAACACCGCCCCGCCGATCGACGCTCCGACGTCGAGCGAGAGGTCGCCGATCGCGAACGGCTCGTCGAGAGCGCCGTGAATGCGGTCGGCCGCCTCGAGCACGTCCTCGATGCCGTCCACGCGCAGGACGATCCCGAACTCGTCGCCGCCGAGGCGCGCGACGGTGTCGGTCTCGCGGAGGGAGCGCCGAAGCCTCGCGCTGAAGCTACGGAGCAGCTCGTCACCGTTCGCGTGCCCCAGGACGTCGTTGATCTCCTTGAACCCGTCGAGATCGAGAAGCATCACGGCGGCCCGACCGTCGCTGCGGCGCGCGTCCGCGAGCACGCCGTCGATGCGGTCGCGGAACAGCACCCGGTTCGGCAGCCCGGTGAGGCTGTCGTGGAGGGCGAGATGCTCGATCTCGTCGATGTGGGACCCCATCTGCCGCGTCGCCCGCCGGAGCACCGGGAAGAACGACGCGAACAGCGCGAGCACGAGGATCTCGAGCACGGCGGCGATGGGGACGAACGTGGCGCGGATCGACCGCGCGATCGGCGCGTAGTCACGCGACGAGACGAACGTGCCGGCAGGTCGCGTTCCGAACGAGATCGGGACGACCTGCTTGAGCACCGTGCGCGTCGCGTCGCCGACGCGCTCGGGCTCGACGACCGTCCGGATGAGGCCGCCGGAGAGCGCCGCACGAGCGGCATCGCTGTCATGTGTCCGCTGTCCGATCAATGTCGCGTCGGTCGAGTACGACACGACGCCGTCGCGCCCGTAGAGTGTCGCCCCGTCCACGTCGTCGACGAGCACCTGCTCGCCGAACATCCGGTCGAGCTGTCGCCGCCGCTCGGGTCCCACGGGCCCGTCGAAGTCCGACGGCGTCAGCTGCCGTGAGAGCACTGCAGCCGCCACGAACCGCGTGTTCCGTTCGACGGCGTCCTCTGCGTGCCCGGTGACGAACCCGCGGACGACGAGGAAGATCGCGACGCTCGTGACGGTCAGCCCGACCGCGGTGAAGAGCGTGAACCGCAGCACGAGGCTCGGGTTCCGCGTACGCCGGTTGCAGGCGCGGCTCAGCAGCCTCACCTCAGGCCCCCTTCCGGGATCCGCGTCGACGACGCCGGCCGAGCGCGAGCATGCCGAGCGGCAGGAGCACGAGCCCCGAGCTCACGCGACCCCCGTTGCCATTGCCATTGCCGTTGCCGTTGCCCTGGCCGTTGGCGTGGCCGTTCCCGTCCCCCTGCCCGTTGCCGTTTCCGTGGCAGGTGCCGTCCCCGTTGCCCTGACCATTTCCGTTCCCGCGCCCTTCGCCGCCGTTGCCTTGGCCGTTGCCGTTGCCCTGGCCGTTGCCGTTGCCCTGGCCGTTCCCGTTGCTCTGACCGTTTGCGTGGCCGTTCCCGTTCCCGTTCCCGTTGCCATTGCCATTGCCATTGCCGTTCCCGTTGCCATTGCCGTTCCCGTTGCCATTGCCGTTCCCATGGCACGTCCCGTTGCCCTGCCCGTTGCCGTCCGAGCCCGTACCCTCACCCGGCTCGGTGCCTTCGTCGGCGCCGCCGCCGTCCTGTCCGCCGCCGGCGTCCGTGCCGCTGCCGCCCCCCGCACCGGGGTCGCCGGCGGTACCGCCCTCGGCTCCGGTGTCACCGCCCGCGCCGGCGTCACCGCCCACGTCGCCCCCCGGGCCGGGGCCGCCTTCGGTGTCGTCGCCCGTACCCCCGGGTGAGCCGCCGTCGCTCCCGCCGGCGCCGGCCTCCTCCGTCCCACCCCCGGCCGCGTTGCCGTCCTCCGGCGCGCTGCCGGCCACGGGATCCACGTCCTCCGCTCCCGCGCCGCCGGCCGGCGGGGCGTCGGTCTGACCGGTGCCGGGATCGGCGGCCGCGTTCGCTCCCCCTCCCGGAGCCTCATCGCCACCCGACGGTGCGCCTTCTGCCGGCACGCCCGTCCCCTTGGACGTCTCGTCGAGGGCGCCCGGGCCCGACTCCTCGACGGTCGGCGTCGACTCGCCGCCGCCCGAGTCGCCCGCGGGCAGCCCGCCGTCGTCGTCGGACGGCCCTCCCGGAACGACCGCGCTCGAAGCGGCGGCCGATCCGGCGGGAACGCCCGGCCCCGAGCCCGAGCCGCGCTCGTCGCGCGCGCCGCCGGAACCCGAGGGCGTCGAGCGGCCTGACGGAGGATCCGCCCCGGCCGGTGCGCTGCCGCTCTCGCCGGGCATGGCGCCGAAGGGGGGCTCGAACGCGTCGTCGACCGACTCGCCGCGTCCGGCCGGGTCGCCTACGGGAGCCCGCCCGCGCCCCACCGCCGGTCGCGTGTCCTCCGTGCGCGTCGCGCCGCCGCGCTCCACGGCGTGCTCCTGGGGCGGAGGCGAGTCGGGACGATCCGCAGCGAGGTCGGCCGCCGCAACGGTCTCTCCAGGGCCGGACGTCTCCGACTCGGGCCCGGCGACGAGCCGCACCAGCCCGGATGTCGTCTCCCGTGCACCGCCGAACAGCGCTCGCGGAGCCTGGAGGATCGGTGCGCCCACCCCGTTCGGGAAGAGCGAGAGCGTCAGCCCCGCCAACGCAACTGCCGGAATGACGAGCACGGTGCACGCGATCGCCGCGAGCTCGCGCGTGTTTCGGGACGCCAACAGACGCCAGAATGGCCGCTTCTCCATCGCCGCAGTACCCCTTCCCCTCCCCGGGAGGATCCCCGAGGCACTCACCGTAGGAACGGCGGCGCGCGGCCTCCCTCCCCCGACCGGGGGAGACGACGGCGTCCGGGTTCCCTCGCGGGAGGGATATCGGATCGCTGGGAGCTCGCCGACCGGCTCAGCCGGTCGTGCGACCCGAGACCGCCAGCTGGTTCTCGGCGTGCCGGATCCGCTGCTCGAGCTGCCAGCGGTCGGCGGTGGACTCTCCCGCCTCGACACGCTCGAGCTCGGCGCGCGCCGCCTCGAGCTGCGCCTGGGCGCGCGCGTCGTCGATCTCCTTGACGCTGACCGCGTCGTCGACGAGCGCGAGAGCGCGGTCGAGCTCCACCTTGAAGAACCCGGGGCCGGTCGCGAACTCGAGGATCTCGTTGCCGCCGAGGTGGACGCGCGTCGAGCCCGCCTTGAGCGTCGCGACGAGCGGCGCGTGACGCGCGAGCACGCCGATCTCACCGGCCGCGCCCGGAACGATCAGCATGTGCGCCTCGCCCTGGAAGACCGGGCCGTCGGGAGTGACGACCTCGACGTCGAACGGCGGGTGGTCGGAGAGCTCCGCCACGGCGCCGCTACGCCGCGACCTGCTCGAGCTGCCGCGCCTTCTCGCGCACGGCCTCGATCGGCCCGACCATGTAGAACGCCGCCTCGGGCAGGTCGTCGCACTCGCCCTGGATGATCGCGTCGAACCCGGCGATCGTGTCCTCGAGCTTGACGTACTCGCCGGGCGTCCCCGTGAACTGCTCGGCGACGAAGTTCGGCTGCGACAGGAAGCGCTCCACCTTGCGGGCGCGCGAGACGACGAGCTTGTCCTCGTCCGTGAGCTCGTCCATCCCGAGGATCGCGATGATGTCCTGCAGGTCCTTGTAGCGCTGCAGGATCTGCTGGACGCTCGTGGCGACGCGGTAGTGGTCGTCCGAGACGATCCCCGGCTGGAGCGCGCGCGACGTCGAGTCGAGCGGGTCCATCGCGGGGTAAATGCCCTTCTCGACGATCGCACGGGAGAGCGTCGTCGTCGAGTCGAGGTGGGCGAACGTGTTCGCCGGCGCCGGATCGGTGAGGTCGTCGGCCGGCACGTAGATCGCCTGCACCGACGTGACCGAGCCGGTCGTCGTCGAGGTGATGCGCTCCTGCAGCTGCCCCATCTCGGTGGCGAGCGTGGGCTGGTAGCCGACGGCGCTCGGCATGCGGCCGAGCAGCGCCGACACCTCGGAGCCCGCCTGGACGAACCGGAAGATGTTGTCGATGAAGAGCAGGACGTCCTGGCCCTGGTCGCGGAAGTACTCGGCCATCGTCAGGCCGGAGAGGCCGACGCGCAGGCGCGCCCCGGGCGGCTCGTTCATCTGGCCGTAGACGAGCGCGACCTTGTCGATCACACCCGACTCGGTCATCTCGATCATCAGGTCGGTGCCCTCGCGCGTCCGCTCGCCCACCCCCGAGAAGACCGACACGCCGCCGTGCTCCTTCGCGAGGTTGTGGATCAGCTCCTGGATGAGCACGGTCTTGCCGACGCCCGCGCCGCCGAACAGGCCGACCTTGCCGCCCTTGATGTAGGGAGCGATCAGGTCGACGCACTTGAGGCCCGTCTCGAAGATCTCGATCTTCGGCGAGAGGTCGCGGAACGCCGGCGGGTCGCGGTGGATCGGCCACCGCTCGGCGTCTGCGGCGACGTCCGCCTCGCCGTCGATCGCCTGCCCGATCACGTTCCAGAGGCGCCCGAGGGTCGGCTGGCCGACGGGCACGGAGATCGGCGCTCCGGTGTCGACGACGTCCACCCCACGGGCGAGGCCGTCGGTCGAGTCCATGGCGACCGCCCGCACGCGGTCGTCCCCGAGGTGCTGCTGGACCTCCGCGACGAGCGTCCCGGAGGGGAGCTCGATCTCCAGCGCGCTCAGGATCTCGGGAAGGCCGTCGGGGAACACGGCGTCGAGGACGACGCCCTTGATCTCGATGATCTTCCCGACGTTGCGACCGGACGTGCTCGTGGCTTCAGGCATGTGACTCCGATTGAAGAGGCGGTTGACCGAGCGGCTCGCGGGTGGGCGACCGGCGACGGAGTCTAGCCAATGGCCGGAGCAGCCCGAGGCGGTCCCGGCGTGGCCAGGAGGAGCTCCGCATCAGCGCCTCGACACGCTCGGCGTGGTCGAGCCGTCAGAGGTCGGACGAGACGAACGTGGGCGTCACGAACACGCCTCCAGGGTACGTGGAAGCGTCAGCCCTGGGGCGCCGCGGGCACGGCGATCACGTCGACGGGGGCCCAGTAGTCGACCAGCCAGGGTGCATCCTTGCCGCGCTGCTTGAGGCCGATGTAGAAGGCCGTCGGCTTGAGCCCGGTCGACTGTGCCGGCGTGAGCAGTACCTGGAGGACGACGTGCCCGGGCGTCACCTCGTCGACCGAGAACGCCGCCCCGCGCAGCCCCTTCGTCGGGAAGTACTGGACGTTGATGTTCCCCGTGAGCCACTCCTCGTAGCTGCACGCGCAGTCGCGCTTGAGGCTCGGATCCGCGAGCTTCCAGGCCTTGCGAAGATCCTCGCGCCCCACGGCGGAGAGGACGAACTCCCCGGCGGCGACGCGCGCCGCCTTCGGGACGTCGCTCTCCTTCGGCTGCGTGACCGTCGCGTTCGGGTCGAAGTCCTCCGAGGCGAAGCCGCTCGGCACGGTTCCCACGTTGGCCGGCCCCTTGTCCTCCTGCCCGAGCCGCACGGTGACGAACGCGACGACACCCGCGATGAGAACGAGCGTCGAGGCCCACACGAGCGCACGAGCCGCGCCTGGAGAACGGAGGCGTTCGATCACGCGTGGAGGGTAGCCGAGCGTGTTTTCCGAACCGTTCGGCGGATGTGAACTACAGGTTACGGCGATAGAGGAGGACGGCGAGCGGCACGAACGCGACGAGAAGCGCCTGCGGCGCGAGCTCCTTCGACACGAGTTGGCGGCCCTGCGCGGCGAGTGGGCCGGTGCCGAGGCGCTCGCGCACCGCCGCGACGAGCGAGCGCGTGTCGCCCTCGTTGATCACCGGCGCGCCGACGGCGCCGGCGACGAGCCGCAACGATCGGCTCGACGTCGGATCGGGGCGGTAGGCGGGGTCGCGAACGCCCTGGTCGTCGAAGACCGCCTCGTCGGCACGCCACACCTGGACGAAGATCGTCGACACGCGCCCCTCGCGCAGCCGGTCGCTCAGGGTCTCGAGATCGACCGGGATCGTCTCCCCGTCGCTCAGGACGACGGCGATCCGCCGCGCGGAGTCGGACCGGAAGAACGCGACGCGGCCCAGGTCGCCGAGAGCCGCGAACGCGGTGGCCCGCCGGGCCCTGCGGTCCGGTGGGGGGCGCTCGATCCCGATCGCTCGGTCGATCACGGCCGCGAACGCGTTCGCACCGAGGGTCGGGAAGAGGTGCGGCAGGACCCGGTCCGAGAGCGACGCGACACCGACCCGCGTCTCGGGGATCGCATTGCGAAGCCGCTTCGCGACCGCGCGTGCGCGGTCGAGCCGCGTCGGCTCGCTCGGAGCGCGTCGCGCGAGCATCGAGCGGGTCACGTCCATCACGACGAGCACCTCGGCGCCCTCGCGACCGCGCGTCGGCTCGGAGCGCGCGACGACCGGTTGGGCGGCCGCGAGCGCGACCAGTCCCGATACGAGTGCGATCAGACCGAGGTCGACGAGCGTCGCACGACGTCCTGCGGCCGGAAGGCCCAACGAGGCCGCGGTCGCGCCCGATCGACGGCGGGCAGCAACGAGCGCGTACACGGCCAGGCCCCCGACCACGCCGACGAGCGCGGCGAGCGGGGTCAGGAAGCTGACCGACACGGACTAGAAGCCGCTGCCGGACGTCGCCGAGCCGGCGCCGGGGCTCGGCAGCGGCGAGCGCGTGTCACCGCTGCCCGCGACGCCCGAGCCGGACGCGCGCAGGAGCTTCAGCGCGAGCTCGAGGTCGTAGATCGCCGTGTCGTTCGACGGGTCGAGGGTCACGGCACGCTCGAGCTGCTCGATCGCGCGCCGGACGAAGACCTGGCGTTGCGTCGGCGAGTTCCGCCCCTCCTCGAGCATCAGCGCGGCCCGCAGGACCGCGAGCTGCGAACGCCGCGTCGGGTTGTCGTCGCTGACGAAGGCCTGGCCGAGCACCCGCTCCGCGGCACTCCGCCGCGTGACGTCCTCGAACACGCGGATCGGCTCGCGTGGACCGCTGCGCCAGAAGCGGTCGACGGCGTGCCGGTACGCGACGTCGTCCCCGACTCCCAGGAGCGACGACGACACGCCCCGCGGAAGGAGGGTGTCCGGCTCCCAGGTGGCGCGAGCGGCGGCGCCGTAGGCGATGTCGCCGTCGCGGAGCTGGCGGTCCCACCGCAGCACGTCGGCCGCGAGCGCGACGAGCGCCGCCGCGACGACGATGAGGGCGGCGACGGCGACGGCGCCCGCGGCGGGGCGCAGCCAGGGGCGCGCGGTCACGCGGGCCTCCCCCATGTGAGTCGCGCGCACCAGCGCTCGTTCACGGCGAGGAGCCCGAGGAGCGCGGCCCCGGCGCACACGAGCGCCCAGGGCGACGAGCCGACGAGCGTGAGCCGCTCGCGCACGGTCGTGTTCCGCAGCAGCTCGGGACGGTCGACGAAGACGTTCTTCCCGGCGATCTGCGTGAAGAGCCGCCTGTCCTCCGGGGCCGGGAAGAGCGGCACGACGCGAAGCCGGATCCCGTCCCGCTCGTACGCGACGAGCTCCTCCGTGAGCGCGGACGTGTCGAAGCCCGAGTCGTCGAGGTCGCTGAGGAGCAGGACAGAGAGGTCGGGGTTCCCTTCGCGCGCGATCACGGCGCGGGCCTCGGCGAGGCCGGTCGAGATGCGCGTGCCACCGCGGAACGCCAGCGACCAGGGGCTCTCCTCGCGCGGTCGCTGCGGAGGACCGGCGTTCCCGCCGCGGCGGCCCCCGCCGAAGCCACGCTGCGCGAAGCCGACCGGGCCCTGGTCGAAGAACCGCAGCAGCGGACGGAGCTCCTCGCTGCGGGTGTCCGGCGGCAGCATCTCGTACGCGCTGTCCGAGAAGACGATGAGGCCGATGCGCCCTTCGGTCTCTGCGAACGACTGCAACACGCGCTGGACACGCTGCGACTTCTGCGCGTCGACGCTCGTCGAGAGGTCGAGGACGACGACGCCGCCGCTTCCCGTCGCGAAGTAGCTCGTCGGCAGCGCGTGAAGGTCACGCGCGAGCCCGAATGCGACGAGGAGCAGCGCGACCGCGGCGGCGGCCAGCGCGAGCCTGACCCAGCGGGTGCGCCGATGCTCGCGCCCGAGCTCGTCGGCCGCCGAGGTCGGCAGCCCGGCCCGCCGCCGCAGCGAGAGCTCCGTCACGCTGCCACCTCGGGCGACACGGCGTCCTCCACGCGCCGCGCGAAGGACTCGACGTCCTCCCCGGTCGACACGTGCGGCGACCAGGCGAGCGCCCGGGCGTCGTCGGCGAGCGCCTCGTAGCCGAGGACCTCGAGCTCCCGCGCCACGCGCTCGAGCGCGCGGCGGCGCTCGGCCGGCCCGACGCCGTTGCCCAGCTCGGCCCGCGCGAGCTCGAGCGCACGCTCGAGCGGCGGGCGGACCGGGCGCTGATCGAGGTTCTCCGGCACTGCTGGGACGTGCCAGAGTCGCCGGCCGAGCCAGACGGCTCCGGCGAGGAGCGCCAGCGCCGCGAGCAGCAGCACTGCGGCCAGGCCCTTGGCACCGAACCGGGTCGTGACCGCCGGAAGCTGCGTCTCGCTCGCCCGCCAGCGGATCGCCTCCACGTCGTCGGTCGCGACGCGCGACGCGACCACGACCGCGGGCCAGTCGACGAAGTCGCGCCCGGCGCCGGGGCTGTCGCGGAAGCGGTAGCGCACGAGGCCGGATCGGAACTCGGCCACTCCGCGCGCGGCGGCCGGCTCGCATCCCTCGCGCAGGCACCGGAGCGGATACCGGAACCGGACGTGCGCGCTCGAGCCGGTGACGTGACGCTCGACCGTCGGCTCGCCCGCGAGCTCGTACGGCGAGAAGTCGACCTGCATCGTGATCGACTCCGGCCGCACGATCCGCGCGTCGGCGACGACGTCCGCGGTCGCGACCACGGGGGTCCCGAACGCGACGACGTTCGGCGCCACGTCGGTCGTGACGGAGACCGCGCTGCGCGGCTCGGCAACGCTGTCGCCCCCGCCGTTCACGGCGAGCCAGAGCTCGCGGATCGCGAGCCCGACGAGCACGGCGGCCACGACCTGCACCGCGATCACCGCCCATCGCTTCACGCCGCTTGCCCCCACGCCGCCTGCCGCTCGGACGACCAGCTGAGGAACGCCTCGAAGACGTGCTCGCGATCCTCCCGCCCGATCACGACCGGCTCGACTCCGAGCGAGCGTAGTCCGCCCAGGAGCTCTCCGAGCCGCCGCTCGTGGCGCTCGCGAAGGAGCGCCGACTCGCCGGCGGCGAGGCGAACGAGCCGCGTGCGGCCGTTCACGCCGACGAGCGGGACGACGATACGGTCGACGTCCGGGAACCGCTGCTCCCAGACCGGATCCTGGAGGATCACCGGCACGACGTCCCAGCCTCGGTCGAGCGCCCATTCCCATGTCTCGAGCGGCGTCGGCTCGATGAAGTCCGAGAGCACGAAGACGAAGCTCGCCGACGGGACCTGCCGCCGATGGATCGTGAGGAACTCGAACATCCCCGTGATCGCGTCGGCCGGGGTGGAGCGCTCCGGGAGGGGGTGCTCCGCGAGCACGACGTTCCTGCGGCCGCTCGTCGGCGGGCTCCAGCCGACGACGCCCGGGCGGCCGTGCTCGAGCCGCCCGACGAGGCCGCGCGACTCCGCGACGCTCGCCTCGATCAGCGCCAGCGCGACGCCGGCTGCCTCCGCCTTGTCGAGGAACGGCAGGCCGGGCGGAGAGAGCGACATCCCGGGGCGACGATCGACGCACACGACGACCCGCGGTGCCTCGTCGGCGAGGTACTCGCGGACGACGAACTCGTCGCTGGCCCGCGCCGCGGAGAGCCGCGCGGACGCGCCCCAGTCGATGCGGTGCGGGTCGTCGCCCGGGATGTAGGGTCGCGAGCCCGCAATGTCGGAGCCCGAGCCGCGACGCGCACCGTGCATCGACCCGAACGCGAGCCCGATCAGGCGCCGGCGCGAGACCAGTGGGAAGGTGAGGCCGCCGCCGATCATCCCTCGGCCGGGACGGGCGGGCGGTCGTCCTCGAGCACGGCGGACGGCGGTGGCGCGAGCGCGAGGCACTCGTCCGCGAAGCCACGCATGACGGCGGCCATCCCGTGCTGGCGCGCCTCGGCGAGCTTCGCCGGCGTCAGCACCACTCGATGCCCGAGCACCGCGACGAGGAGCCGCTCGACGTCGCCCGGCACGACGTACTGTCGGCCGTGGAGCAGCGCCCAGCCGCGCGCCGCCCGCTCGAGCGCGAGGCTGCCGCGCACCGAGGCGCCGACCGACGTCGCGCTCATCTCGCGCGTCGCGCGGACGAGCCGCACGATCCACTCCGCGATCAGCGGATCGAGATAGACGGTGGTCGTCGCCCGCTGGAGCGCCTCGATCTCGTCGATGCCGACGACGGCCTGCAGCGATGCCAGCGGATGCTCGACGCGCTGGTCCTCGATCACCTTGAGCTCCTCGGCCGCGCTCGGGTAGCCGAGCGACGTCCGCAGGAAGAACCGGTCGAGCTGCGCCTCGGGAAGCGGGAACGTGCCCTCGTACTCGATCGGGTTCTCCGTCGCGAGCAACAGGAAGGGACGCGGGACGTGCTTCGTCGCACCGTCGACCGTCACCTGGCGCTCTGCCATCGCCTCGAGAAGCGCCGACTGCGTCTTCGGCATCGCCCGGTTGATCTCGTCGACGAGGACGACGTTCGCGAAGATCGGTCCCGGCCGGAACTCGAAGTCGCGCGTCCGCTGGTCGTAGACCGCGAGCCCGGTGACGTCCGTCGGCTGGAGGTCGGGCGTGCACTGGATCCTCGTCCCGTGCGACCCCTCGATCGACTGGGACACGGCCCGGGCGAGCACCGTCTTTGCGGTGCCGGGAACGTCCTCGAACAGCACGTGACCGCCGCACGCGAGCGCAGTGAGGACGAGGCGCACCTCGTCGCTCTTGCCGTGCACGACCGTCTCGATGTTCTCGAGCAGCCGCGTCGCGACGGCCACCGCCTCGTGCAGCTCGTCCGTGCGCGCCGGGTCGGCCAACACGCCGACGAGTGTAGTCGGGGGCTCCACGCTGGTCGCCCGGCCGCGGGCGGCTACGAATCGTCCGCCGAGCGCGGCGGCTTCACCGATGGGCGCGGGGTCGCGGGAACCATCGGCAGCTCTCCGGCGCGCAGTGCCTCGACGTGGAGCACGCGGAGCGCGTCACCGTTCACCGAGTCGCGCAAAGGCGGCACCGCCCGGTTCGCCGACGAGCCGGTCGGGAGGCTCATGCCGGTCGCCCAGCCGCCGATGGTGACGGCGAGGAGTGCGGCGATCGATGCCACGTTGCCGACCAGCCGGCTCGAGATCCGGCGGGCGCGTACCGGCGTCACGACCACCGCGTGCGGAGGGTCGAGCAGCGGCGCGCTGCGGAGCTCCGCGGTCACCCAGCGGCTCTGCGCCTCGAACGCTCGACAGTCCGCGCAGCGCGCGGTGTGCCGGGCGATCGCCCTGCGCTCGACGTCGGAGATCGCAGCGTCGAGCCGCTGCGAGAGCAGCGAGCGCGTGCGGTCACACCGGGACGGACGCATACCCGTCATACTGACTTGGACGTCCGAACGCCCGAGTGGTTAGCGCGTCAGAAGAGCGCCGTCCGCGGGTCGAGGGCGATGCCGACGAGGATCATCGTCAGTCCCATCGCGAGGAAGAGCCACGCCGTCGCCCGTGCGTCGGCGCGCTCGTCGCTCGTCGCGCTGCGAACGCCCCTGGAGAAGATGCCGATGCCGAGGAGCGACCCCAGAGCGTCGCCCTCCTCCTCCGAGCCGGCCGGTCGCAGCGGCCCCCGCACGCCGGCGAAGACCCCCAGCACGACGAGGAAGCAGCCGACGAGGTAGAGGCCGGTCGCCGCGCTGCGCCACAACGAGCTGCCGAGCGCGAGCCCGATCAGGCCCGACACGAGGCCGATGACGACGACGGCCGAGCCGAAGAGGACGACGATCCGTCGCGCGGCAGAGCGCACGTGGCGGAGGAGGTCGGGCCTATCCCGCCGACTCGACCGGCTCGGCGTCGGCCGCCCGCGCGTCGCGCTCGGCGATGTTCATCGGCCAGCGCTCGAGCGGGTAATGGCACGCGACGAGGTGGTCGTACGCGATCGGCGCGAGCGGCGGCGTCTCGACGTCGCAGTGCCCCTGCTGGAAGCGTGGGCAGCGCGGATGGAAGTTGCACGCCGCGGGCGGGTTGATCGGGTTCGGCACGTCCCCCTCGAGCACGACCTGCTTCCGCGCGCGCCCGATGTCGGGGCTCGCGATCGGCACCGCGCTGAGCAGGGCGCCGGTGTACGGATGCTTCGGATGGAGGTACAGCTCGTTGCGGTCGGCGAGCTCGACCGCCTTGCCGAGGTACATGACCATTACGCGGTCGGAGATGTGCCGCACGACGTTGAGGTCGTGCGCGATGAAGACGTAGGTCAGGCCGAACTCGCGCTGCAGGTCCTTCAGCAGGTTGAGGATCTGCGCCTGGACCGAGACGTCGAGGGCCGACACCGGCTCGTCGCAGAAGATCAGCTTCGGGTTGACCGCGAGGGCGCGCGCGACGCCGATCCGCTGGCGCTGGCCGCCGGAAAACTCGTGCGGGAACCGGTTGTAGTGCTCCGGGTTCAGCCCGACGACTTCGAGCAATTCCTGGACACGGCGCCTTATCTCGACTGCAGTGCCGGTCTTGTGAATCTCGAGAGCCTCGCCGACGATGAATCCGACACGCTTGCGCGGGTTCAGTGACGCGTAGGGATCCTGGAAGATC
>DATBIQ010000013.1:0-3307 GCA_036556865.1 Gaiella sp.
AACGGGCGAAGAACGGAACGTCGATCGCCGTGCCACCCAGGAGGACGACCGTGCGCACCGACGAGGGGTGGAGCTTCAGGAAGACCTGCGCCGCAGTCGCGCCGTACGAGCTGCCGATCACGTCGAGCCGCCGATAGCCGAGCGCCGTCCGCACCGCGTCCAGGTCGTCCATCGCCATCCGCGTCCCGTACTGGGTCACGTCGCCGCCGGGTGCGTTCTACCCGCCGGTACCCCGCTGGTCGACCAGCAGGAAGTCGCGATCGGTGCGCAGCGAGCTCGACTGCCAGCCCTGGGCGAGGGCCTCCTCGGTGGCGGCGTCTCCCGGGCCGCCGGCGAGCCACGTGACCGCGTCGGTTCGCGCCGGCGTCGAGGACGCGGGCAGGACGACCACACGGAGCCCGATCGTGCGCCCGTCCGGCTTCCCGCGGCTCTCCGGGACGACGAACGTGCCGCAGCGGGCATCGCTCCCCTGTATCACACAGGGCTCCGGGGGCCACGCCCACTGGGTCTCGCCCGAAGAGGACAACCGGTCGATGCCGACGACGGCGCCGAGGACGGTGCAGGCAGCGGCCGCCAGGCCGACCACGAGCCACGGCGCTCGTCGACGGCGCCGGTCGACGCGACGCGGAGCAGGGTGCTCACCCGTCGACACCGTCCGCCTCCGTCATTGCGAGCCCGAGCGCGAATCGTTCCCGTGCGAGCGTGCCAGCTGTCGTGCGATGTGCCCGGCCCAGCGTTCGATCTCGTCCCAGTCGCGGTGATCGCCCTCGCGCGCGTGCGCGCCGCGCACGGCGACTCGCTCGAGGGGACCGAGCTTGCTCGTGTCGAGCTTGCCCGCGAAGAGCTTGTGCTCACGTGCGTGCGTCGTCTCGACGAGCCGATCGGCGAGGCCGGGCCGAAGCGCGTCGGGGTCCTCGGCGACCGGTGGGTCTCCGACGACGGAGCCGCTGGCGAAGAGCCATGTCGGACGCTCCGCGAGCACCTCGGCGTTGGCCTCGATGAAGCGACGAGCCCCCTTCAGCCAGTTGCCCAGATAGAGCCCGCTTCCGACGACGTACGCCTCGTAGCTCGAGACGTCGCCGATCTCGTCGATGTCGACGAACTCCGCCGGGACGCCGTCCCGGTCGAGTGCGCCCGCGATCCGCTCGGCGATCTCTCGCGTCGCCCCGTGCTTGCTCGCTGCGGTGACGAGAACCGTCATCTCCTACTCCCGCACCGCAAGCGTCGCGCGCCACCTCCCACCGGGTCATCGGGGACGACGCTGATCCCTCGTGTGGATACGGCGCAGGGCACACGGCTCCCCGAGGGCGACGGTCGGCCCGGGACGCGAACGCGGCGCGGCGTCAGGCGGCGTTCGTCGCGACCGAGGCCGCCATCAGCTCCGCGGCGGTCGCGTCGTCGAGGCCCTCGCGCGCGAGGCGGCGCCAGGTCCAGAAGTCGAGCGCGAGCCGGATCAGTGCGCGAAGCCGCTTGCGTCGCGCACCGCGGCCGGCGAAACCGGCGGTCAGGTCGTCGGCGAGCTCGGCGAGCATGCGGTCGACGTTGTCCTCGAGGAACCGATCCAGCTCCGGCACGGACGCCCGGTCGCTGAAGAGCTTGCCGTACATCGGCTCGGTCTCGCGGTACCAGCCGTAGAGCCGCGGCAGGACCGCGCGAACGCGCTCGCGCGGGTCCGCGAGCGCGAGTACGCCCTCGAACTCGGGCGTCGGGTGGAGCTGCTCGTAGTGCGCGGCACAGGCAGGGAGCAGCTCGCTCAGATCGGCGAAGTGGTTGTACACGGTCAGACGCGTCACGCCCGCCCGGCGGGCGATCTCGGCCACGGTCGTGTGGGCGACGCCCTTCTCCTCGTGCAGCTCGGCCGTCACCCGCGCGATCCGGTCGCGGGTCTCGCGCTGGCTCTCCGCGCGTGCCTTCAGCTCGTATTTCCGAATTCCGGTTGACACAGTGTTCAGCGATGATAGCATGACCCAATCAGTGTACATCATGTTCATTGAAAGGAGACCGACATGCTGACAACCGGGACGACCCCCTTCGACACCCTCGCCGGCCGGATGAGCGGACGCGTCGTGACCCCGTGGGACATCGACTGGGACGCGACGCGGCAGGTGTTCAACCTGGCGGCCGACGTGCGGCCGGCCGCGATCGCGCTACCCGTCGACGTGCACGACGTGATCGCCGCCGTCGATCACGCCCGCGTCGCCGGTCTTCGCGTCGCGCCACAGGCGACGGGCCACAACGCAGACGCACACGGCGCGCTCGACGGCACGCTCCTCGTCGACGTCCGGGAGCTCCAGGACGTCGTCATCGACGTCCGTGCACGCCGCGTGAAGGTCGGCGCCGGCGTGAAGTGGGGCCGCGTCGCCCCGGAGCTCTCCGCGCACGGGCTCGCCGCGCTGCACGGGTCCTCCCCCGACGTCGGGGTCGCCGGCTACTCGCTCGGCGGCGGCATGGGTTGGCTCGGCCGCAAGTACGGCCTCCAGGCGAACAGCGTCACCGCCATCGAGCTCGTCACCGCGGACGGACGCGCGACGCGCGTCGACGCCGAGCACGAGCCGGAGCTCTTCTGGGCACTGCGCGGAGGCAACGGCAACTTCGGCGTCGTCACCGCGATCGAGTTCGCCGTCTACCCGGTCGAGGAGCTCTACGCGGGCGTGATGTTCTTCCCCTTCGAGCGCGCCGCGGAGGTTCTCCACGCCTGGACCGAGCTCGTGCCGACACTGCCGGACGAGATGATGTCGTGGGCCTCGCTGCTGCAGTTCCCCGATGCGCCCGTCGTGCCCGAGCCCGTGCGCGGCGGCTCGTTCGCCGTCGTCTACGGCGCCTTCCTGGGAAGCGAGGCACGGGGTCGAGCGCTGCTCCGCAGCGTGCGCGACCTGCGTCCGGAGATGGACACGTTTGCGATGGTGCCGCCGGCGGCACTCGGCGAGATGGCGATGGACCCGCCGGATCCGCTCCCGTTCGTCCCGACCACCGCGCTGCTGCGCGATCTGCCCCCCGCGGGCGTCGACGAGCTCGTGGCCGCGGTCGGGCCAGGCTCGGGCTCGAACCTGGCGCTCGTGGAGCTGCGCCAGCTCGGGGGCGCCTTCGCACGGCACACGCCGGGGGCCGGGGCCCGGGCGACGCTGCCCGGCACCCTCAGCCTCCTCGCACTCGGGGTCCCCGAGGACGCGGAGTCCGAGGCGACGGTGCGGTCGTACCTCGACTCCCTCGATCGAGCGGTCGACCCTCACCGCGTCGGCGACTACGCGAACTTCGTGATGGAGCCGACGGACGCGAGCCGCTTCTTCGACGCGGACACCTGGGCCCG
>DATBIQ010000014.1:0-2862 GCA_036556865.1 Gaiella sp.
CTGCCCCTGCGGCACCGTCCCGAGGGTGACCACGACCTCGCCGAAGATGTCGAGCTTGACCGTCGCCGCCTCGTTGTTCCCGGAGAACTGGAGCTCCGGGTTGAGCAGCGTCGACTGGCCGAAGTTGTTCGTGCCGGAGTCGAGCGTCGAGCCGATGCCGACGCCGAGCAGCTTCCCGCGCGTCGCCGCCTCCGCCCGCCGCTCCTCGATCGAGTCGTAGTCGATCAGCTCGAGCGCCATGTCGAGGCAGCGCGCGTAGTCGCCGGAGTCGTAGACGCACCCGTTCGGCGTCTCGTAGGGCATCTGCTCCGCCTTGACGTAGTTGCGCTTGCGCACTTCGACCGGGTCGAGGTCGAGCTCGGACGCGACGATGTCGACGATCCGCTCGGTCAGCCAGAGGTGCTGCATGCGCGAGTAGCCGCGGTTCGGGGACACCGGCGACTTGTTCGAGCAGACCTGCGTGAAGTCGACGCGGATGTTCCGCCAGGCGTAGCAGCCCGGCGTCACCTGCGCCCAGATGATGCAGCCGAGCGGCTCGTAGCGCGGGAACGCGCCGCAGTCGTCGAGCGCCTTGACGCTGAAGCCGAGCATCGTCCCGTCCGCCTTGACCGCGACCTCGACGTCGTGGAACCAGCGCTCGTTCCCGTGCGCGTTCGCGGTGTGCTGGTCGGTGCGCCACTCGGTCCAGTTCACCGGCCGGCCGAGCTTGCGGGAGAGCAGGCAGAGCGTCACGTAGTACGGGTGCAGGCAGATCTTGTTGCCGAAGCCGCCGCCGATGTCGCGCGTGACGAAGCGGAGCTTGTCGATGCCCGTGCGGAGCGCCGGGGCCATCCAGATCGCACCGACCCCGGGCATCTGGTGGTTGCAGTGGATCGTCCACGAGCCCTCGGCGCGGTCGTACTCCACGAGCGCGCCCGAGCATTCGAGCGGCGTCGAGCTGAAGCGGTGGAAGTGGAGCTCGTCGATCTTGACGATGTGGTCGGCCTCGGCCTTCGCGGCGTCCCAGTCGCCCCAGTCGAAGACGCCGCTCCAGACGACGTTCGAGCCGGCGTCCTCGTGCATGACGACCTCGTCCTTGACGGACTCGCGGGCGTCGACGAGCACCGGCAGCGGCTCGTACTCGACCTCGACGAGCTCGGCGGCGTCGCGCGCCAGCTCGCGCGTCCGCGCGACGACGGCGGCGACGGGCTCGCCCATGAACCGCGTGCGCCCGACCGCGAGCGCGTAGTCCTTGATGTTCGCGCCGGGCGGCGTCGACATCTCGAAGAACGGATCCGTCTGGATCGCGACCTCGTCGCCGGTGAGCGTCCCGTACACGCCGTCGAGCGCGAGCGCCGCGGAGACGTCGATCGAGACGATCTTCGCGTGCGCGTGCGGCGACCGGACGAAGTGCACGTAGCCGGTGCCGTGCCGGCGGACGTCGTCGAAGAAGACGCCCTGGCCCTGCACCAGGCGCTTGTCCTCCTTGCGCGGGATCGACTGGCCGATGTGCCCCTTCTGAAGCTCGGTCGGAGCGGTCGTGGTCGTCGTCTCGGTCGTGCTCATGCGTTCACGCTCACGATCGCCTCGACGATCGGCATGGGGGAACCCATGGTTCCCCCATGAGCCCCTTCCTTCTTCGGCGCCGCTCGGAGCAGCCGATGCCGGCCTGCGCGGGAGTGAATCCCGCTCCGGCCACAACACGATGCGCTCGGCGCAGTCATGAACTCCCTCCCACGCTCACGATCGCCTCGACGATGTTCACGTAGCCGGTGCAGCGGCAGATGTTGCCCTGGATCGCCGTCCGCGCCTCCTCCTCGGTCGGACGCGGGTTCTGCGCCAGGAGCGCGGAGGCGCTCATCAGCATTCCCGGGGTGCAGTAGCCGCACTGGAGCGCGTGGTGGGAAGAGAAGGACTGCTGGAGCGGGCTCAGCTCGCCGTCGGCCGGCGCCAGGCTCTCGACCGTCGCCACCCTGGAGCCGTCCGCCTGCACGGCGAGGAGCATGCAGCTCTTCACCGCCATGCCGTCGAGATGGACCGTGCACGCACCGCAGTTGCCGGTGTCGCAGCCGACGTGGGTGCCGGTCAGGTCGAGATCGTCGCGCAGGAAGTGGACGAGCAGCCGGCGTGCGTCGACCTCGCGCTCGTACGTCTGGCCGTTGACCTCGACGGAGATCGTCCGGCTCGTCGACGGCTCCTCCACGCTCATCCTCCCTTGCTCGTCGCCTGTTGCACGGCACGCACCGCGCAGACCCCGGCGAGATGACGACGGTACTCGGCCGACCCGTGCACGTCGGACGGCGGGTCGAGGTTCGCGTCGGCGACCGCCTGCCGCACGCTCTCCTCGTCGGCGCCGGACGGCCTCACCACCACCGGGACGGCGTCGACACACCCGAGCACGAGGGTGATCCCCGGGTCGGAGACGTTCGCCGCGGCGTTCGCGATGCACGTGCCGTCCCGCCCGATCGTGACCGAGGCGAACCCGTCCGCGGCCTTCGCCGCGGCGGGGACGGAGACGGCGGTCAGCAGCTCGCCCTCGCCGACGGCCGTCAGGTAGACGCCGAGGAAGAACTCGTCCGCGGGCACCGTCCGCTCACCCGACTCGCCGCGGATCGTCATCGACGCGCCGAGGGCGACCAGGAGCGGCGGCAGGTGGTTCGTCGGGTCGTTCGAGCAGACGTTGCCGCCGATCGTGCCCCGGTTCCGCACCTGCACGTCGGCGATCTGGGCGACGACCTCGGCCAGGATCGGCCGTGCCACCTCCACCTCGGAGGAGCCCATGATCTGCGTGTACGTCGCCATCGCGCCCAGGCGGAGGGTGTCGCCGGCGACGGAGATCTCGCGCAGCTCCTCGAGCCGCCCGAGGTCGACGAGGACGTCCGG
>DATBIQ010000015.1:0-2051 GCA_036556865.1 Gaiella sp.
AGCACGTAGACGAGGCGGTCGAATCCCCGCCCGAACTTCCGCCGCATGTACGCGGCATCCGCGGCGAAGTACGTGGTGGTGCCGTCGGAGCGGACGACGACGCGGTCGCGATCGTCGCCGTGGGTGCTGGTCCTCGCCCACATCGCACCCTCGGACTCGTATGTCTCGATCGCCGCGAGCGCCTCGGGGATCTCCGCCTCGACGAGGCTCTCGCGCTCGAACGTGTCGAAGTGCACGCGGAATCGCTCGAGCGCCGCCTCGATCCGCTCGAGCATCCGCGGCACCGGGTCGTCGTCCTCGCTGGCGAGCTCGACGACGTACGCCCCGCGGTACCCGTCCTCGGGCGGCTCCTCGCCGCGGCGGATCGCGTCCACCGACTCGCGGAAGCGGTCCATCTGCGCCCCCGCGTCGTTGTAGTAGTACTCCCGCTCGACGTCGTGGCCGGCGAACTCGAGGAGGCGCGCGACGGCGTCGCCGTAGGCGCCGTTCCGGGCCGAGGCGACGGTGACCGGCCCGGTCGGGTTGGCGGAGACGAGCTCGACCTGGATCCGCTGGACGGGGTCGGCCGACCCCGCGCCGAACGAGTGACCCGCGGACAGCACCGTTCCGAGCGCGGCGCCGAGCCACGCGTCGTCGACCGTCAGGTTGAGGAAGCCCGGCCCGGCCACCTCGACATCGGCGACGCCGTCGAGCGTCCGGACGCGGTCCGCGAGCTCGGCAGCGACGTCACGCGGCGGCTGCCGGCGCACGCCTGCGAGCCGCAGCGCGACGTTCGTCGCGTAGTCGCCGTGCTGCACGTCCGAGGGCCGCTCGAGCTCCACGTCGACGCCCGCCAGTCCCGCGAGGGACGCGGTGAGCGCGCGGACGGGATCCGGTGTCTCCACCACGGCATCGTACGGCGGCGCGGGCGTAGGATCTTCGACACCCGCCGAGCGAGGAGCGCCGAGCGATGACCGATGCCGTGGAGCCCGTGACCGTCGGTCCGGGAGAGGGAGCGACGATCCAGGGCCCGGCCGGCGGCCCGTTGACGTTCAAGGTGCGGGGGGAGCAGACGGACGGGGCCCTGACCGCGTTCGAGAACGTGGTCGCGCCGGGTGACGGCCCGCCGCTGCACACGCACGCCAACGAGGACGAGTGGTGGTACGTGCTCGAGGGCCGGCTCCGTTTCCGGCTCGGCGACGAGCGCAGGGATGCCCCGGAGGGGTCTTTCGTCTTCGTCCCGCGCGGCGTGCCGCACTGCTTCCAGAACGTCGGGGAGACGCCCGCGCGGATCCTCGTCTCGTTCACGCCGTCGGGCATGGAGGCGTTCTTCGACCGCTTCGCGAAGCTGCCCGACGGCCCGGTCGACTCCGGCGTCTTCGCGCGCCTCGGCGCGGAGGTCGGGATGGCGGTCGTCGGGCCGCCGCTTGCGGTGTCCGACCCGCGCTGAGCGCTACTCGGTGGTCGCGGCGGCCACGGCGGCGGGCCGCGTCGTCGTCGCGGTGCGTGCGGTGATCCCGTCGCGCGCGAGCATCGTCGCAACCTCCTCGCGGGCCTTGTAGATCCGCCACTTCACGGTTGCGAGCGTGATCTCGAGCGCGTCGGCGATCTCGGTGTACGAGAGCCCGACGACGTCCCGCAGGAGCAGTGCCATCTTCAGGTCGACCGTCAGGGCCTCGACCGCGCGCCAGACGGCGTCGATCGTCTCGGTGCGCTCGAACGGCTGGTCGACGACCTCGAGCGGCGGGATGTCGTCGAGCGCGACGACCGCGCGCGGCCTGCGCTCGAGCGCGCGGAGCTCGTCGAGGACGCGATTCTTCGTGACCTGGAAGAGCCACGTGGTGAACCGCGACCGGTCGGAGAAGCCCGGGAGGCCCTGGTACACGCGGAGGAAGACCTCCTGGGTCAGGTCCTCGGCGAGGCTTCGGTCGCCGACGAGGCGCAGCACGTAGTTGTAGACCGGCTGCTCGTACGTGCGGACGATGGTGGCGAATGCGCGCTCGTCGCCTCGCTGGGCCTTGCGGAGGAGCGGGAAGTCGGGCTGCGGAAGCGCCAAGACGGCGCGACTATAG
>DATBIQ010000016.1:0-25632 GCA_036556865.1 Gaiella sp.
GCCAGACCGTAGGTTTGCCGTGCACCGAGCACGGAGCGCGACTAGGTCGAAGCCCGTCACGCAGGCACTACGCGGAAGCGGAAGGTCGACGTGGCAGGTGGACGAAAGCGCCACCGGCTCGGTGAATCTTTGGACCGGCACGAGCGCGCGGCTCGCCGTCGCACGCGGTCGCGGGGCGCACGCCGCCGGCGGCCGGGGCGCAAGGCCGCGGTGCGCCGGTTGCGCGGCGGTTCACGTGTCCGAAACCGACATGTCCGCCCGAGGTGGCTCTCGGGCCACCGACCTCCTCCCCACGCTTCGAGCGTAACGTCGAACCTGTCACCTGTGGGCCGCGGCTTTGTGCCGACAGCGCGCGAATCGCTCCACATGCCCAGCCGCTCGCGGGCGCCGCAAGTCGATCGACCGGCCACGACGGCCCGTGTTCCCGGTCGCCATCCGAGGCGGGCGCCCGGAATCGATCGTCTAGGATGCGCGCGATGCATCTCCGCATGCCGAGCGTCGACCGGGGCGTCCAGAGCTTCATCTGGGCGGTCGTCTTCTTCCTCGTCCTCTACCTCGGCATGGTGGCGATCGCGGTCTCGAAGGCGACGGCGCTCGTCCTCTCCCTCGTCGTAGCGTTCCTCGTCTTCCTCCTCGTCCGCACGCGCGGCGACCCGGATCCGCGCGACCAGCGCTAGGACGACCTGCCGAGCAGGCGCTTCGTGGCGGCTTCCGCGGGTGGCTAGCCGCGCTCTGCGCTGAGGCTCTTGAGGAGCTTCTGGGCGAGCTCGGCTCCGAGCGCCTCCTCGAGCCGGACCTTCGCCGGTGGTCGGCGGCGTCCCGGCCGCCCCAGTGCGAGGCAGTCGCGGAGGAGCTGGAGGTTGCGGGCGGCGGTGCGCGGCGGGGTTGATTCGACGGCTGATCCCATGCAACTCCGAATCGGTAGGCCCCCACCGTCGGGGTGATCCCTCCCGGGAGTGAACGCGTGCTCACCCATCAGCGCGCCAGCGCCCTCTCGTCGAAGGTGGCGGCGTCGAGCTGGACTCGAAAAGCGGCGGCGGTCGCCAGCGCGTCATCCCCGAACACCTCGGAGACCACGCCGACCCGTGGGTCGGAATGGAAGGGGACGTCGACGTGCGGGCGGCTCACGAGGTTGATCGAGGTCGACTCGCACACTGGGCAGCGAACCGCGACCGCCAGGGTGCCCGGGCGCGGTTCGAGGCGGCGGAACGCCGACGGCGTCACCGGGCGGGGGATGTCCTCCCGGCAGCAGAAGAAGCACCACGGCCACTCGCCGCGATGGATACGCGCCGAGGCGAGGCCCGTGAGCTCCGTCGCAAGGTCGTCCCGCCGCGACGTCATCAGGTTGAGGTACGTCCCGTCGTCTCCGAGGCCGAGCGGCGACCAGTCGAGATCGTCGTGCCCCACGAGCGCGACATGCTCGCCACCGCACGTGCATGCGAACAGGACCCGGTAGAGCGCCGGATGAGCCGAGCCGTCGAGCCGCTCGATCTCGCGAAACGCCGAGAGCCGCACCCGGCACCACCCGGTCGTCGGGCACGGCAGCCTGAACCGTCCGGTGAGCGCGTCGACGCCACCCATGGACAAGGTGTACCCGCCCCGTCGGACGTGTCGACCCCTTTTCGCTAGTAGGCGATCAGCGCGTGGACGTCGGTCGAGTCGAGCTTCGCGCGTCCCCCGAGGAACGTCAGCTCGATCACGAACAGCGCGCCCACGACCTGCCCGCCCAGTCGCTCGACGAGCTCGACCTTCGCACGCGCCGTGCCGCCGGTGGCGAGCACGTCGTCGAGCACGATCACCCGTGCGCCCGCTGAGAGCGCATCGGCATGCACCTCGAGCGAGTCGCTCCCGTACTCCAGGTCGTAGGTCGCGCGAACCTTCTCCCACGGCAGCTTGCCCGGCTTGCGTGCCGGAACGAAGCCGCAACCGAGCTCGTATGCGAGCGCGCCGCCGAAGATGAACCCGCGCGCCTCGGCTCCGAGGATGATGTCCGGCGTCCGCGGTCGCGCCCACTCGGCGAGCTGCTCGATCGTCGCGTGAAACGCCTGGGCGTTCCCGATCAGCGGCATCAGGTCCTTGAAGACGATGCCCTCGGTCGGGAAGTCGGGCACGTCCCGGACGAGCGCCTTGAGCTCCTCGGTCGTCATCGTTCGGATGCCTCCCTCAGGTCGCGGACGAGCAGGTGCTGCGCGAGCTCGGTTGCGACGCCCGCGAGAGCCTCGAGGTCGTCGAGCGCCGCGCGTCGCCGTTCGAGGTCTCGGGACCGAAGGCCGGTCGCGACGAGCTGCTCGAGCAGTGCAGACTGCCTCCCCGCGGCGGTGCGGAAGGCCCGCAGATGGCGTGCATCGAGGCCATGGCGCGCCAGCCGGCCGCACGCCGCGGCGATCTCGACGTCGGTCTCGCGGTAGATCCTCTCCCCCGCCTCGATTCTGGGCGTCACGAGGTCGTACTCCTCGAGTCGGCGCGCGAAATCGGGCGTGATCGCGGCTCGCTGGCACAGCGCCGGGAGGTCGATCTCGCCGCCCGGGTCGCGGAGCGCGGGCGGACGACGTTTCACCGGGGCCGCCGTGCGAACGTCCAGGGAGTCGCGAATCACGCGGAGCGGCAGGAACTCGTCGCGCTGCAGCCGCAGGATCGTCTCCAGGCGCTCGACGTCGCCCTCCGAGAAGAGGCGGTAGCCGCCGCGGGTGCGCCGCGGGCTGAGAAGCCCCTGGTCCTCGAGGTAGCGGATCTTCGAGATCGAGATGTCTGGAAACTCGGCGCGCAGACGCTCGCACACGGCGCCGATCGTGTGGAGGCGAGGCTGGGCGGCGGTCGGCTCGGTCGTCGTGCTCATGCGACCTGAAGGCGAGCGTCGCTCATGGGAGAAGGAAGGTCATCCGATACTTGCCGATCTGGACCTCGTCGTCCGCGGCCAGCACGGAGCTCTCGATCCGTCGTCGGTTGACGAAGGTCCCGTTGAGGCTGCCGAGGTCGCGGATCACGTAGTCGTCGTTCTCGTGGACGATCTCCGCGTGCCGACGCGAGACGGTGACGTCGTCGAGGAACACGTGGCAGTCCGGCGAACGACCGATGAGCGTCCGCAGGCCGGCCGTCTCGAACGTCTCCCCCGCACGGCCACCGCCGGCGCGGACGACGAGCGCCGGCCCGCGTGGCTCACCGGTGGCGATGCCCTCCTCGCCGAGCTCGTCGACGTCGATGCTCAGCGTCGTCTCGCCCTGCTCGTCGCGCCGAAGGTACGCGCCGCAGCGCGCGCAGTAGTTCGCCGCCTCGGGGTTCTGGAAGCCGCACTCCGGGCAGTAGACATGGCTCATCGCGGCCCGCCGAGGATCGGCCCGAGGTCCTCCGGGTCGACATGGCGGCCGCGTCTGCGGCGCTCGCGCTCGGCGCGGAGGATGTCGATCCGCCCGTGCAACACCCGGCGGTGGAGCGAGATGTCGTCCTCCTCCTGCTCCAGTGAGAAGATCGTCGCGCGCAGGTCCTCGTCCGACAGGGTCGCGGGATCGGGCACCGGACCGTCCGCGACGTCCTCCTCGGGCGGCTCGCCCGTGCCCTCGAAGATCGCACGCTCGAGCGCCTCCGGGGCCGGGACGGCGAGCGTTCCCGCCTCGGCCTGCCCACGGAGCCTCGTCACGCGCTCACCGCGGAGTGCGTCGATGCGCTCGTGGAGCCGCCGGCGCCGCTGCGAGATCGCCTCCTCCTCGTCCTCCGTGTCCCGGACCAGGCGGTCGAGATCGTCGTCGCTCAGGGTGGCGAGATCGGGCAGCGCGTTCACGGTCACGGAAACCTTTCGTCGGAGAACGACCGATTGAAGCAGGAGAGCCGCAGAGGGGTCAACCTCAGCTTGAGGCTTGCTCCAGGGTTCGCCCTTCGACTGCGTCTCCCTGCACGACCGTCTCGACGAACGTCGCCACCTCGTCGGCAAGCTCGCCGGTGAGCTCCTCGGTGGCGCCCTCCGCATAGAGGTGCACGAGCGGCTCGTCGGGGTCGGGAAGGATCTGGACCCACCCTCGGTCGTCGTAGGCCTTGACCCCATCCATCAGGTCGAGCCGACGGTCTGCGAGATGCTCGTTCACCAGCCGCATGACGAGACCCTTGCGGCTCCATGGACAGTGCAGCTCCCGGTGGACGAGGGTGGGTCGCGGCAGCTGGGCGACGAGCTCGGAGAGCGGAGCCTCCTGCCGTGCGAGCAGCTCGAGCAGCTTGCACAGCGTCGTGACGGCGTCGTAGCCCGGGACGACGTCGGGGAAGACGAAGCCGCCGGTCGGCGCTGCCGCCAGCACGACGTCGTCCTCCGTCGCCGCGCGCGTGAGATCGCCGAGCGAGTGTTGTGTCCGGACGACCTCGAGCGCAGAGCCCGCGACGAGCTCGTCGACGCGGTCGGTCGCGGTGATCGGCACCGCGATCCGCCCCTCCCGCCCGGCGAGCACGAGCAGCTTGACGACGAGCAACATCCCGAGGTCGGCCGGAACGGCCTCGCCTCGCTCGTCGACGAGCAGGAGCCGTTCGGCGGCCCGGTCGAGCACGACGCCGAGGTCCGCGCGGACGCCGGTGACGATCCTGCGCGCGTCGACGGCGTCGAGCTCGTCCTGGACGTCCTCCACGAAGAAGCCGTGCGCGCCGATCGCCTCGACGCCGAGCGGCCCGAGCACGAGCGGCAGCGTGAACGCAGCCGGCGAGTAGCCGTAGTCGACTGCGACGCGGAACCGCCGCCTGCGAACAGCCTCGGCATCCAGGGAGTCGAGGATGTCCTGTGCGTAGCTCTCCCGCACGCGAGCCGGATACGTCGTCTCCCCGACCTCGGCAAACGTCGCGCGCCGCAGCTCGTGGCGGCTGAAGTTCTTCTCGATCTCCTTCTGGAGGGCGCCCGTCATCTGGTGCCCCGGCCACTCGAAGAACCGCACGTCGATCACCTCCGGGTCGACGCTCGATCGGCCGACATGGATCCCCGCTTGGAGCGCCTGCGTCTTGAGAACGTGCCGGGTGACCGCGGCCGGCGAGATGCGGAGGTCCGCGACGTGCACCCCGGTCGACGTGAGGCCGGCGATGATCGCCCGCTGGATCATGCGGCACGCGTCGGCCGAGGCCCGGCTCGCGACGACGCGATCGCCGCGCCGGAGCGCCGTGCCGAGCGCGGCGGCGAGCCGGACGGCCGTCTCGGGCGTGAGATCGACGTTCACGAGACCGGTTGCGCCTTCTCGACCGAAGGGAGTGCTCGCCGCGCGCGTCTCCCAGACGACGCTCTCGTGGATCTGGGCGCCCGTCTCGATCTCCTTGAACGGATAGACGCGGACGCCGGGGAAGAGGCTCGCCTCGGCACCGATCGTCACCTGATCCCCGATCGCGACGCCCTCGTGCACGCGGACGTGGTCGCGGAGGTCGCAGCCGCGGCCGATGATCGCCCCCTCGACGACGGAGCTCCGGCCGAGGTACGAGCCTGCGTCGACGACGCTGCGGGCCACACGCGCCCCCTCGCGGACGATCACACCCTGTGAGAGCACCGCGTGGGCGCCGATCGACGCGCCGTCCGCAATGCGACAGTTGGCGCCGATGAAAGCGGGGCCCGCGACGCCGGCGACCTCGTTGATGTCGACTTCCTCGCTGACCCAGACGTTGCCCCGCAGCCGGAGGCCGGGGATGTCGAGCTGAACACGACCGTCGAGCGCATCGAAGTTCGCCTGCCGGAACTGCTCGAGGTTGCCGATGTCCTGCCAGTAGCCGTCGAGCACGTGGCCGTAGATCGGCCGGCCCATCTCGAGGAGCAGCGGGAAGAGCTCCTTGGAGAAGTCGTACGGCCGGTCGGTCGGGATGTGGCGCAGGACCTCCGGCTCGAGCACGTAGATCCCGGTGTTGATCGTGTCGGAGAACACCTGGCCCCACGAAGGCTTCTCGAGGAACCGCTCGACCCGTCCGTCCTCGTCGGTGACGACGATCCCGAACTCGAGCGGGTTGTCGACCGACTTGAGCCCGATCGTGACGGCGGCGCCCTTCTCGCGGTGAGCGGCGACGAGCGCCGTGAGGTCGACGTCGCACAGCGCATCCCCGGAGATGACGAGGAACGTCTCCTCGAGGCGCTCGCGCGCGAGCCGGACGGAGCCCGCCGTGCCGAGCGGCTGCTCCTCGACCGAGTAGTCGACGTCCATCTCGAGCGTCGTCCCGTCGCCGAAGTACGTCCGGATCGCCTGCGGCATGAAAGCGAGCGTGACGACGACCTCGTTCATCCCGTGCCGACGCAGCAGGTCGAGGATGTGCTCCATGCACGGCTTGCCCACGATCGGGACCATCGGCTTCGGCTGGTTGGAGGTCAGGGGGCGGAGCCGGGTCCCCTCCCCTCCGGCCATGACGACGGCCTTCACGTGCGCACCTCGCGCAGCGCCTTCGCCACGTATTGCACGGCGGCGACGACCGCGAGGCCGAGGCTGACCCAGAAGAGCGCGAGCGGCCACCACGTGTCGCGTTCGGTCACGAGGACGAGCGCCAGCGAGGCGTAGAGCCCCCAGGTGGCGACCTTCCCGAGTCGTGAGACCTCGAACTCGTAACCGCGCGGCACGACGAGCTTGTACCCGCCGACGAGCAGGAGGTCACGCAGCAGGATGACGAGCGCGATCCAAGGGAGACGGTCGTAGACGACGAGCAGGACGACGCAGACGTCGATCATCAGGCGGTCGGCGAGCGGATCCGCGACCTTCCCGAACCCCGACTCGACGCTCCAGCGCCGCGCGAGCCACCCGTCGAGCTGGTCGGTGATCGCCGCGAGCGCGAAGACGATGCCGGCGGGCCAGCTCGGGCCGTCCTGGTCGCGGGCGAGCAGCACGACGAAGAGCGGGATCGCCGCGAACCGCAGGAGCGTCAGCACGTTCGGCAGCTGCCGCAGCGGCGCGGAGACCGAGCTCTGGGTGTGCATCCCCCGTAGGTTAGTGTCGTCGCCCGTGACGCGAGCGGCGACGCTGCCCGGGCTCGTCAACGCCCACAGCCACGCGTTCCAGCGCGCCCTTCGCGGCCGCGCGGCCGGCGGCGACTTCTGGGCGTGGCGCGAGGGCATGCTCGCCGAGGCGGACGCGCTGACGCCGAAGACGGTGCTCGCGCTCTACACCGAGACCTACCGCGAGATGCGCGCCGCGGGGTACACGGCGGTGGGCGAGTTCCACTACCTCGGCCTCGACACGGCGCTGGCCGCGGCCGAGGCGGCCGCCGAGGCGGGCATCGACCTCGTGTGCGTCTACGTCGCCTACGCGCGCGGGGGGCTCGAGCGGATGCGGCAACCGACGGTCGCGGCCTACCTCGAGCAGCTCGAGACGCTCCGCCGCAGGGGGATCGCGGTCGGCGTCGCCCCCCACTCCGTCCGCGCGTGTCCGCGGGAGTGGCTCCTCGAGCTCGGCCGCTACGCGGCCGCAGAGAAGCTGCCGCTCCACGTCCACGCAGGCGAGCAGCCGCGCGAGGTCGAAGAGTGCCTCGCCGAGCACGGCGTCCGCCCCGTCGAGCTCCTCGCCGACTGCGGCTGCCTCGGCGACCGGACGACGGTCGTGCACGCGACGCACGCGAACGGAGCCGAGCTCGATCTTCTCCGCGACAGTCGAGCGACGATCTGCGCGTGCCCCACGACCGAGGCGGATCTCGGCGACGGCTTTCTCCCCGCCGTCCGCGTGCGCCACCGGGGAATCCCGCTCTGCATCGGCTCGGACTCCAACGTGCGGATCGATCCCTTCGAGGAGCTACGTGAGCTGGAGGGGATCGCGCGGAGACAGGAGGGTAGGCGCGGGATCTTCGCAACGGACGAGCTGTGGGCGATCGGCGGCGCGAACGGCGCCCGCGCGCTCGGGCTCGACGCGTGGGACGACATCCAGGTCGACCCCGCCCACCGCTCGCTCCGGGGCGTCGCACCCGAGCACCTACGCGCGGCGCTCGTGGCCGGCTGCGGGGCGGACGTCGTCGTGCCGCCGGCTGCGGGCGCGCCAGGCACGTAGTCAGCCGTCGGGTCGGGTGCGGACGGATTCCTCGCAGCTACGCTGACCTCAGATGGAGGCGACCGAGCAGACGTTCGACACCGTCGTCCTCGAGCGCTCGCACGAGGTGCCGGTCGTCGTCGACTTCTGGGCCGAGTGGTGCGGCCCGTGCCACGCACTCGGCCCCGTCCTCGAGGGCGAGATCGAGGCGCGGGAAGGCGCCGTCGAACTCGTCAAGGTCGACGTCGACGCGGAGCAGGGCCTCGCCGCGCAGTTCGGAGTGAGCGGGATCCCCGCGGTGAAGGCGTTCCGCAACGGCAAGGTCGTGAGCCACTTCGTCGGCGCGCAGTCGCGCGCCGCGGTCGCGACCTTCCTGGACGAGCTGCTGGCACCACCGCGCGCGGGAGCCCTCCTCGACGAGCTCCGTGCCGCGGGCGAGCTGCCGGACGTCGTCGCAGCGGTGGACGCGGGCGATCCGCAGCGGGCCCTCGACCTGATCCTCGACGCCGTTCCCGGCGCGGCCCCGGACGAGCGCGACCGACTACGCGAGGTCGCGGTCGCACTCTTCGAGCAGCTCGGCCAGGACGACCCGGTCGTCTCGGGCTATCGGCGCCGCCTGGCGACGGCGCTCTACTGAGCCCGCGGCAGCCGCGCGGTCGTCACCGTCACACGGCATAGCCGGTCGACCCAGTAGGCCGTGCGATCGAGGTACGCGCGTTGGGCGTCCGTGCCCCTGAGGCCCCAGGCGCCGTCGTACGCCAGGTACCCGCCGGTCGCGCGAGCAGGCTCGATCTGCGTCCCCTCGTGCCACTCGTTGTAGCTCGTGATCGTCACGACGTCGGGGGTCGCCCGGACGGCGGCCCGCCACATGTGGTCGTAGACGCTGCCGTTGTTCCGCAGGCGGACCCGAGCGTCTCCGGTTGCACGGAAGGCGTCGAAACCGGGCCCGACCGACGGCGCGCAGGCGAGGCCGAGGCGGCGCGCGCCGGCGCACATGCGCCCGAACGATCTGCCGTCGTAGACGAGGACGTCGTACGTGTACAGGCCCTGAAAGCCGCCCTTGAGGGCCCTGCCCGGCAGCGAGGTGTGTGCGAAGACGCGGAATCCTGCGAGGCCGGAGAGTGCAGCCCGCCACTCGTCGTCGGGCGAGCTCGTGGAGTCGTAGACGTAGACGTCCCGGATACCGAGGCCGGTGAGTGCCCGCAGCGCGGCCGCGACCGCGGCCGGCGTCCGGCCCGCCCACGGCTCGACGTGGAGCGCGACATCGAGGCCGGCGGCCCGCGCGGCTGCGGCGACGGGACGGAGCCGCGCATCCTCGACCGAGCCGGGCCCCCACCACGACACGATGACGGTGTCGATCCCGGTCGCGGCGATCTCGCGCATCTGCGCGCGCACGACGGATCCGGCGGCCGAGGAGTACGGCCCGCGCGCCGGGTAGAAGTTCGAGCCGATCCGCCGCGGCGGCGCGTTGTCTCCCTGCCCCCAGTGCAGCCACGCGCCGTCGACGGCCGGTGTCCCGTACCAGGCGTAGTAGAAGATCGCGACCTGCGGGACGGGCGGGTCGAGCGGCGTCGGCGCGCCGCTACCGACGCTCGCCGCGACGAGCGCACCTGCCGCCACTGTGAGGAACGCCGCACGCCGCATGGGAGCCGCGCGGATCCTAAACGGCACGGCGGTCGGGTGGAAGGCCACAGCGTCCCGGCCGTTCGGCGGGCTCCTCCCCCCACACTGCTGCGAGGCCCGGGCCGGGGCCACCCGGGAGGCCCGACGCTAGGGCTGTCCCCCGCGGTTCAGGTTGTGCCGCGCTCGACGCTTCTCGGCGTCATTTCGGCCCGGTTGCGCGCGACCGCCTGCCGCGCGAACCCGCGCGCGCCAGGGTCGTCGAGGAACGGATCGGGATCCACGCGACCCGGATTGCCCCGTATGGCCAAACATGGTGGCGAGGTGCAGGCGCGCTCCTACTGGCTGGAGTAGTGGAGCTCGTATCCGTACTCGCGGCTCGGCGGAGCGGTGCGCGTCGGATCGGCGGGCGCCTCTGCCATCAGCGGCCCGAGGCGTTCCCGGCGGAAGCGCTGCCGCTGTTCGCTCGATTGCCACACCTCGATGATGCGAAAGACGCCTCCGTCGTCGAAGCCCGCGCAGTGGTAGATCAGACCGCCCGGGTAGCCCTCGGTGAGGATGCGGTCGTTGAGGGCGTCGTAGTTGCGCGTGCTGCGATCGTCACCCGACTCGAACTCGGTGATGTGGGCATATGCCACGTCGGCCTCCTCGTGGTCTGACCAATCCAAAGCCTCATGCGGGCCGCTCGATGGGAGTCGGCGGCTACCCCCTGCGGCCGGGTGGGCTCGAAAGCTCGACGAGACGAGCCTCGACGATGTGCTCGGGGTTCACCCAGATCCCCTCGACGGTCTCGATCCACGACGTCTTGTCACGCTGGGCCCACCTGTCGATCTCCGTCTGAGCGTTGCTCTGGGCCGTCTCGACATGGCGGGTCTCGCCCGTGGTCAGCCGCAGCTCGATGAACGTGCCCATGCTGCCAACCATAGTCGTGGCCCCCAGCGACTGCTGCGAGCCGATCCCTCTCGCACCGCTGAACGAGACCGTCGTGGACGCGGTCGTCGCACGCGCTTTATGCGATGCCGGAGGCCGCCTTGCTCGTAGAGCGGATTCAGGTGGTCGTAGAGCCGCCCCTGACACTGACGGGCTCGACGTCGAGCCGTGCGGCGATCGCGTCGACGTCGAGCGGCACCATCCCCTTCTCGTTGTTATGCGCGCCTCGGACGCAATCGTCGAGGTGCGCTTCGTAGGTCGCCCGTAGGAGGTCGAGATCGGTCGGAGGCGGCTTCACGGCCGCGATGCTAGGGCGACACCTTCGACGTCGACAGCATGACGCTGCGTCGTTGCCGGCGTCGACAGATCTCCCGAAGGCTGTGCTCAGACCGCGATGATCGTGTCAGGGCGCACTCGCCACAGAGGACGCCACGGCGCGATACCGATGGACACTCACGGCGATCGACCAGATGACGAGCGCGAGGACGCCGGGGAAGAAGCCGAAGCCGAAGATGCTGTCTTCCCCCAAGCCCGCGAGAACCGTGGCGAACGCGATGAGAAACGACACCGCGCCGATGAGCGCCACGATGCCCGTCCAACGCGCGACCACGTCCCTCCGAAGTGTCAGAACCCCTGCTGACAGGAGGAACGCGGCGAAACCTACGGCAGAGAGGAGGAATGGTCCGGCCGACGTACTCGCCATGGCCCGAGCCACGGTGGGGTTCGCGTCGGCACCCTCAGTCGTCGCGCTGGAGATGATCACGATCGCCATCGTCATCCCCGCCATGCCCGTGATCGCGCCAGCAAACGCGGCCCGAGCGAGTTCGGCGAAACCGCGCACGCTGGTCTCCGCGCTCCCGAGCGCAGTCCGGATCGTCGCGGCGAAGTGGAGGAAGACGAACGCGGCGAGAAGCATCGCGAACGCGCCGATGCGGCTCTTCCACTGGTTGTCGTCCGCCCAGTTGACCCAGTCCGCATCGGAGGCGCCGTAGTCGGGCGCGTCCCCGCCGCTCGCGAACCAGCCGATGAGGAAGAGCACGGCGAACAGGACGCCGGACAGAGCCAACAGGCGCTGCCACGACGATGGCAGAGTGTCGATAGACGACGTCGATCGGGAACTCGATGTGGTTTGCGACGTCACGCCGTGCTCCGAGAGAGGATTGGCGAGTCGCGGCGGAAGCCCCAGATGGCGCAGTAGATACCAAGAAACGCCTCCCAAATGATTTCGGGGGCGGCGAGGATGCTTGCGGCGCTGGTCTGCTCCCACCAGTCGAACAGGACGCCGAAGCTCGCGAACAGGAGGAGCGGCCCGCCGATCAGTCCGAACCAGGCCATGCGTCGCGGAACGAGGCCGGATTTGTACATGAGGTAGCCGAGGATCAGTCCGTTTCCGAGCGGGACTATGAGGTTCGGGCCGAACAGGAACGTCCAGTCCTTGAGCGCGGCCAGCGTGAAGGCCGCGTCGTCCGCACCAGGAAGGTCGTGGCGCAGGCCGACGATGCCGAGCACAAAGATGATTCCGGCCGCGATGAACACGGACTCGATGATGCGAGCGGCGACGTAGCTCATCGCGAGCGCTTCGTTCTGTCGCCTCGCGATCGGATAGAGAACGACGGCCGTACCCACGTTCGAGATGACGAGAAGCAGCTCGAGGAAGGCTCCCAGGTAGATCTGGTTGTCCTTCCCCCCACCCGCGATGTATCCGACCGGATCGTCGAGAACGGGCTGGAAGAGCGCAAGCGCACTGATCGACGTGATGAACGTGACGATGAAGAGCACGCCGAAGATGCGTGCGTGCCTCTGATCGTCCTTCATGCGGGCGGTCCCCCTCTCACGTCGACAGCTTGCGGGCGACCCTACAGAGGCGCGAGCGAGGAGCGCCACCTCCAACCGTCAAGCCGACGCGACCCGAGCTCGAGCGGCGCCGTGCTGCACATGTGCCGCCTCGCCGATTTCTTGCCGTCAGCACCGCGGGCCGTACGCGATGCGGTACACGTTCGTCGTGGGCCATCGACGAGACGGCCCTCGTAGGGAACACGCGGGCGCCGTGCTGGCGCGTGTCCTTCCTTCCGAGGCTCCGCTACTCCCAGACCAAGAACTTGATCGTCGTCACCGTGAGAGACGGTCAAGTGCGGACGGTAGGGCCGCCCCGCCCTGTCGCCCCGGCTTCGCGAGTTGGCGATGCGAGAAGGCGGCGCCTCCTGGGCGTAAGGCATTGCGGACTTCGTGCGGACTTCTGTCGAGGCCGCCGTCCAAACCTCTGAAAGCAGAAACCCCCGTCTTGCGGGGGTCTCACTCATCGGGGCGCCGAGATTCGAACTCGGGACCTCTAGTCCCCCAGACTAGCGCGCTAACCAGGCTGCGCCACGCCCCGCGACCGCACCATCGTAGCGTCACGCAGGAGACGCGGTCTGCTCCGACCACCGAGCCGGGGCGACGGTCCGCCCCGGGCTCGGTGGTCGACGCGCGTCAGGCGGTGGCGGAGGCCGGGCGTGTGCCGAGGGTCACGGTCAGCGTCACGGTCGAGCCGTCGCGCTGCACCTTCAAGGTCGCGTTGTCACCCGGCCGCAGCGCCGCGATCGCCGCGGTGAGCTCGTTGGCGGCCGTGACCGGCTTGCCGTTGACCGAGACGACGACGTCCCCGGACTCGACGCCCGCCTTCGCGGCGGGGCCGCCGGCCCTGACGGTGCCGATCACGGCACCCGTCCCGTTCAGGTTCGGCCCGATGGACACGCCGAGGTAGGCGTGCTGCACCGAGCGACCGGCGATCAGGCTGTCGGCCACGCTCTTGACGGTGTTCGACGGGACGGCGAACCCGACGCCGGCGTTCTGGCTGGCGCCGCCGGAGTCGTCGGCCGCGATCTGCACGTTGACACCGATCACCTTGCCCGTGGCATCGATGAGCGGGCCACCGGAGTTGCCGTGGTTGATCGGGGCGTCCGTCTGGATGGTGTTCGGGATCGAGTAGCCGTTGGGCGCCTGGATCGTGCGGTCGACCGCGCTCACGATGCCCGCGGTGATGCTGTCCTCGTAGCCGAAGGGGCTTCCGATCGCGACCGCGCCCTCGCCCGGGTTCACGTCGCCGCTGTCGGCGAGCGCGAGGGGCTTCAGCTTCGACGAGGCGACGTTCACCTTGATCACCGCGATGTCGCTCGACGGGTCGGTGCCGACGAGCGTGGCCTTCGCGACCGAGCCGTCCTTGAAGCGCACCTGGATGGCGCTCGCGCCGTCCACGACGTGGCTCGCGGTGACGATGTTCCCGGAGGTGTCGTAGACGAATCCGGTGCCCTCGGCGCGTGCGCTGCCGCCGCCCGGCCCGAACGGCGAGACGTCGCCCTGCCCGCCTCCGGTCGTGACGCTGATGTCGACGACGCCCGGGCTGTCGAGCCGGTAGATCTGCTCGGCGGAGAGCGTCGCGTTCAGCGCGACGCCCGTGCCGGGCGAGGTCACGGCCGCCAGGTTCGCTCCGGTGTTCGAGCCGTCGCCGTCGGCGAGCAGCGCGACGCCTCCGATCGCCGTTGCGCCGACCAGCGTCCCGGCGACGAACGGTACTGCGAGCTTCGCGCGCAACGCCCGTGGTTTCGGTGTGCTGTGGGGGGTCTCGTTCATCCGTGCTCCTTTGGAAGAAGGCGTTTCTCTCAGAGAAGCAGGTGGATCGAAAAGAGACGTGAGCGACGGCGAACGCGCGATGAAGTGGGCGTTGTCGTCGTGTAAAGCGGGATTTCCTGGACCTTGGTCCGGGCTTTCCCTCCCCAACGCCTCGGTTCCGGGACATGTCACTACGGCATGGGGCCACCCTGCCGATAGAGAACGAGAGGTCCGCAGAGGAGAAACGGATGACCGGAGACGACCACGAGAGGCGAGCGCCGTTGCTGACCACGAAGGACGTCGCAGCGCTCAATCGGGCGCGCGAGGTGTTGAGGCGGCTGGAGGACACGGCGTGGCGACGCTCGCTCGACCACTACGACCCGTTCGCGGACGTGACCGCCTGGGACCTCGGGCGGCTCTCGGCCGCCGCGTCGGCGGCCGAGGACGCGGTCTTCCACGTGCTCTCGACCGCGCGGGCGAATTGCGGCGCGAGGATCACGGACGCCCAGCTGCGCGGCACGACGCCGACGGCGGCTGCGCGACCGCAGCCCACCGGCACCGCGGCGTCATCGGGCCCTATCCGGGCGGTCTGAGACCTGCGTCAGCCGAGGCGCTTGTAGAGCCGGTCCACGAGCGCCGGCGTCTGCTCGAGCTTCTCGATGATGATCCGCACGCGGACCTCGCGGAAGTAGTCCGGCTTCACGCCGAGCGCCTTCCCGATGCGGGTGATGACCTCGGTCGAGGGCACCCTCCGGTTCCCGTGGACGATGTGGTTCAGGTAGCCGGCCGAGAGCCCCGTCTTCTCGGCCAGGGCGCGATACGTGACCCCCGTCTCGGCCATCAACCGCTCGATCGCGGGGCCGAGTGGCTCGTTCGCGTGGGTGCGCTTCTTCGCCGCCATCAGTGTTGCCTCGCCCAGTCAATCACAGACGAGCGGCCGACGCGCGTGTCTGCCGTGTCCGTCCGGCGCCGGACGTCGACCGAGTCGTCGTCGAGGGACTTCTTGCCGACGGTGACGCGCAGCGGGCTTCCGAGCAGGTCGGCGTCCGCGAACTTCTCACCGGGGCGCGCGTCGCGGTCGTCGAGGAGCACCGCGTGCCCGGCGCCCGAGAGCTCGTCGGCAACGGACTCGGCGAGACGGGCGATCTCGTCCGACCCGCCGGCGAGCGAGAGGACGTGCGCGTCGTACGGCGCGACGGATCCCGGCCAGACGATGCCCCGCTCGTCGTGTCGCTGCTCGACGATCGCCGCCAGGACGCGACCCGGCCCGATGCCGTAGCAGCCCATCTGCATCGGATGCTCGACCGACTGCTCGTCGAGGTATGTCGCGTCGAACGGCACGGAGTAGAACGTTCCGAGCTTGAAGATGTGCCCGACCTCGATCGCGGTACGGAACGTGAGCGCACCACCGCAGTTCGGGCAGCGGTCGCCCTCGCGCGCCAGACGGATGTCTGCCACGCGGCCGTCGAAGTCCCGTCCCTGCTGGACGCCGCGCAGGTGGTAGCCGGTCCGGTTCGCCCCCGCGACGAACTGCCCCTCGCGAAGCGTCTCGTCGAAGACGACGTCGCCGGCGAAGCCGACCGGGCCGAGCGAGCCGGGCTCGGCGCCGAACGCCTCACGGATCTCCTCCGTCTGCGCCGGCCGGACCGGGCTTCCGAGCACGGCTGCGAGCTTGGCCTCGTCGAGGCGATCGTCGCCGCGCACGAGGGCGAGCACGACCTTGCCGTCGGCGACGACCGGCATTGCCTTCGAGGTCGCTGCGAGGTCGATGCCGAGAAAGCCGGCCAGGCTCTCGCACGTCTCGATCCCGGGCGTCTCCACCTCGGCGGGCGAGGCGAGTGCCTCGGGGAAGTTCGGCGTTGCCGGTACTCCGCGCGCAATCTCGAGGTCGGCTGCGTAGTCCCCACGCTCACAGGTGACGAGCGTGTTCTCCCCCGAGCCGGAAGGAGCCAGGAAATCGACCGACTCGCTGCCGCCCATCATCCCCGACTCGGCCTCGACGGCGACGGTCTCGAGCCCGCAGCGCTCGAAGATCCGCTCGTAGGCGCCCTTGTGCGCGAGAAACGAGCGCTCGAGGCCCTCCTCGTCGCGGTCGAACGAGTACGCGTCCTTCATCACGAACTCGCGCACGCGGATGAGACCGCCGCGAGGTCTCGTCTCCTCCCGCTCCTTCGTCTGGACGTGGTAGAGGATCTTCGGCAGATCGCGGTAGGAGCGAAGCTCGCGTGCGTGGAGCGTGACCGTCTCCTCGTTCGTCGGCGAGAGCACGAAGTCGCGCCCCGAGTCGTCGCGGATCTTCATCAGCGAGTCGAACTTGTCGTAGCGGCCGCTCAGCTGCCAGAGCTCGGCCGGCGTCAGGACGGGCATCGACATCTCCTGGCCACCGATCGCGTTCATCTCCTCCCGGACGATCTGCACGACGTTCTCGTGCACACGCCAGCCCGCGGGCAGGTACGTCCACAGGCCGGCGCCGACCTGGCGGATGAGCCCCGCACGGACGAGGAGCTTGTGGGAGACCGCCTCTGCGTCTGAGGGGTCCTCGCGGAGCGTCGGCAGGAAGAGCGTCGACTGGCGCTGCAGCATCGTCGAACCCTAGATGGTTGATCGGGAAAGGGTCACGGTGGATGGCACGCGGCACGCACCGGGAGGCAAGGACGCAGGGAGCGCCAATATGCAGGGCATATTGGCGCGACCGAGGACGCGGCCTCGCGGTGCGTGACGCCTGCAAGACGGCCTGATCCATTTCCCGATCAACCATCTGGACGAGCCGCTGCGCGTGTCAGTCGTTCAGGCGGAGGAAGCCCTGGAGCTGCGCCACGTCGCCCTCGCCCGTTCCCTGGAGGACGAACGAGTCGAGCGAGGAGAGCACGTCGCGCGCCTCCTGGGGGACGTCCGTGCCCGTCGCCTCGAGCAGGGGAAGGACGCCGTCGAGGTCGACGTAGACGAACCCGCGCGTGCGCTCGCCCGGCGTCGCCCCGACCGACTCGGCGGCGCGCGTGTAGCCGTCGCTGTCCACCAGCTTCGGCCCGTCCGACGCGAAGGCGCGAATTCCGTCGCTGCCCGTGGTTGCGATCACGGTGTCGGCGTCCAGTCGCGCGAACGAGACGGTGACGTCGCCGTAGGTCACGCGGTGGACCTCCCGCCCGTCCTCGGTGCGGACGGTGATGCGCGCGTTCGCCTGCTCGGCGAGCTTGCGTGCGAGGTCGTCGAGCGTGCTCCAGGTCTTCTCGACGTCGGGCGGCGCAAGGACGAGCGTCACCTCCGGCACCTTCGCGCCCTTGCGGACGTAGAGCGCGCCCTCGCCGCTCAAGGAGTCCACGAGCCGCCCGAGGGGCACGCCGGTAAAGCGCTCGATCTGCTTCGCGACGCCGTCGACGTCGACGCTTCCCTGGACGCGGTCGAGCGCCTTCTGGGTGCCGCCGAAGGACACCGCCGCCACCGCGTCGGCGGGGATGCGGCCGAAGAGCACCGGCTCGTAGCGGGTGTCGCCGTCGCCCGGCGTACGCATGCCGAGCGTGAGGAGCACGCCGTCCTCCTTCGCGGTGACCGCAGCGGAGAGCCAGTCGAGGCCGAGGTCGACGCCCTGTGCCTCCCCGGAGACGGCGCCCAGCTCCTTCGAGAACTGCGACAGGTCGACCCATGCGCGGACGAGCGACTGCGAGGGCAGTGCCTCGAAGCCCTGACGGAAGCCGGTGACGCCGTCGAGGGTTCCGGCGCGGAGCGCCGAGCGGTAGCCGTCGAGCGCCGCCTGGCTCCGGGCGAGCGCCTCCCACCCCTCGACGGTTCCTCGGACGTACGTGGTGTCGCCCTTGGCGAGCAGTGCGTCCAGCTTCGCCTGACTTCCCGGTCGGACGAGGAAGATCGGCTCCCGGTCGGCGGTCGCGACGACGACGAGCTCGGGGCCGAGCGCGGGCCGGACGTCGTTCGTCCAGTCGACTCCCTCCTTGCCGAGTGACTCCGAAGCGACGCCCGAGAGGCCCTCCTGGAGCCCGGGGATGCGACCGAGCAGGCTCGCCGCGGTCTTCCACTGGTCGGAGCGCTCGTCGGTGAGCGCCGTCACGTACGCCAGCGCATCGGCGGGCGCGAGCGAGGCGGACTCGGGGACCTGGCCGGTCTCACCGGATTTCGCGCCTGCGCACCCCGTGAGCAGGACGCCGGCCAGCGCGAGCAGTAGGACGACCGGTGCGATGCGCCGCAACATGCTCAGACGGTATCGGCCGCTACGGAAGGAATCTGAACGGGACCCGTCGGCCGCACGAGGGCGCCACGGGGTCAGTCCCCTTGGGGGACAGACCCCAGGGGGATGAGGCTCGCCTCGGCCATCGCGAGCGCGGCGGGCTTCGCGAGCTTGAGTCGCTTCGGCCGCGGCATGCCGGCCTCGATCCAGCGGTCGATCTCGTGGAACAGCTCGTCGATCAGGACGGCCGACTCGACCTTTTTGAGGACGCGGCCGTGCGCGTAGACGAAGCCGACGTCCCGGCCTCCGGCGATCCCGAAGTCCGCGTCACCGGCCTCGCCCGGCCCGTTGACGGCGCAGCCCATCACCGCGACCTCGAACGCCTGCGGGTACGCGCGGAGGCGCTCCTCGACGACGACCGCGAGGCTCTCGACGCCGACGTTGTCGCGTCCGCACGAGGGACAGGCGATCATCACCGGGCCGCGCTCCCGCAGCCCGAGCGCCTTGAGGATCTCCCACCCGACCTCGACCTCCTTCACGGGGTCGGCGGTCAGCGAGACACGGAGCGTGTCCCCGATCCCGTCCATCAGCAGCGAGCCCATCCCGACGGCGCTCTTGATCGAGCCCGCGAACGGCGTCCCCGCCTCGGTCACGCCGAGGTGGAGCGGATACGGGACACGGTCCGCGAGCATCCGGTAGGCGCGGATCATCGTCGGCACGTGCGATGCCTTGACCGAGATCTTGAAGTCGCGGAAGTCCAGCCGCTCGAGGATCTCGACCTGCTCGAGCGCCTCGACGACGAGCGCCTCGGCGGTGTCCTCGCGAGCGAGCGCTTCCAGGTGCTTCGGCAGCGAGCCGGCGTTCGCGCCGATGCGCATCGGGATCCCGGCGCGCTTCGCGGCCCTCACGACCTGCTCCGTCTTGTCCGGCCCGCCGATGTTCCCGGGGTTGATGCGGACCGCGTGCACACCGGCGTCGATCGCCTCGAGCGCGAGCGAGGCGTTGAAGTGGATGTCGGCGATCACGGGGATCGGAGAGAGCCGCACGATGAGCGGCAGCGCCTTCGCGTCCTCGCGCTTCGGAACCGCGACGCGCACGATCTCGCAGCCGGCCGACGCGAGGGCCGCGATCTGCGCCGTCGTCGCCTCGACGTCGTGCGTCTTCGTGAGGGTCATCGACTGGACGACGACGGGCGCGCCGCCGCCGATCGGCACGCCGCCGACCCTGATCTGGTGCGGGCTCGCCATCGCCGGTCAGGGTAGCGGCGGTGACGGCGCCGTTCAGGGCACGATGCCCGGCGTGGCCCCGGTCGAGCCTCCCCCCACACCGTGGCGGCTCGAGCCGCCGCCCGACGACGCCCCGGGCGACCTCTGGGCGGTCGGAGCCGATCTCGAGCCCGGGACGCTCGTGGCGGCCTACCGGCTCGGCCTCTTCCCCATGCCGCTGCGGGACGGGCTCGGGTGGTTCTCGCCCGCACGGCGGGCGGTCGTCCCCCTCGCCTCCTTCAGGCCGTCACGGTCGCTCCAGCGGGCGGCGCGGCGCTACGAGATCCGGATCGACACCTCGTTCGCAGAGGTCGTGACCGCGTGCGCGAGGCCGGGCGAGCCGACGAGCTGGATCGACGACTCGGTCATCAGCGCCTACGGCCGCCTCCACGACCTCGGCTGGGCGCACACGGTCGAGGCGTGGGACGCCGATGGTCTCGCGGGCGGCCTCTACGGCGTCTCGATCGGCGGGCTGTTCGCGGCCGAGTCGATGTACCACGCGCGGACGGACGCCTCCAAGGCGGCGTTCGTGGCCCTCGTCCGGCGTCTGCGCGCCGCCGGAGACGCCGACCGCCGGCTGCTCGACGTCCAGTGGCAGACGCCGCACCTCGAGCGTCTCGGCGCGATCGAGGTGCCCCGGGCGGAGTACCGCCGCCGTCTCGAAGCAGCGCTCACGCTCGCGGATGCGTTCGCCTAGGAGAGCCGGCCGATGTCGTTCGAGAGGCCGATCACGAAGAGCAGCAGCACGAGCCCGATCCCCACCACCGAGACGCGCTCGTAGACCTCTCGCCTGACCGCGCGCCCGCGGACGCCCTCGGCGACGGCGAAGACGATGTGGCCGCCGTCGAGCGGCAGCAGCGGGAGGAGGTTGAGCAGGGCGATCGAGAGCGAGATCAGCCCGAGGACGAAGAGGAAGTTCTCGGTTCCCTGCTTGGCCGCATCCGAGGAGCCCTGGACGATGCCGACCGGGCTCGAGATCTGATCCCGCCCGTCCCCGGTCACGAGACGACCCAGCGAGGCGCCGATGTCACGCGTCACGCGCCAGCTCAGGCCGAGCGACTCGCCGAGCGCCTGGTTCGCGGGCAGCCCCTGCCCCGAGAGGATGAACCCGAGCCGGTACGTCCCGTCGATCTGACGGGCGGAGGTCGGCGGCAGGCTGACACGCTGCCCGTTGCGGACGACCACGACGGTCAGCTTCTGCCCATCGGACCCCGAGATGAGGCGGGAGATGTCCTCCGGCTCGACCGGGGCGCCGTCGATCGAGACGATCCGGTCACCGGGCCGGAGGCCCGCGGCGGCGGCCGGCGTGCCGGACGACACGGCCTCGACCTGCGTGGTCGCCTTGCCCGCCGACGTCATGAAGAGCCCGGTGAAGAGGAGCAGCGCGAGCACGACGTTCGCGGCCGGCCCCGCAGCGATGGCGGCCACACGCTTCCAGGTGGGCGCGCGCCAGTACGCGTTCGGCCCGAGGGCATCGTCGAGGTCGTCGAGCCCCTTCCGCACGGCCGCGGCCGTGTGCGGCGGCAGGTCCCGCTCGTCGGCGAGCTCGCGGATGACCCGCAGCGAGTCGCGCGCCGCGTCGTGGTCGCCGTCGGCGAGCGCGCCTCGGAGGCGGCTGGCGGCACCCTCCAGCGCGGGTGCGTCGGCGAGTGCACGCCCGAGCCCCATGTCGACGTCGGCCGGCGACGGGCGGTGCATCCCGGGGATCTTCACGAAGCCGCCGAGCGGGATCGCACCGACGCCGTACTCGATCCCGTTTCGGGTCGTCTTCCAGACCGCCGGTGGAAATCCGACGTAGAAGCGGCGCGGCCGCATGCCGAGGGAGAGCGACACGGCGAAGTGCCCGAGCTCGTGGACGAGGATCAGGACGCCGAGACCGACGATCGCGACGAAGATGGTCATGCGGGTTGCAGCCCCTTCGCCGCGAGACGGCGTGCCTCCTCGTCGGCCGCGATCAGGTCGGCGAGGTCGCGGGCCGGGCTGCCGTCGATCCGCGCGAGCGTCTCCTCGACCACCTCGGCGACGTCGAGGAACGCGATTCGGCCGTCGAGGAACGCCTCGACGGCGACCTCGTTGGCTGCGTTGTAGGCACACGGCGCCGTCCCACCCCGCACGCCGGCCTCGCGTGCGAGGTCGAGCAGCGGGAACGCGTCCGTGTCGACGGCCTCGAAGTCGAGCGACAGGCCGACGAGGTCGAGCGGCTCGACCGGCGTCGGCGCGCGCTCGGGGTACGTCAGCGCGTAGGAGATCGGCACACGCATGTCCGGAAGTCCGAGGTGCGCCAGGAGCGCGCCGTCCCGGAGCCGAACGAGCGAGTGGACGACCGACGTCGGGTGGACGACGACCTCGATCGCCGCGTAGGGGACGCCGAACAGCCAGTGCGCCTCGATCAGCTCGAGGCCCTTGTTGGCGAGCGTCGCCGAGTCCACCGTGATCTTCGGTCCCATGCTCCACGTGGGGTGCGCGAGCGCCTCCTCGGCGGTCACCGACGCGAGTTGCGAGCGGTCGCGGCCCCGGAACGGCCCGCCCGACGCCGTCAAGACGAGCCCCGACACGGTGTCGGGGTCACGTCCCTCGAGACACTGGTGGAGCGCCGAGTGCTCGCTGTCGACCGGGAGCAGGAGCCCGCCGCCCCGCGACTGCGCCGCGAGGGCGAGCTCACCGGCCGCGACGAGGCTCTCCTTGTTGGCGAGCGCCAGCGTCACCCCGCGCTCGAGGGCCCAGAGCGTCGCTCGGACGCCGGCGAACCCGACGACCGCGTTGAGGACGACATCGGGCTCGCTCCGCTCCAGGAGCTCGAGCGGGTCGCCCCCGACCTGCACGTGCTCGACGCCGTGCTCCGCGGCGAGCGCGTCGAGCGGCGTCGACCCCGCCTGGAGCGCGCAGAGCTCGAGCTCCGGGTGCGCGGCGACGACCTCGAGGGCCTGCCGGCCGATCGAGCCCGTGGCCCCGAGCAGAGCGACGCGTCTCACTCCGCGAAGGATGCCTGAGCGTGCATGAAGCGGCGGTTAGCCGAGCGCGAGCAGCGTCACGTAGGCCGCGGGGCCGGCCCAGACCAGGGAGTCGATCCGGTCGAGCACACCGCCGTGGCCCGCGAGCAACGTCCCGGAGTCCTTCACGTCGAGATCGCGCTTGACGGCCGACTCGAACAGGTCGCCCATGGTGGCGGCGAGCGCGATCGCGAGGCCGAGCACGAGCGACTCGCCCGTCGTGACGACGTCCTGCTCGTACAGCGCGAAGAACGCCACGAGGACGGCTGCGACGGTGCCCGCGACGAACCCCTCCCACGACTTCCCGGGCGAGATCGCGGGCGCCAGGCGGTGCCGCCCGATCGCGCGTCCGACGAAGAACGCCGCCGTGTCGTCGGCGAACACGGCCAGCAGCGTCGTGAAGATCAGCAGCCTCCCGTGCTCGGGGATGTCGCGGAGGAGCAGCAGGAGGGCGAGCCCGCCCCCGATCCACGTCACGCCGAGCAGGGTGACCGCGAACCCGGCGACCGCATGCTGCCGGGCGCTCGAGACGAAGAAGACGAGCAGTGCCGCCGGGAGCGTCGCGAGGATCCCCGCGAGCAGCCACGTGGGTCCGCCGAGCTGCGCGCCGAGCAACGCGAGCACGACCCCGACGTAGCCGCCGAGCACGATCGGTCGCAGCGCGCGGGCGATCCCGCACAGCTCGTGCAGGGCGAGCAGCCCCCCGACGGCCGCGAGAGCGAAGAGCCACCAGCCGCCGAGCCAGACGACGCCGAGGACGAGCGGCAACAGCACCGCCGCCACGACGATCCGCGAGAGAAAGGGACTCACCGGAGGGCGCGCGCCCCGAAGCGGCGCTGCCGTGCGCGGTACGCGTCCACCGCCCGCGCGAGCTCCGTCGCGTCGAAGTCGGGCCAGAGCGTGTCGGTGAAGACGAGCTCGGCGTACGCCGTCTCCCAGAGGAGGAAGTTCGAGATGCGCAGCTCTCCGGACGCGCGGACGAGCAGATCGATCTCTGCAAGCTCCGGCGCGTAGAGACGCGCCGCGAACGCCGCCTCGTCGACGTCCTCTGCCCGCACGCCGTCCTCGATCAGACGCCGCGCCGCCTCGACGAGCTCGCCGCGACCGCCGTAGTCGAACGCGATCCAGAGGTTGAGCGTGTCGAGGTGCGCGGTCCGCTCCTCGAGCACGCGCATCTTCTGCTCGAGCCACGCCTCGATCCGGTCGCGACGACCGAGGAATCGTGTCCGCACGCCCTGCTTCGCGAGATCCGGCAGCTCCTCGTCGATCGTCTCCGAGAGCAACACCATGAGATCCGCGACCTCGTCCGTCGGCCGCGTCCAGTTCTCCGTCGAGAAGGCGTACACCGCGAGCGTCTCGATCCCGAGGTCGATCGCGGCCTCTACGACGCGTCGCAGCGCGCGCGCGCCCGCGCGGTGGCCCTCGGCGACGCTGACGCCGTGCGCCTCGGCCCAGCGGCCGTTGCCGTCCATGATGATCGCCACCACCCGCGCCTCGCGCGACTGGTCACCCGGAGCCGACACGTTCCCGGCCACGCTCAGTTGGAGGTCTGGCGCCGAGGCGTCAAACCTCCATGATCTCCGCTTCCTTGTGCTTCAGGAGCTCGTCGAGGCGCTTGACGTGGTCGTCGGTGAGCTTCTGCACCTGCGCCTCGGCACGGCGCTCCTCGTCGTCGCCGACGTCGCCGCTCCGGACGAGCTCCTCCAGATGGCGCATCACGTCGCGGCGGACGTTGCGGATCGCGACCTTGCCGTCCTCGGCGGAGCGCCGCACGACCTTGACGAGCTCCTTGCGCCGCTCCTCGGTCAGGGCGGGGATGGGCAGGCGGATGAGCTTCCCGTCGTTCGAGGGCTGGAGGCCGAGGTCGGACTCCATGATCGCCTTCTCGATCGCCTTGATCTGGGTCGGGTCGTACGGCTGCACCGACAGGAGCCGCGCCTCGGGCGCGCTGATCGTCGCCATGTTCGAGAGCGGTGTCGGCTGGCCGTAGTAGTCGATCGAGATCCGATCGAGCAGCGCGGTCGAGGCACGTCCCGTGCGGACGCTGTTGAACTCGGTTCTCGTGTGCTCGATCGCCGCGTCCATGCGCCGCTCGCAGTCCGCCAGGAAGTCCTCGATCGCCGTCACCTGGACACCTCCTCGTCCGCCGATTGTCGAACGCAGCCTACGACCCGTCGGCAGGCGTTGCGACGACCGTGCCGAGCCGCTCGCCCGAGGCGACCCGCACGATGTTGCCCTCCGCCAACTCGAACACGTGGATCGGAACGCTGTTGTCCATGCAGAGCGACAGCGCCGTCGTGTCCATCACCTTGAGCCCGCGCTCGATCGCCTCGAGGTGCGTCAGCTCCGGCAGGAACCGCGCCGCGGGCTCCTTGCGCGGGTCGCCGTCGAAGACGCCCGCGACGCCGTTCTTCGCCATCAGGATCGCCTCGGCGCCGATCTCGAGCGCGCGGAGCGCCGCCGCGGTATCGGTGGTGAAGAACGGGTTCCCGGTGCCTGCGGCGAAGATCACGATGCGCCCCTTCTCGAGGTGGCGGATCGCGCGACGGCGGATGTACGGCTCCGCGACCTCGGAGACCGTCACGGCGGACTGGACGCGCGTCTGGGCGCCGAGCCGCTCGAGGGCGTCCTGGAGCGCGAGCGCGTTCAGGAGCGTGGCGAGCATGCCGGCGTAGTCGGCGGTGGCCCGGTCCATCCCCTCCGCCGCGGCGCTCATCCCACGGTAGAAGTTCCCGCCGCCGACGACGACCGCGATCTCGGTGCCGGCCGCCTGCACCGCCAGCACCTCACGGGCGATCGAGCTCACGGTCTTCGGGTCGACGCCGTACTCGCGGGCGCCCATCAGGCTCTCGCCCGAGAGCTTGAGCAGGGCCCGGTGAAACGCCGGAGCGACCCGCGCTGGGTGCTCCGCGACCTCCTCGGACCTCGTGCTCACGAGCCGGCGACCGAGACCCGCGCGAACGCCACGAGCCTCGCGCCGCCCTCCTCGAGCGCGACGCCGACCGTCTTCGAGGCGTCGTGGATCCACGGCTGCTCGAGCAGGGCGCCGCCGGGAGAGGCCGCGAAGAAACGCTTCGCCAGCATGCCGTCGACGATCTTCTCACGCGCCCCCTCGGGCT
>DATBIQ010000017.1:0-9471 GCA_036556865.1 Gaiella sp.
CGGCCGCGCTCTGTCGCGCTCCGCTGCGTCGTGCTCCGGCGTCGGTGCGTGTGTCGACGTCGGTCATGACTCGATCCACGGTCCGTGCCAGCGGCCGAAGCCGGCGACCAGGTCCTCCGCTGCCTTCGGCCCCCACGAGCCCGGCTCGTAGGCGTGCACGGGCGGTGGTGCGTCCAGCAGCGGCTGCATCACGCGCCAGGTCTCCTCGACGCCGTCCTGCCGCGTGAAGCGGGTTGTGTCGCCCAGCATCGCTGCGTGGAGGAGGACCTCGTACGGGGTCGGCCCCTCGCCCCCCTCCTCGGCGAACTCCATGTCGAGGTCGATTCGACCCACGCCCTTCGTGTCGGCGCGGCGGGCTGCGAGGATCGCCCTGATCCCGGTCGACGGGTCGAGCCTGACGACCATCTGGTTCGGCTCGGGAGCGGCGAGGCCGAACCCGAGCCGCGGCGGGTGCTTGAAGACGACGCGAACCTCGGTCTGCGTCACCGGCAGGCGCTTGCCCGTCCGGATGAAGAACGGCACGCCCGACCAGCGCCAGTTCTCGATCTCGAGCCGCAGCGCGGCGTAGGTCTCCGTCGTCGAGTCGGCCGCGACGCCGTCGATGCCGAGATAGCCGTCGTACTGCCCGCGCACGTAGTGCGCCGGATCGGCCTCGACCACGGCACGGAAGAGCGCGACCTGCGCGTCCTTGATCGTCCCCGTGTCACCGCGTGAGGGCGCCTCCATCGCCGTGGCCGCGACGACCTGCATCAGGTGGTTCACGACGACGTCGCGCAGCGCGCCGACGGGATCGTAGAAGTGCCCGCGATCGTCGACGCCGAAGTCCTCGGCCATCGTGATCTGGACGCACTCGACGTGGTCCCGGTTCCAGACCGGCTCGAACATCCTGTTCGCGAACCGGAGGAAGAGGATCTCCTCGACGCCCATCTTCCCGAGGTAGTGGTCGATCCGGAAGAGCTGCGACTCGTCGACGTACCGGTGCAGCTCGTCGGCGAGCTCGCGCGCGGACTCGAGGTCGTGGCCGAACGGCTTCTCGACGACTATCCGCGCGTCCTTCGTGAGGCCCGCCTCGGCGAGGCCCTGCACGACCCGGCCGAAGAGGAAGGGTGGGATCTCGAGGTAGAAGACGGGTGCCGTGGCGCCCGAGATCGCATCGGCCACCCGCTCGTAGGCGGCCGCGTCCCCGAAATCGCCCTGCACGTACGCGAGGCGCTCCGCCAGGCGGTCGAACACCGCCTCGTCGAGCTGCTCTCCGGTGCCCACGATGGAGTCGCGGGCACGCTGCACGAGCTGGTCGAGCGACCAGTCGTCGACGGCGACGCCCACGATCGGGCAGTCGAGCAGGCCCCGTCGCTCGAGGCGGTACAGCGAGCGGAAGGTCATCACCCTGGCGAGGTCGCCCGTGATCCCGAACACGACGAAGACGTCCGCGGGTCGCTGCGTGCCGGGGTCGCGCTCCGTCGCCACGATCGGGGCCGGCACCGTCTCGCTCGTCGTCATCTGGTTCTCCTCCCTGTGGCCATACGGGGTCAGGACGCCGCGCGTCGTGCGCGGCGAGGCGGGGCCGGTCGGGGCACTCTCCGAGGGGTCTCGACGTCTACGCGTCCCCGTGCAAACGCGTCGACCCGGCCCCATCTTCCCGGGATGTCGAGCAGCTCGAGCCGGCCGATCCCTCTCGGAAGGGCGGGATCGACGATCAGGTGGTCGCCGAGCGGCTCGAGGCCGAGCATCGTCCGCAGGAGCAGGAGCGGCGTGCCGGTCGACCAGGCCTGAGGGCTGCACGCCGTGGGGTACTGCACGGGGTACTTCGTCACGCTCCGCTCGTAGCCGCCGAAGGCCTCCGGCAGGCGTCCCTCGAACCGCTCCGCTGCGTCGAGGATGCCGTCGGCGATCTGCGCAGCCTCCTGCTTGAAGCCGTACCGCCGCAGGCCCCAGGCGATGAACGAGTTGTCGAAGGGCCAGACGGTGCCGACGTGGTAGCCGATCGGGTTGTAGCGCCCCTCCCCTTCGGCGAGCGTCCGGACGCCCCAGCCCGAGTAGAGACGCGGCCCCATGAGGTGCCCCACCACGGCCTTGGCCTTCGCCCTGTCGACGATGCCGCTCCAGAGCAAATGGCCGTTGTTCGAGGTGAGGGCGTCGACCTGCCCGCCATCCGTGTCGAGGGCGAGGGCGAAGTACTCGCCGTCCTCGACCCAGAAGTCGCGGTTGAAGCGGCGCTTGAGCTCCGCCGCCTGCTTCTCGAGCCGATCGGCGAATTCGTCGTCTTTCCAGACGAGGCGCGCGAGCCGGGCGCCGCGCATCTTCGCGTCGTATGCGTAGCCCTGCAGCTCGCAGGTCGCGCGGGGGAATCCCGGCAGCCGGCCGTCCCGGTAGGAGATCGAGTCCCACGAGTCCTTCCAGCACTGGTTCTCGAGGCCCGACTCCTCGTTGCGGCGCTGGTACCAGACGTACCCGTTGCCCATCAGGTCGGCGTACGCGTCGATCCAGTGGAGTGCCGCCCGCGCCTCGCGCTCGAGGTCGCGTACGAGCCGCCGGTCTCCTGTCCAGCGCTCGTACTCGTCGAGCAGGACGACGTAGAGGGGCGTGGCGTCGGCGCACCCGTAGTACGGCGAGTGCGGACGCTCCTCGAACGCCGTCATCTCGCCGTAGCGGAGCTCGTGGAGGATTCTCCCGGGGTCCTCGTCGCGGAAGTCGTCGACACGGGAGCCCTGCCAGCTCCCGAGCGCGCGCAGCGTCGTCGCCGCGAGCTCGGGGGTGAACGGCAGGGCCTGGAGGCTCGTGAAGATGCTGTCCCGACCGAACATGGTCATGAACCACGGCAGCCCGGCCGCGGGCAGGCTGTGGCCGCCCGAGATCGGCGGTGCGAAGCGCAGGGCGGCCAGATCGACCAGGCTCCGTCGGTACGTCGTGCGGAGCCCGTCCCGGTCGCAGGCGAGGCGCGGCGCCTCTGCCAGCCACCGCTCGAGGTCGAGGCTCATCGAGGGTCGCGCGCGCTTGAGGCCGCGCGCGTACTTCGGCCGCACGTGGACCCCGGCCGCTCCTGCAGTCGCGACCACGACGTCGAGATCCGTCGTCCAGCTGCCGTGTGGGCCGATCTGGACGGTGAACGACAGGCCCTGCTCGTCGACGTCCGCCCGGGCGGATGCGGAGATCACCGTCTGACGCCTGAACCGCTCCCGTTCGTAGCCGAGGGTGAGGCGACGCCGGTCGACGCGAGTCGTGTAGGTGCCCTTCTTCTCGAGCGCGTCCTTCACCTCGAAGAGGTCGGCGAAGTCGCACCCGGCATCCACACGTAGGTCGAGACGGACGGGCTCGTTCTGGTGGTTGAGGATGGTCAGCTCCTCGTGGAAGCCGTCTCCCACAGCGCGCTCACGGATCACGGAGAGCTTCGCGTCGATGTAGACCGTCCCGGTGCCCGGCACGAGGAAGAAGCGTGCCTCGAAGTACTGCACGTCGTCGACCGACAGCGGATTGAGCCGCTCCCCGTTCACCGTCAGGACCCAGCGGGAGAGGAAGCGGGTGTCGAACGCGAACAACCCGGTCGGATCGCTGCGCGACGCCTCGATGTCACCGCGGGCGTCGCTGACGACGAACGTGTTGCCGTCGAGGATCTTGACGAGCTCGCCGCTCACGAGGCCGTCGCCGCCGCGGGACGCGGCCGCCGGTCGTCGTCGCGCGGTGCAACGGGGAAGAGCCGCTGGAGGAGGACGAGGAGCTGGGGGTCGCCCTCGGCGACGAGGTCGCCGCGCAGGAGCGCCGCCATGGCGTTCACGCGCCCGCTCACGACCCCTTCGACCAGCGAGCGTTCGGCGCGGAGCACGCAATCGGCGCGGACGTTCCTGCGGGAGACCGAGACGTCGCCCTTGTCGATGACGACGAACCAGCGATCCGTCTTGCCCTCGTGCTCGAGGTCGAACCGCACGGTGGCCGTGACGTTCGCGAGCATCGGATTGTGCCCGAGCCTGCCGACCGCGAAGAACGCTGGCGTGATGTCGCTCATCGCCGCTCCTCCTACGACCCGCCGCCGACCGTGATCCGCCCGGTGCGCTGGTGCGTCAGGCCCGCGCCGGCCCAGTCGACGATCGCCTTCGCCCGGTCCTCGTTGGTCGGCAGGAGCGCGAGATGCACCGTGCCCCACGCGACCTGTGCCTTGAATCCCTTGATCGTCCGCCCGCCGAGCATCTGCACGACCGCGGCGCCGCGCCCGATGGTCGCCATGGTTCCCTTGTCGCGGTACTTGAACGGCTTCGGCTCCTTCCCGCGCACCCGCCGCGCGATCGCCTTGCCGACGTGCTCGCCGGACTGGAGCGCGACCGAGCCGAGCTGCGGCAGGACGTGCTCGGTCTTCGGATCGGTGATCGCAGCGATGTCGCCGACGGCGTAGACCTCCGGGTGGCCTGGAACCGTCAGGTCGGCTTCGACGCCGATCCGGTTGCCGCGCTCCAGCTCGAGCCCGAGTGACTGGACGAGCTGGTTGCCCTGCAGCCCTGCGCCCCAGACGAGCGTGTGGGCGCGAAGCTCCTCGCCGGACTTCAAGGTGACGCGCGTGGGCGAGACGGAGGCGACGGCCTCCCCGGTGACGACCTCGACACCGCGCTTCTCGAGCGCCTCACGGGCATAGGCGCGGAGATTCGGCTTGAACATCGCGAAGATCTCCGGGCCGGCCTCGACGAGCACGACCCGGGCACTCTCCTGCGAGATGCCCGGGTAGTCCTTCGCGAAGTCGCCGCGGTAGAGCTCCGCGATCGCGCCGGCGCTCTCGACGCCGGTGGGGCCGCCGCCGACGACGACCACATCGAGCGCGCCGTCGCCGAGCAGGCTGGGATCCTTGTCGGCGGCCTCCCAGCGCCCGAGCACGTGCTCCTTGAGGCGGATCGCGTCCTCCAGCGTGTACATCGGAAATGCGTGCTCCGCCGCGCCGGGCGTCCCGAAGAACGTCACCTCGGCGCCGAGCGCGACCACGAGGTAGTCGTAGGCGAGCGGCTCCATCTCGGCGAGCGCGACGGTGCGCGCCTCGAGGTCGACCCCGGTCACCGACGTCTTGTGGATCGTGACGTTGTCCTGGTCGTGGACGAGATCACGGAGCGAATGACCCACCGCGCTCGGCTCGAGCAGACCCGTCGCGAGCTGGTAGAGGAGCGGTTGGAAGGTGTGGTAGTCGTGCCGGTCGAGCAGGACCACGTCGACGTCCGAGTCCCCGAGCTCGAGCGCAGCCCCGAGGCCGCCGAACCCTCCGCCGAGGACGACGACGCGCGGACGCGGCGACGCGGCGTTCATCAGGCGGCGACGATCGGGCCGGACAAGCGCCAAGTATCCCAGATCGCCAATCGCGCCGCTACGCGGCAGCCGCGTCGGGAAGCGGCTCCGTCGGGTGATCGCGTGCCTCGCCGGTCTCGCGCGCGATCGAGATGACGACCGCCCCGACGAGCGCGAGCCCCAGGCCGACGAGGGCGAGCACGACGTGCCACGCGGGCCGGCCGAGCCGCTCGTCGAAGAGCGCGACGCCGAGGAGGATCCCCACGACGGGGTTGGCGACCGACACGGTCGCGACGGAAGGTGCGAGGCGTCCCGTTCCGAGCGACACCTGCTGGAGGACGAATCCGAGCACCCCGGCGATCGCGAGCGCATACGGCTCCCAGTTGGCGAGCAGCTCGTCGATCCCGGCGTGCAGGAACTCGAGCGTCGGCTTCGTCAACGCGGCCGAGAGCCCGAAGAGGATTCCGGCCACGGTCCCGTAGACGGCCGCCTTCATCGAGAGCCCTCCCCGCCCGCCGACCGCGAGCAGGGCGACGCACACCGCGGCGATGATCGCGATCGCAACCGCCCATTCGTCACCCGGCGCGTTCTCGCTTCCTCCGGCCGGATTCCCGAAGACGGCGAAGAGGGCGAGCCCGACGACGATCACGGCGGCTCCGACGAGCTCGCGCGGCCCGACGCGTTGCTTCGTCAGGAAATACCCGAGCGGCAGCGCGAAGACGACCGTCATCACGAGCAGCGGCTGGATGATCGCCAGCCGGCCCCGGTCCAGCGCAGCGGCCTGCAGCACGTAGCCCGTGAGCAGCGCGGCCGTGCCGAGCAGCCACATGCGCTGGCCCGCGAGCCTCGCGAGCGAGGACGGACGGCGAAGCGAGATCTCGGGCAGCCCGAGCGCGCCCTTCTGTTGCAGCGCCGCCGCGAGCGCGAACAGGAACGCCGCGCAGAGAGCGAGGACGGAGGCCATCGGCGGAGCCTAAGACGCGTCACCCGCTGACGCAATCGATGCAGTGGATCCTCCGGATCTGACCGCAAGCGGAATCGGTGCAGTCCCCGATGTGTCGACGCCACGGGGGCGGGATCCTCGAAATGACGCGGTGGGCTGCCGCGCGGGCAGTGCGGTTGCTGGCCGGCGGCGTCCTCGATGAGCGATTCGTGGTCGCACCGCGGACTGGACGTGATGTGGCGATGCTGACGCTCGACGCCATGAGCAAGCGCTTCGGCCCGGTGGAGGCGCTCGCCGGATGCTCGTTCACGGTCGAGCGCGGACGCATGCTCGGCTTCCTGGGGCCGAACGGCGCGGGGAAGACGACCGCCATGCGGGCGATCTTCGGGCTCGTCGAGCTCGACGCCGGCGGCGTCGCATGGGACGGGCGACATATCGGACCGACCGAGCGGCTGCGATTCGGCTACATGCCGGAGGAGCGCGGCCTCTACCCCCGCATGCGCGTGGGTGACCAGCTCGCGTATCTCGGTCGCCTGCACGGGCTGGATGCGGGCGCCGCGCGTGCCGCTGCGTCCGCCTGGCTTGGGCGGCTCGGCCTCGCCGACCGGACGGACGGGAAAGTCGAAGAGCTCTCGCACGGCAACCAGCAGCGGGCCCAGCTGGCGGCCGCGCTGGTGCACGGGCCGGAGCTCCTCGTCCTCGACGAGCCGTTCGCCGGGCTCGACCCCGTCGCGGTCGTGACGCTCGCGGACGTGCTTCGGAAGGAGGCGCAACGCGGCGCCGCGGTCCTCTTCTCGAGCCACCAGCTCGATCTGGTCGAGGACATCTGCGAAGAGGTCGCGATCATCGACCACGGCCGGATCGTGGCGAAGGGAGATCTCGAGGCCCTGAGACGGGCGTCCGAGCGGCGGCGGATCGAGCTGCAGCTGGACGGCGCGCCGCCGGAGTGGCTGCCGGACGTCCAGGGCGTCGAGCTGGTGGAGCGCGCCAACGGCGATGTGCGGCTGCTGGTCGACCGCGACGTCGACCCGCAGAACGTGCTCGCCGCTGCCGAGAGGACCGCGTCGGTGGTCGAGTTCAGCTACGGGCCGCCGTCCCTCGCGGAGCTCTTCCTGGAGCTGGTCGAGAAATGAGCGGCCGACGCTCGATCGCCCTCGTCGCCGGGCGCGAGATCCGTGAGCGCCTGCGCAGCAAGGCATTCATCGCCTCGACCGTCTTCATCCTCGCGCTCGTCGCCGGCTCGGCACTGCTCGGGCAGGTCATGGATCCGCAGAAGACGTACCGCGTCGCCGTGACCAAGCCGGTGCCGGAGGGCCTCGCGACGGCTCTCCGACGCGCGGCACAGCCGTTCGACGACGCTCAGGTGCGGCTGCGCACGGTCGACTCGGCCTCTGCCGGACGTCGGCTCCTCGAGGACGGCGAGGTCGACGCGCTGCTGCTGCTGGCCACCGACCGGCTCGTCTTCCGGAAGAGCGTGGACCCGAAGGCTGCCGCGGTCGCCGACTCGGCGGTCCGCGCGGTCCGCAACGAGCTTCCGCCCGCGCCGGAACTGACCACGGCAACGCTTCATCCACCCGACGACGAGCCGGGCGATGCCGCCGTTCTCGTCGCGGCCGCGGGCTCGCTCCTGCTCTTCACGTCGCTCGCCTTCTACGGCCAGTGGGTCGTCAACGGCGTCGTGGAGGAGAAGAACAGTCGTGTCGTCGAGGTGATCCTGTCAGCGGTGCGACCACGGGATCTGCTCGCCGGAAAGGTCATCGGGATCGGGTCGCTCGGGTTCGGGCAGCTCGTGCTCGTCGCCGGGCTTGCGGCTGGGCTGCTGGTCGCAGGCGTTTTCGACGCGCCCGCCGCACTCGGGGCGGACATGGCGCTTGTCATTCCCTGGTTCGTGCTCGGGTTCGCGCTCTACGCGGTCGCGTACGCAGTCGCCGGCGCGCTCGCCTCGAGCCAGCAGAACGCCGACACAGCGGCGCAGCCCGTCACGTACGCGCTCGTCGCCGTCTACTTCGCCGGCTACGTCGTCCTGGCGGAGAACGCCGACGGGCCTCTCGCGAGCCTCCTCACGGTCTTCCCGCTGACCGCGCCGCTCGTGCTCCCCGCCCGGAGCGCGCTCGCCGCCGTGCCGCTCTGGCAGCACGCGCTTGCCGTGATCCTCGTCCTCGGCGCGATCTACGCGCTCGTCCGCTTCGCTGGGCGCGTCTACGCGCACGGGCTCCTGCACGGCGGTCCCGGCCTCGGCGTCCGGGCCGCCTGGCGGATCGCGCGCGAGCATTGACCCACGGCTGATCCGAGGTCGCGCAGGTGGGCCTCCGGCGTTAGGCTCGCCGTGAGCAGCGCGGGCATGGACGAGACCGACTTCCTGGACCGGGTGCGGCTGGTCGCCGAGGCCTTCCGCCCCGCAGCGCCGATCGATCGGCGGGAGCTCTTCGCGGGGCGCGGCGAGCAGATCGCCGAGCTGTTCGCGATCGTCTCGCAGCCCGGTCAGCATGCGATCGTCTACGGCGAGCGGGGCGTCGGCAAGACGTCGCTTGGGCTCGTCGCCGCCGAGCTGCTCGGCGCGGCGGACGTGCTCTGCGCCTGGGCGACCTGCGACGCGAGCGACGACTTCTCGAGCGTGTGGCGAAAGGCGCTCGGAGAGATCGGTCTCACGACCGCGAAGCAGGCGCTGGGCTTCGGCGAGCGGGTCGACGAGACGACGGAGCCGCTCTCGAGGCTGCTGGCGTCGGGTGTCACGCCGCACACCGTCCAGGGGGCACTCAGGCAGGCCAGCCGGCAGCGCCCGGTTGCGCTCTTCTTCGACGAGTTCGACCGCTTCCAGGAGGCGGAGGGGCGCGTGCTCTTCGCCGACACGATCAAGGCGCTCTCCGACCGTGTCGTCTCGTCGACGCTCGTGCTGATCGGCGTCGCCGACAGCGTCGGCGAGCTGATCCGCGAGCACCGCTCCGTCGAGCGCGCGCTCGTCCAGGTGCAGATGCCGCGGATGACCCGGGAGGAGCTCGCGCAGATCGTCACCTCCGGGATGGCGGTCGCCGGCATGACGACGACGAACGGCACCGTCGACCGGATCGCGATGCTCTCGCAGGGACTGCCGCACTACACGCACCTGCTGGCGCAGCTGGCGGCGCAGAACGCGCTCGCCGACGGGAGGACCGACGTCGGCCTCCGCGACGTTCAGGCGGCCGTCGAGCGCGCGATCGAGCGGGCGCAGCAGAGCGTCGCGGAGGCCTACACCCGCGCCACGGCCGGCTCGAGCCGCAGCCTGCGGCCCCAGG
>DATBIQ010000018.1:0-6630 GCA_036556865.1 Gaiella sp.
CGAACGTGCTCGCCCTCGGCCCGCGACAGGCGCTCGCGCTCGAGGGCAACGACGAGACGCGGCGCCGCATGGAGCGCGCGGGCGTGGACGTCGTCACCTACCGCGGCGACGAGATCTCGCGGAAGGGCGACGGCGGCCCGACCTGCCTCACGCGACCGCTCTGGCGCGTGTGACGGCCGCGCTTGTCAGAGCTCGTCGAAGGTCAGCTGGCGGACGGCCGTCAGGCCCGACACGCCCACCCCGACGAGCCGGAGCGCGCCAGGTCGGTCGCGGAGCCCGCGGTCGAGGAGCGCGCACGCGAGCTCCCCGATCCGCTCGGGCTCGTCGATCGGCGTCGGCAGCGTCGTCGAGCGCGACCTGATCGAGAAGTCCGCGTACCTGAGCTTCGTCGTCACGGTTCGCGCCGAGAGCCCGTCGCGTCCGAGGTGCGCGGCGACGCTCTCTGCCATGCGCCGCAGCTCGGCGTGGAGCGCGCTGCGGTCCGTGAGGTCGCGCTCGAACGTCTCCTCGGTCGAGATCGAGATGCGCTCGGCGTCGAGCTCGAGGTCGCGCGGGTCGACGCCGCGTGCACGGTCCCGCAGCAGCCGGCCGACCTGACCGGGCAGCACAACGCGGAGCTCCGCGTCCGACAGATCCGCAAGACCGCCGATCGTGGCGACGCCCGCGGCGGCGAGCCGCTCCTCGGCACGCGGCCCGACCCCCGGGAGGATGCGCGTCGGCAGCGGCGCGAGAAAACGCGCCTCGCGGCCGGGCGGAACGACCGTGATACCGCCGGGCTTGCGCCGGTCCGAGGCGACCTTGCACACGACCTTCGAGGTGGAGACGCCGAGCGAGCAGGTGAGCGAGGTCGAGCCGCGCACCGCGACCTGCACCGCCTCGGCGATCCGCCGGGCCTGCGCGAACGATCCGATCACCGAGCCGAGGTCGAGGTATCCCTCGTCGAGGCCCGTCCGCTCCACGCGGGGGACGACCTCGGCGACGGCCGCCCAGACGGCCTGGGAGTACTGGCGGTACAGCGCATGCCGCGGGCGGAGGAACACGACGTCGGGACAGCGCCGGAGCGCCTCCGCGGAGCTCATTGCGGATCGGATCCCGAAGCGGCGCGCGACGTAGTTGGCGGTCGCGACGACGCCTCGCCCGCGCGGGTCGCCGCCGACGACGAGCGGCCGCGTGCGGAGGGACGGATCCTCGAGCTCCTCGACCGCGGCGAAGAACGCGTCGAGATCGAGATGGGCGAGGATCGGCACGGTTCGGTCAAGGCTACGGTTCGCACGTGATCGCCACCGAGCCGCCCGCCCGCCCACCGGCGCCTCCGGTGATCGAGCGTCCGGCGCCGTATCAGGTCTCGTACGGCGTCGTCGAGGGGCAGGCGGCGGCCGGGATGCGACGGGTCGTGGTGCGTGTCGACGGCGCGGTCGTCCGCGACCTTCCCCTCGCCGGGCGGCGGTTCGTCGTCGACGTTCCCCTGCCCTCGCGCGAGGTGACGATGCGTGTCGAGACGGTCGCCACGAACGGTCGGCGCTCGGGGACGACGGTGAGGCACGTCTTCGGGCTGCCGAGGGCGGCGCGCCCGCGCGTTCGCGGCCCACGTCTCGACACGATGCTGCAGGCGGAGATGCAGCGTCTCGCGGCCCGTTTCGCGGGAACGTCGGCGGTCTACGTCGAGAATCTCTCCACGGGCGCCGCATCGGCCGTGAACGCGCGCGCGACGTTCCCCGCCGCATCGACCCTCAAGCTCGCGATCGCCGTCACCGCGCTCGCGCGCACGCAGGGCCCTCCGTCTCCCGGGAGCCCGCTCGACGGGCTGCTCCGCCGGCTCATCGACGCCTCCGAGAACGAGGCGGCGAACACGCTCCTGACGTCGTTCGGAGGCTCGACGAGCAGCGGCGGTCACGTCGTCGACGACCTCATGCGGTCGATCGGCCTCGAGCGGACTGTCATGTACGGCGGCTACATCCTCGGCACGGAGCTCGGCGACTCGCGCGAGGTCGCGGGGCGAGGCGTTCCGCTCGACGTCCTCGAGCAACCCTACTGGGGCGTCGGCAAGGCGACGACTGCCGTCGACCTCGCGATGCTGCACCGCTCGATCTGGCTCGCGAGCGGCGGGCTCGGACCGCTCGGGCGCAGCCGGAGCGGGGTCACGCCTGCCGAGGCGCGCTACCTCCTCTACGTCCTCGCTCGGGCGGGCGACACGGGCAAGCTCGGCCGCTTCGTGCCGACCGTGCTCCACAAGGCCGGCTGGATCGATGCGGCGCGGCACGACGCCGGGCTCGTCGTCTGGCGCGGCGGCATCCTCGTGGCGGCCGTGATGACCTACCGCGCCGACGGCGCGGGCGTGCGCTCGGACGTCCTCGCCGGGCGGGTCGCGCAAACCGCGCTGCGGCGCTTCCGCGGCTAAACGCCCAACGGTGTCAGACACCGATTTCTGTCAAGGCCGACCCGTACCGATCTCGTGCCAATCGGTGCACAGCCCAGGAGCGCTGGATCCATGCGCCATCACCGGTTCAGGGGCAACTCACGACGCACGCCGGGGAAAGAGCTCGCGTATCGGGAACTCGCGAACACCGCGCTCTAGCCCGTGCAAGCATCGGCACGAAGTCGACACCGATCGCCCTTGACACGCACGGTGTCTGACACCGCATCGCACAAAGAGGCGCGAGGGCGCCGAGCGGCGCCCTCGCACTGGGTCGGCGTGCGCCCTCGGAGTGCGCGTGCCGGCCCCGTCCCGGCGATCCCTGGGAGGCGGTTCGGGATCGCGGACGTGCCTCAGGCCTATTCGACCGGTCCGCTGCGAAGGCTTTGTGAGGGTTCGGTACGAGCGACGTCAGGATTGCGGCGCAGGGAACGTACTAGGTACACTCTTTGTATCTACTACCGCCGAGGAGTGTGAATCTTCGCGTGACCAAGCTACTGCTCGTCCCGCTCGACGACATCGTCGTCTTCCCGAACATGAACGTCACGCTGACGGTCGACGTCGGCGACGAAGACCGCGTCCTGCTCGTCCCCAAGCACGACGGGGAATACGCAGCGGTCGGCACCGTCGCGCGCGTGACCGATCGCGTTCGCCTGCCGGGCGGCGCCGTCGCCGTCGCGATCGAGGGTCTCCACCGGGGCATCGCGGGTGCGGCCGAGACCGACTCGCAGGGCCGCCTGCTCGTCGAGATCGAGGAGCGCAAGGACGGCGTCCCGACCGACGAGAAGACCCGTCACCTCGAGACCGAGTATCGCGCCGTGGTCGAGGAGATCCTCGAACTCCGCGGCGACGACGGCCGCATCCAGTCGTTCGTCCGCTCGATCGCCGAGCCCGGCGCGCTGGCGGACACGTCCGGGTACTCGCCGGACCTCACCTTCGAGCAGAAGGTCGAGCTGCTCGAGACCGTCGACGTGACAGAGCGGCTGGAGCTCGCGCTCGGCTTCCAGCGCGAGCGGCTCTCGCTGATGCAGATCCGCCAGCGCATCCGCGACGACGTGAACGCCGGGATGGAGAAGCAGCAGCGCGAGTTCCTGCTCCGGAAGCAGATGGACTCGATCCGGAAGGAGCTCGGCGAGGACGACGCCTCCGTCGTCGACGAGTACCGCAAGAAGATCGACGAGGCGGACATGCCGGAGGAAGTGCACGAGCAGGCCGAGAAGGAGCTCGCCCGGTTCGAGCGCATGGGCGAGAGCTCGCCCGAGTCCCAGATGATCCGCAGCTATCTCGACTGGCTGCTCGCAGTCCCGTGGGGCGTCCGCTCCGACGAGGTCCTGGATCCCGCTCGCACGCGCGAGATCCTCGACGCGGACCACGCCGGCCTGGAGGACGTCAAGGACCGGATCGTCGAGTACATCGCCGTCGCGAAGCTCCGCAAGGAGCGCGGCATCGAGCCGGACAAGCGCGCGGGCGCGATCCTCACGCTGATCGGGCCTCCGGGCACCGGCAAGACGTCGATCGGCGAGTCGATCGCGAAGGCGCTCAATCGCGAGTTCGTCCGGATGTCGCTCGGCGGCGTCCGCGACGAGGCCGAGATCCGCGGCCACCGCCGCACGTACATCGGCGCCCTCCCGGGCCGCCTGGTGCGCGCGCTCCGGGACGCGAAGACGATGAACCCCGTGATCCTGCTCGACGAGGTCGACAAGGTCGGCGCCGACTGGCGCGGCGACCCGTCCGCGGCCCTGCTCGAGGTGCTCGACCCGGCGCAGAACTCCACGTTCCGCGACCACTACCTCGACGTCGAGGTCGACCTCTCGCAGGTCTTCTTCATCGCGACCGCCAACATGGCGGAGACGATCCCCGGGCCGCTGCTCGACCGCATGGAGGTGATCCGCTTCGACGGATACACCACCGACGAGAAGGTGGCGATCGCCCGCGGGTACCTCTGGCCGCGTCAGCGTGAGCGCGCGGGGCTCGAGGAGAGCGAGGTCTCGGTCTCCGACGACGTGCTCGAGACCGTGATCTCGGAGTACACACGCGAGGCGGGCGTCCGCCAGCTCGAGCGCGAGCTGGGCTCGATCCTCCGCAAGACGGCGACGAAGATCGTCACGAAGGACGTCGAGCCGCCCGTCGAGGTCGACGTCGAGGCCGTGCGCGACGCCCTCGGACGGCAGAAGTTCTTCCGCGAGGCTGCGGAGCGGACCGCCGTGCCGGGCGTCGCGACGGGGCTCGCCGTCAATGTCACCGGTGGCGACGTGCTGTTCGTCGAGGCCACCTCGTCGCCCGGCGAGGGTCTGACGCTGACGGGCCAGCTGGGCGACGTGATGAAGGAGTCGGCGCAGATCGCGCTCTCCGCGGTTCGCTCCCAGGCCGAGCGGCTCGAGATCGATCAGGAGGCGTTCGACCGCCGCTTCCACGTGCACGTTCCCGCCGGGGCGATCCCGAAGGACGGTCCGAGCGCGGGCATCACGATGGCGACCGCGCTCGCCTCGCTCCTCTCGGGCCGGCCGGTGAAGCACACGGTCGGGATGACGGGCGAGCTGACCCTCCAGGGCCGGGTGCTGCCCATCGGCGGACTGAAGCAGAAGGTGCTCGCCGCCCACGCGGCCGGCCTCACCGACGTCGTCATCCCGGAGCGGAACCGCGCCGATCTCGACGATGTCCCGGAGCACGTCCGCGAGGAGCTGACGTTCCACCCGGTGATGTCGCTCGACGAGGTGCTCGGCATCGCGCTCGAGCCGGCGCAGTCGTCGCACCCGCGCGTCGCAGCGTGACCGGCGGTGGGCACATGACCCGTTGCCGCCAGTGCAGCCCCGTCCCCGAGGAGGTCCGCCGCGCGGCGGGCCTCCTCGAGCGGCGGTGGACGGTGTCGATCCTCTGGGCCTCGTCCGAAGGGGCCAGCCGGTTCAACGAGCTGAAGCAGGCCGTCGGCGAGATCCCGCCGCGCACGCTGGCACAGCGGCTCGTCGAGCTCGAGAGCGCCGGGTTGCTCGAGCGCACCGTGATCGACTCCCGTCCGCCGCGGGTCGAGTACCGCCTCACCGCGGACGGGCGCCGGCTCCGCGCCGTCCTCGACGCGCTGGCCGCCTACGCGGGCGCCTGAGCCGCCTCGTCCGCGCGGACGGGCGCGGATCGTCCTTCTGGACGACGCCCGGCCCGCGCGGAGTGGGCTACCGTCCGCGACATGGAATCGAGCCGCCCGCTGTCACCCCTGGAGGGCGAGCCGCCGGCACGACAGGCCCGCGGCTACGACGAGCTGCAGCTCAAGCTCGAGGCCGCCCGGTTGGCGGCCGCCGAGCGCGCCGTCGCCGAGGAGCGCCAGCGCATCGCGCGCGAGCTCCACGACGTCGTCGCACATTCGGTCTCGGTGATGACGGTGCAGGCGGGTGCGGTGCGGCGCCTGCTCCACCCCGACCAGGAGCGGGAGCGTCTGGCGCTCGAGACGATCGAGGCGACCGGGCGGGAGGCGCTCACCGAGATGCGCCGGCTCGTCGGCCTCCTCCGAGACCAGAGCGCGACACCCGACTTCGCGCCGCAGCCCTCGATGCGGTCGCTCGACGTGCTCCTCGGGACGGTGCGGGAGTCCGGGCTCCCCGTCGACCTCGTGGTCGAGGGAACCGCCGTGGAGCTTCCTCCGGGTGTCGATCTCGCCGCATACCGGGTCGTCCAGGAGGCGCTCACGAACGCGTTGAAGTACGCCGGCCCGGCGCGCGCATGTGTGACCGTGCGCTGGAAGCGTGGCGAGCTGGAGCTCGAAGTTACGAACGACGGGAGCTCCGAGCCGGGCGGCGACGGCGGCGGGCACGGTCTCGTCGGGCTTCGTGAGCGTGTGTCGCTGGTCGGCGGCTCGATCGAGTCCGGGCCGCGCGAGGACGGCGGCTTCGTCGTGAAGGCGCACCTGCCGCTGGGGGAGCGGTCGTGACGACGAGGGTCCTGATCGTCGACGACCAGTCGCTCGTCCGGGCCGGGTTCCGCATGATCCTCGAGTCCGAGCCGGAGATCGAGGTGGTGGGCGAGGCAGCCGACGGCCTGACCGCGGTGCTCGCCGCCCGCGAGACACAGCCGGACGTGATCCTGATGGACGTCCGCATGCCGAACGTCGACGGCCTCGAAGCGACACGGCGGCTGCTCGACGGGAAGGAGGACGGGCCGCGGATCCTGATCCTGACGACCTTCGACCTCGACGAGTACGTCTACGAGGCGCTGCGCGCCGGCGCAAG
>DATBIQ010000019.1:0-9649 GCA_036556865.1 Gaiella sp.
CCGACCAGCGGCTCGCGGCGGCGCTGATGATGACGGAGGGGACGATCGTCTTCCTCGCCCTGGCCGTCTGGCTCGGCGTGCGCGCTCTGACGGACGCCGAGCGCCGCCAGTCGCTGCTCGACCGCGGCAGCGACCCGCGCACCGCTGCGCGGGCGGTCAGGTACGGGCGGTGAGCGGCTCCGAGCTCGTCATCTGGGCGATCATGATCCTCGTGATCGCAGCGATCGCGCTCGGCGTCGGCCGGCGCAAGTGAACGACTCAGCTGCGGGTGATGATGCTGATCTCGCCGGTCGACTCGATGATCGCCCATTCGACGTCGTCGAGCGACGCAACCTGCTGCTTCCGGGCGGCGGCGGCGACCTCCTCGAGCGTGAGCCGCTCCGCGCGCATGGTGTGCTCGACCGGCTTTCCATGCTCGACGACCACGAGCGGCGCCGCCTCGAGGACCTTGCGCATCGCCTTGAAGCGGTAGCTCAGCCACGAGGTCGCGACCGCGAGGATCGTGAAGGTGCCGACCGCGAGGACGAGCCCCGTGAACGACATGTCGCTCTGGGTCACGCCCTGCTGGACGAGATCCCCGATCACGACGAGGAGGATCAGGTCGAACGGCTCGAGTGTCGACAGCTCGCGCCGTCCCGTCACTCTGAGGAGGACGAAGACGAGCACGAACGCGGCGGCTGCGCGGAGGACGATGTCCATCAGGGAAAGACGTTGACCGACCGGTCGATCGACGTGATCGTGCGCCCGCCGTCGCGCAGCTCGACGCTCTGGTCGCGGCGGCCGGCGGTCGTCGGGTTGACCTGCAGGTAGACGTACACCGTGAGCGTCCGCTCCGGGCCGACGGGGTCGAACTCGAGCGAGACGCTGCCGTCGCGGCTCGAGCTGCGCGTCGGCTCCGGCTCGATGCTGTTGACGCTCATCGCGTCCCACCAGCCGCGTGCGAGGACGAGCGTCGGCCTGCGAAGCCGCTCGCGGGCGTCGACCTCGAACCTGCCCTGGTAGAGAAGGCCGCTGCGCAGCGCGCCGGGTGCGGAGACACGCAGGGTCGCGGCGTCGGAGCGCGCGACGAGGACGACGTGGTGTTGGCCGAAGACGTTCGCGAGTGCCAGGACGGCAAGTGCAGCGAGGAGAGCGAGAAGCAGCCATCGGGCTGCGCGCTCGACGAGGTGGTCGTGGTCGCGGTGGGCGTCGAGCGAGATGCAGTCCGGTGGGCGGGCTGCGCCGCTCATCCGGGGGTCGTTCCCTTCCCCGGATGGATGCAAACGGGGGAGGGCGGCCGACCGCCCTCCCCGTTCGCTTGCGCCCGCCTAGGAGACGCGCGTCTTCCGGGGAGCCGCGTGGCTCTTGCGAGTCTCGTCCTCCGACCGGCCCGTCACCGCGTCGGTCAGCTCCTGGAGCATTCCCTTCTCGACGTCGAGCTCGTTGCGGACGTCCCTGACGCCGCTCACCGTCTCGACGACGTCCTCGGCCGCGCGCTTCTGGCCTCGGTCGTACACCTTGCCGCGGAGCACGACGACGTCGCCCTCCACGCCGACCTCGATCTCGGACGCATCGACGTCGGGGTCCTCCGTCAGGCGCTCCGCAACGTCCTCGAGGATGCGCTCGGGCGAGCGCGTGTAGCCCTTCGGGCCGCGCCCGCTGTACTGGCCGAAGCCCTGCTCCCCGCGGCTGCCGTAGCCCTCGCCGAAGCGGCCGCCCCGGCCGCCGCGGCGCACCGCCGGCGACAGCCGGTCGTACTGGACGTAGCTGCCTTCGCCGTACGGCTGGCGCATCGTCTCGTTCGGAGCCTCGCCCTCGCGGGCGTCGTCGCGGTCGTACTGCCGCGGGCGGTCCTGCGGACGGTAGCCCTCGTAGCTCCGCGTGCGGTCGTAGGAGCGCCCGCGGTCGTCGTAGCCGCGCGGACGGTCGTACTCCCACGGCCGGTCGTAGCTCGGCTCGCGCTCGTGGCCGCCGCCGTACGGCCCACCGGCACCCGGCATGCCTTCGCGGCGCTGGCGCGGGCCGGACATCCGGGTTCGCTCGTAGCGCGACCGCTCGCCGTACCCCCAGTCGTCCTCGCGCCGGCGCAGGTCGTCCTCGCGCTCGTAGTCCAGGTCGTGCTCGTGGTGCATCGCTCCTCCGTTCGGTCGCTCGTCGATCCCTCGACGCGGGCTTACCGCGAGCGCCCAGCCGGAAACCTCCGCGCGCCGGAGACGCGTCTCACGGCGTCCGGCGCCGCAGCGTCGCCGCGCCGAGCACGAGCGCGAGCGCCGTGGCGCCGACGATCACGGCGATGTCCAGCGCGAGCCGCCAGTCGTAGGACGTCTCGAGCGCGACCCGCTCGAGGGCGTCGTAGGCGTACGTCAGGGGCAGCGCGTACGACACGAGCTCGAGCAGTCTCGACATGTCCTCCCGCGGGACGAAAAGGCCACAGAGGAGCAGTTGGGGGAGCACGAACGCCGGCATGAACTGGACCGCCTGGAACTCCGTGCGTGCGAACGCGCTCGCGAAGAGGCCGAGGGTGCTTCCGAGGACGGCGTTCCCCACGGCGAGGACCGCGATCAGCCAGGGCGGGCCCGCGACGTCGAGGCCGAGCAGGAGGAACGCGACGAGGGAGACCAGCGTCGCCTGGACGGCCGCGGCGAGCGCGAATGCCACGCCGTACCCCGCGACGAGGTCGAAGCGCGAGAGCGGCAACGTCATCAGCCGCTCGAGCGTGCCGGTGGTGCGCTCGCGCAGCATCGTGATCGACGTGACGACGAACATCGCGATGAACGGGAAGAGGCCGAGCAGCGGGCCGCCGATCCGGTCGAAGACCGCGGGTTCGTCGACGAAGAGGTACTTGAGCAGGGCTACGAGCACGCACGGGACGATCAGCAGCAGCGCGACGGTGCGGGGATCGCGCCGCAGCTGGCGCAGCACGCGCGCCGCGGTCGCCGGTGCAGCCACGCTCACGCGGCGTCCCCCGGGCCGATCAGCCGCAGGAACGCGTCGTCCATGCCCTCCGCGCCCGTGCGCGCCAGGATCTCGCCGGGCGTCCCTCGCGCCAGGAGGCGTCCGTCGCGGAGCAGCAGGAGCTGGTCGCAGCGCTCGGCCTCGTCCATCACGTGGCTCGAGACGAGCAGCGAGACGCCCTCGCCTGCGAGGCGTGCGAATGCCTGCCAGAGGTCTCGCCGCAGCACCGGATCGAGGCCCACCGTCGGCTCGTCGAGAACGAGCACCTCCGGCCGCCCGACGAGCGCCGTCGCGAGCGACACGCGCGAGCGCTGTCCGCCCGAGAGGCTGCCGACGACGCGACCGGCGTCGTCCCCGAGCCCGACGAGCTCGATCGCCTCGCCGGCCTGCGCCGCCGGTGCTCGCACCAGCCGGGCGAAGTAGTCGACGTTCTCCTGCACCGTCAGGTCGCCGTAGACGGCAGGGGCCTGCGTCGTGTACGCGACCCTGGCCCGCAGCGACGGCGTCCCGGCGGGCTCGCCGAGGACCAGCACGGACCCGGAGGCGACGATCTGCGTCCCGACGATCGCGCGCATGAGCGTCGACTTGCCGCTCCCGCTCGGGCCGAGGAGCCCGGTGACCGTCCCGCGCCGGACGTCGAGCGAGACGCCGGCCAGCGCCTCGCGCCCGCCGCGGACGACGCGCAGGCGGTCGACCTCGACGGCGTGCCCGTCGGCCACCGCGCCTTTCTACCGGATGTTCGTGACCGGACGGAGCCGGGTAGACAGGTGGGGTGGACGTCACGTCCCTCGACCATGTCGCGCTCTGGACGTCCGACCGCGACGCCGTTGCCCGCCTCCTCACGGAGTGCTGCGGGATGCACGAGATCGAGCGGACGGACGCCTTCACCCTCGTCGGCGGAGACGCGCGGGAGGGGAAGGTGACCCTGTTCCAGGCCGACGGCCCACGGGAGCGCGGTGTGCTGGAGCGGATCGTCCTGCGCGTGCCTGCGCTCGACGACGTCCGCGAGCGGCTCGAGGCCGCCGGGCACACCGTCGACAACGGCGGCGGCGAGCTGCGCGTCGACGCGCCCGCGGGCGTCCCGCTCGGGCTCGTCGAGAGCGAGACGTCACTGCCCGACCTCGACCACGTGGTCCTCCGTGTGCCGGACCCCGAGGCGACGGCTGCGGCGCTCGCCGAGCTCGGTCTCGAGCGCCGCGGGGCGCATGTCGGCATCGCCGACCGCGACGTCGAGCTGCGGCAGGGCGAGGCGCGAGAGGGCGAGAGCCCGCTTCTCAATCACCTCGCCTTCCTCGTCGCGGCGTCGGACGCCGTCGAGCAGGAGGCGCGCGACCGCGGGCTCGAGATCGACGACGTCGTCGACGCGCCGAACACGCGCGCGGTGTTCCTCGTCGGCCCGGACCGCATCCGGCTCGAGTACGTCGAGCACAAGCCCGGCTTCTCCCTGACCTGAGCCATGCCGGATCTCGTCGTCGCAGGTGCCGGCATGGCCGGCCTCGTGGCCGCGGCCGAGGCCGCCTCGCGCGGCGCGCGCGTCGTCGTCCACGAGAAGGGCGAACGACCGGGCGGCTCGATGCTGCTCTCGAGCGGCGTCGTCTGGCGGTACCGGCGGTTCGAGGACTTCCGCCGCGAATGTCCCGGCGGGACGCCCGAGCTCCAGCGTCTCGTCCACGAGCGGCTCGACGACGATCTCGCCTGGCTCGAGCGTCTCGGCGCGCGGGTCGTGGCGCGCTCGACGGGCAATCCGCGCACGGTCGGGCTTCGCTTCGACACCCGCTCGCTGACGGAGGTGCTTGCGGCGCACGGCGGCGAGCTCCGCCTCGGCGACCCGCTGCGAGAGGTTCCCGACGCGGCTCCGGTCGTCCTCGCCACCGGCGGCTTCCAGGCGAACCGCGACCTCGTGCGGCGCTGGATCACGCCCGAGGTGGACGGCCTGTTCCTTCGCGCAGCGCCGTGGAGCGCGGGCGACGGCCTCCGGCTCGCGCTCGCCGCCGGCGCGCGCACGACGAACGGGATGGACGAGCTGTACGGGCGGGCGATGCCCGCGCCGCCGGCACGGATCCGCGAGACGCAGTTCGTCGAGCTCGCCCAGCTCTACGCGCACCACGCCGTCGTCGAGAGCGTCGACGGAGAGCGATACGAGCCGCGGACGTGGTCGGAGATCGACGTCGTGCAGTGGCTCGCCCGCCAACGTGGCGCGCGGGCGATCTACCGGGTGGCGGCCGCGGAGCTCGCGGCGCGCGTCCGCGACCGAACGGTGGGGGAGATGGTCGACGGCGCCGCGCGCGCGGGCGCGCCCGTGCGCCGCTCGGCGGACGGCGTCGCCGTGGAGGTCGTGGCGGGCATCACGACGACCCTCGGCGGCCTCGCGGTCGACCGGTTCGCGCGCGCCGCGCCGGGCGTCTTTGCCGCAGGCGCCGACGTCGGCGGCATCGCCACGGGCGGCTATGCGAGCGGGCTTGCGGCGGCGCTCGTCCTCGGCCGCGTCGCCGCGGCGTCAGCGCTGGAGGGGCGATGAGCGGGTTCGCCTTCGGATCGGGCTTCACCGTCGGGATCGAGGAGGAGCTCCTCCTCGTCGATCCCGACACGCACGATCTCGTTCCGCGCACGGAGGCCGTGCTCGCCGCGATGGACGTGGATGCGCGCGCCGCCGGTCACGACGCATACGCCGCGCAGCTCGAGCTCCGCTCGCCTCCGGCGTCGAGCGTGGGCGACGCCGCGGCGGCCCTCGCGGAGCTGCGGAGCAGGGCGGCCGAGTCCGGAGCGACGCTCATGGGAAGCGGCCTCCATCCGGCCGCGCCGTTCGGGTCGGCCGAGCTGGTCGACGGCAGCCGGTACGCGGTCGTCGCGGACGAGGTCCGGGGGCTTCTCCGGAGGACCCCCGAGTCGGCGCTCCACGTCCACGTCGGCCTCCCCGACGAGCGCGTCGCGGTCCGTGCGTTCAACGCGCTCCGGCGACAGGTGCCGCTGCTGGTCGGCCTCGCGGCGAACAGCCCGTTCTGGTTCGGGTCGGACTCCGGCCTCGCGAGCGCGCGCTTCGCGCTCTCGCGCGCCTATCCCGGAAGGGGGATCCCGCGCGCCCTGCGCGACGTGGGCGACCTCGAGGAGCTCGCGGACGCGACGCTCACCGCCGCGGGGCTCGGCGATGCGACCTTCCTCTGGTGGGATCTTCGTCTCCACCCGCGCTACGGGACGATCGAGCTGCGCGAGATGGACAGCCAGGCGACGCTCGAGCACGCGGCCGCTCTCGCGGCGCTCGTGCGGGCGCTCGTCGTCGAGGCGGCGGAGCGTCCTCCCAGGGGCGACGATCCGCCGAGCGAGGCGCTCGCGTGGTCGGCCTTCCGCGCAGCCCGTGACGGCGTGACCGCGACGGTGGTCGACGGCGATGCGCCACGGGCGCTCGCCGACGTCGCGGCGGATGCCGTGACGCGGCTCCGTCCTCTGGCGCGTGCGCTCGGGGACGAGGATGCGCTCGACGGTGTCCGCACCCTCGCCGAAGCCGGCGGCGCGGAGCGGCGGCGGGCGGCGTTCGCCGCCGGCGGGATGTCGCGTGTCCTGAGCGACCTCGTCGCCGAGACGGCCGCCTCGGGTGGGCGTTTCCCCGCGGCGGCGTCGCGGGTAGACCGCCGTGAAGCGTCGTCGACCCCGAGGTGATGCCATGCCCCGCGCGATCTGGTCCGGCTCGATCTCGTTCGGTCTCGTGAACGTCCCTGTGCGGATGTACAGCGCGATCGACGAGCAGGACGTCCGCTTCCATCTCCTCCACGAGAAGGACGACTCGCGGATCGGCTACGAGAAGGTCTGCAAAGAGGAGGGAAAGCCCGTTCCCGACGACGAGATCGTCAAGGGCTACGAGGTCGGCGAGGGCGAGTACGTCTACGTCACCGACGAGGACCTCGAGGCGGCCGCGGGCGAGACGTACCGGACGATCGACATCCAGGACTTCGTCGACGTGGAGGAGGTCGACCCGATCTACTTCGAGCGGTCGAGCTACCTCGGCCCCTCGGAGGGCGGCGAGAAGACGTACGCGCTCCTCGTCCAGGCGATGGAGGACTCGGGGCTCGTCGGGATCGCCACGTACGTCATGCGCGACAAGCAGCAGCTCGGCTGCCTGCGCGTCCGTGACGGCGTGATCGTGCTCGAGAAGATGTTCTTCGCCGACGAGATCCGCCCCACCGACGAGATCGCGCCGCGCAAGACGAAGGTCGGCAAGCAGGAGCTCGAGATGGCGCTCGACCTGATCGACCGCTTCCGCGGGCCGTTCGAGCCCGAGAAGTACGAGGACACCTATCGGGCCGCGCTGCTCCGCGTGATCGACCGCAAGCGCAAGGGCAAGGAGGTGCACGTCGAGCCGCAGGCCGAGCGCGAGGCTCCGACCGACCTCCTCGAGGCGCTGCGTGCGAGCGTCGCCGCGCACAGCCGGAACGGCAAGCGCGCCCGCCCGCGCAACGGGTCGCTGACGGATCTGACCAAGGCGGAGCTCGAGAAGCGCGCGCGGAAGGCGGGGATCGAGGGCCGCTCGTCGATGACGAAGGACGAGCTGGTCGAGGCGCTCGGGCGGAGCTGACTTCGGCTAGATCGTCTCCGGCACCATCTCGATCGCGCCGCACGGGCACTCCGCGACGCAGATCCCGCAGCCCTTGCAGAAGTCGTAGTCGAACGCGTAGCCGCGCCCGGCGGCGTCACGATCGCGGCCCTCGAGCTTGAGGACGGAGTTGTCCGGGCAGACGCCGAAGCAGTTGTCGCAGTCGAAGCAGTTGCCGCAGGAGAGGCAGCGGCGCGCCTCGAAGAGCGCCGTCGTCTCGTCGAGCCCGCCGACCACCTCCTCGAACGTCGAGCGCCGCCGCGCGAGCTCGAGCTTCGGCTGCACCGACCGCGGCGCATCCGTGTAGTACCAGGTGTTGAGCCCCTCGAACGCGGCGAGCTCGTGCTTCGGCGGCGCCTCGTACGCGCCGCCGCGGAGCCAGGCGTCGATGTGTCGCGCCGCCTTCTTCCCGTGCCCGACCGCGACCGTCACCGTCCGCTCCGCGGGCACCATGTCGCCCCCGGCGAAGATGCCCGGGTGGCCGGTCATGAGGTTCGGGCCGACCTGGACGACGCCGTCCTCGGCCTCGATGCCCGGGACTCCTTCGAGCAGCGCCAGATCGGCCTCCTGGCCGAGCGCGAGCACGAGCGAATCGGCCTCGAGCTCCTCGACCTCGCCCGTCGGCTGAGGGAACCCGGTCTCGTCGAGCTCCATCCGCTCGATCGTGAGGACGCCGGCCTCGGCCCGCTTGACGGTCGAGAGCCACTTCATCCGGACGCCTTCCTCTTCGGCTTCCTCGACCTCGAAGTCGTGTGCGGGCATGCGGTCGCGCGTGCGCCGGTAGACGACGACGGCCTCCTCGGCGCCGAGCCGCTTGGCGGTGCGGGCGACGTCCATGGCCGTGTTGCCGCCGCCGTAGACGGCGACGCGACGCCCGAGCAGCGGCCGCTCCTCGCCCTCCATCGAGTGCAGCACCGCGACGGCGTCGAGGATCCGTGCCGCCTCCCCCGCCGGGACGTACGCGCGCTTTCCGATGTGCGCGCCGACCGCGAGGAAGACGGCATCGAATCCTTCGTCGTGCATCGCGCCGAGGACGTCGGTCACCTTGACGCCGAGCTCGAGCGTCACGCCGACGCCCACGATCCGGGCGACCTCCGCGTCGAGGATCTCGCGGGGGAGGCGGTACTGCGGAATGCCGAAGCGCATCATCCCGCCCGCCTGCTCCTCGCTGTCGCGCACCGTGACGTCGTGCCCGAGCCGGGCGAGGTGATACGCCGCGGACAGCCCCGAGGGCCCCGCGCCGACGACGAGCACGCGCTTGCCGGATGCGGCGGCGTCGGCCGTCACCGTCCAGCCCTGCGCGAGCGCCTCGTCGCCGAGGAACCGCTCCACGGCATTGATGCCGACCGCCGAGTCGAGCTGCGCGCGGTTGCACGCCGTCTCGCAGGGGTGGTAGCAGACGCGCCCCATGATCGCGGGGAACGGGTTGTCCTCCATCAGCCTGCGCCACGCGCGCTCGTACCCCGCGCCGCCCTCCTCGGCCTCGTAGAGCCACGCTTGGATGTTCTCGCCCGCCGGGCAGGCGTTGTTGCAGGGCGGGAGGAGGTCGCGGTAGACGGGCCGCTCGGTGCGCCAGCTGCCGGTCTTGTTGGCGAGGCTCGACCCGACGTCGAGCGTGATGGCGAAGGGCCTGCTCATACGACGGCCGCCTCCTCCAACAAACCGAAGCGGCGGATGTTCCGGTCGGCGATCGCCTGCAGCCGCTCGATGACGTCCGTCCGGGGCGGGTCGCCGAACAGGTGCGCGAAGCGCCGCTGGAGGCGCAGGTACTCCTCCACCGGCGCCTGCCGCCTGATCTTCGAGACCGACACGACCTCGCCGTGCTCGGCCTCGAAGACGGGGAAGAGGCCGGTCTCCTTGGCGAGTCTCGCGATGCGGATCGTGTCCTTCGAGGCGGCCCCCCAACCGAGCGGGCAGGGGACGAAGACGTGGAGGTAGCGGGCGCCGTGGAGCGCCATGGCGCGCTCGACCTTCGCCTCCAGGTCGTGCAGCTCGGCGACGGTCGCGGTCGCGACGTACGGGATCTCGTGGGCCATCGCGATGAGCGGGGCGTTCTTCCCCTGCCCGAAGACGTTGCCCGGCTCGGGGCCGACGGGCTTCGTCGTCGCGGTGCGCGCGGCGGGAGGCGTC
>DATBIQ010000020.1:0-5045 GCA_036556865.1 Gaiella sp.
GTTCGCCGACCAGAGGGGGATCAGCCCGAACGTGTCCGACTTCGCCGGCTCGCCGATGAACCGCGTGTACGGGAACGCGACGACGAGGCCGACGGCGAGCACGGATCCCACGACGACCGGCACCACCGGCCGGGGGCATCCAACCTCCACCCAGGCGAGGAGCACCGCCACGAGCAGCGGCGCGAGGAAGAACAGGTAGCGGTCCTGCACGCGGTCCGAGGCGAAGTGGGAGGCGAACGCGCCGACCACGAGCGTCGAGGTCGCGACGAGGGCGATCGTCGCGGCGAGATGCTCCTGAACCGCAGCCGGAAGCCGCGTCGCCCGCGCAAGGAGGACGACGAGCGCGATGACGGGCAGCACGGCCACGTAGAGCGTCAGCTCCTCGACGTGCCAGAGCCAGAACCGCAGCACCTGGCCGGCGTCGTAGCCGGCCTCGCCGACGACGCTGTATGCGCCCAGGAGGTCCGACAGCGACCGGCCGCGCGCGAGCTGGGCTCCGACGACGACCAGGGCGAGCGCGACGATGCCTCCGAGCAGCGGCGCGAAGCGCCGGACGACGTGGGCGTCGCGGCGCAGCAGCGCGAGCATGAACGGCGCGAGCACGATCGCGCCGGCGAAGCCGATCGCCTGCGACCGTGTCGCGACCGACGCTGCGAGGGCGACGACGAGCGCCGCGACCCGCCACGCCGACGGACGCTCGAGGACGAGGACGAGCGTCCACGCGAACAGCAGCGCGACCGGGTAGAAGAGGTTCTCGGTGACGACCGTCGCCGTGTACGCCATCGAGGGCACCGCAACGGCGATCACGGCCGCGAGGAGCGACAGCCACCGACCCGCGACCCGCCGTGCGATCAGCCAGGCGGGCACCGCGGCGAGCGACATCGCGATCGCATTCGTCGCCTTGGCGGCGGCATACGCGCGCGGAAGCCCGTCGACGAGCCCGTACGCCGGCGCGAGCAGCGCGGGGTAGAGGATGCTGTACCCCGTCGTCGCCACTCCGCGGACCGCGAAGCTCCCCGAGTGGGCGAGGCTCCGCGCGAGCTCGGAGTAGATCAGCTCGTCGACGAAGACGAACGGGGCGGGCATGCCGCGCACCATCCAGATGCGCAGTGCGGCGGAGCAGGCGACGATCCCGGTGAGCCAGGCCCAGTCCGGCACGCGGGCGACACGCGCCCGCCAGGGGTCAGCCACCGAGGTCGACCTCGGAGAGACGCCTCGCGATCTCCGCGGCCTCGGGCGTCCCAGGCGCGATGCCGACCCCCGCGGCGGCCGCGCCGACCTCCCGTAGCACGTCGTCGGCAACCGCCCTCCCGCCGGCGACGGCCTCGAACGCGGCTGCCTGCCGCTCGGCGACACGCGCCAGGTCGTGCTCGCCGGTCGCGAGCTCTCGTGCGGCCGCCCCCATTCGCTCGCGCACGTCCGGCCGCTCGGCGAGCAGCCGCAGGGCGGCCGTGAGGTCGGCGACCTCCTCGTCCCCCACCGCGATCTTCAGCGCGACGCCGGGCGGAAGCTCCGCGAACCAGCCGACGTCGGACACGACGAGCGGCTTGCCGAGCGTGAGCGCGCGAATCGCGGTCCCGGACGTCTCGCCCATCGTCGGCGAGCGGAGGCTGACATGGGCGTCGCAGGCTCGCATCAGGGCCCAGAGACGCCGCTCGTCGACGTACCCCTCGCGCACCAGCCCCGCGGCGTCGAGCCCGAGCCGCTGGAGGCGCCGCTCGAGGTCGAAGCCCGGCGACGTCGCGCCGACGAGGAGGAGCCGCGCGCCGGGATGGTCCGCGCGCACGCGGGAAAACGCCTCGAGCAGCTGCGGCGCCCGCTTCGACTGGTTGACGTTGCCGAACGCGCCGATCAGGGGGTCGCCGGCGACCTCCGCCGCGTCGACGCCCGGGTCCGGCCAGGCCGGATGCGGAATGCGATGGATCGGGCCGCTGTAGCCCGCCGCGCGCGCACGCTCCTCGACGTAGCGCGAGTGGACGATCAGCCCGGTCGCGCGCGAGAGCACCTCGCCCGCGAGCGGGAACTCCTCGGGCCGCGCCTCCCAGAGCGGCGGCAGCCGCTTGTCGAGCACGCCGTGCGCGAGCAACCGACCGACGACGCCGTGCTCGCGCTCCATCGCGTCGAGGTAGCCGTGGCCGTCCCGCCGGCCGATCGTCACGCCCGCAACAAGGTGGTGGAGCACGAAGTCGTGGAGGACGACGAGACCGGGCGTCCGCCGCAGCGCGTCGAGGATCCAGCCGTGTGCCTCGGGGTTGTTTCCAATATGGTAAACGGAGAGATCGGCGCCGCGCGGCGGACGCTTGGCGCCGCGCCGCACGACCGAGACGTCGACCTGCTCTCGCAACGCCGGCAGGAGGAGCGAGGAGTAGTCCGCGATCCCCGACGATTCCGGCGGCATAGGCGAGAAGTACGCAACCTTCACGAGAAGAGCCTCGCGATCGCGCGGTCCCATGTCACCTCGTCGGCGACGCGCTTGCCCGCCACGCCGAACGCCTCGGCCTCCGATTCGTGCTCCCGGAGCCAGACCGCCGCCGCGGCCACGGCACCCGGCTCCGGCCGCGCGACGATTCCCGTCTCGCGGTCGTGCACGACGTCCAGCGGCCCGCCTGCATCGGTGGTCGTGATCACGGGCTTGCCCGAGAGGAACGCCTCGTACGGCCCCATGCCGAAGTCCTCGTCGACCGGCGCGTAGAAGACGGAGGAGCACGTCGCGTAGAGCTCGGCGAGCCGCTCGGCGCTCACGCGCCCCTCGAAGCGAACGCGACCGTCCAGCCCGCGCGCATGGGCCAGCTCCTCGAGCCGGTCGCGGTCCGGGCCGTCCGACGCGACCACGACGTCGAAGCCGTCGCGGAGCGCGGCGGCCTCGAGGAGCAGGTCGATGCGCTTGGCGCGGTCGAGCCTGCTGGCCGAGAGCACGAAGCCCTCGGACGGCGCCGAGCGGTAGGGGAGGGCCTGCGGCGGGTGCGGGAGGACCTCCGCGACGAGTCCGGTCGAGCGCTGGAGCCGGCCGGCGACGTTCGCCGACGTCGCGAAGAGACGCGTCGCCTCGCCGAGCGCGCGCCGGTCGAGGTCCTGCACCTGCCGGCGCAGCGCGCGCTCCTTCGCCGACTGACCGAACTGCCCGAGCTCCGTCCCGTCGAGCTCGTACGCCTGGCGGAACTGGTGCACGAGCCAGACGCGCTTCTCGTGGTGCCGCACGACGTACGAGGGGAACTTCGTCGCCACGACGACGTCGATCTCGCGCCCGTCCGCCTCGTCGAGGTCGAGCATCCGCCAGAGGAACGCCTGCGTGAGGACGCGCGCACCGGGATACCATTTGAAGGGCACCGAGACGAGGTCGGCCTCGTGGCCGCGCGCACGTAGCTCGGCGACGAGCTCGTCCGTGAAGATCTCGGCGCCGCCGCGCGCGAACGGCACCTGCGGGCGCAGCACGGCGATGCGCATCAGCGCGCTTCGGCGGAGCGACGCCGCTCGAGCTCCGCCTCGAGCGCGGCCACGCGCTGCTCGAGGTCGTCGACGAGACGGAGCGCGGCGGCGTTGAACGAGCGCTGGTCGTAGGCGAGCGGCTCGACGTACCAGCGCATCAGCTTGCGCAGCACGGCCTTGACCGGCGTCCCGAGGCCGCCGCGGAACCCGGGCCGCAGCCGGAGCGGCCGGTCGGCCGAGACCGGCCACAGGCGCTCGGCCTCCGCGCGCGCTGCGCGGCGGTCGTCGGGCTCTCCGGTTGCGCCCGGATCGGCCCCCGAGCGACGGATCTCGTCCTTGAGGGCCGCGAAGAGCGCGTCGACGTCGACCTCCTCGGCCGACGGGAAGCCGTTGTCCGTCGCCTCGTCCGGCATCGGCGGAAGTGTAGTGCGGGCAGGGGACTGGCCCCGGCAGACGCCTAGGATCGACCGATGCGAGTCGAGCTGCCGATGCTGACGCTCGTGCCCGGTATCTCGGGCGGCAGCGAGACCTATGCTCGCGAGCTCTGCCGTGCGCTGGCACGGGTCGGCGAACATGAGTACGAGGCACTCGTGCCGACGCTCGCGCCCGACGCGGGCGGGGGTCTGCCGACCGTCGTCGCGACCGGGTATCGCGCGTCGACGACGATCCCGGGGCGGCTACGGGCGATGGCAGCGGCGGCACTGCGCCCTGGCCGACTTCGCGGGCAGCTCGAGCGCGCCGACGCGGTCCACTACCCGCTCACCGTCCCCATCCCGCGCGTCGAGCTGCCGTCGGTGCTGACGCTCCTCGACGTGCAACACCTCGACCTGCCGGACCTCTTCCCGCGCGGCGAGCGGCTGTTCCGGAGACTGGCCTACGACCGGGCCGCTCGACGCGCCGACCGCGTGATCGTGATCAGCGAATGGGCCAGGGAGCGCGTCGTCGAGCGACTCGGCCTCGATCGCGAACGCGTGCACGCGATCCATCTCGGCGTCGACCACGAGCGGTTCACGCCGGCGCCTGCGGTTCGGCGCGAGCCGTTCCTCCTCTACCCCGCACGCCCCTGGCCACACAAGAACCACGCCCGGCTGTTCGATGCATTCGCCGACGTGCGGAGGCAGCGGCCCGAGCTGCGGCTCGTCCTCACCGGGGTCGGCCACGACCCGGCTCGACTGCCCGCATGGGTGGAGACGCTCGGCGGAGTCTCGGGGGACGAGCTCGTCGCGCTCTACCGGCGGGCCGCGGCGCTGGTCTTCCCGAGCCTCTACGAGGGGTTCGGCCTGCCGCCGGTCGAGGCGATGGCCTGCGGCTGTCCCGTCGCGGCGTCGAACGCGGCCTCGCTGCCCGAGGTCGTGGGCGCGCGCGGTCGCGTCCCACGTGAACGCTGCCGCCCGTCCGATGCCCCTCGACCCGAGCTCGTCGGCGCGCGCCAGTGCCTCCTCGATGCCGGCCGCGATCGACCCCGGGTCGCGAGGGTCGAACAGGACCGCCGCATCGCCCAGGACCTCGGGCAGCGAGGCCGCGTTCGACGCCGCGACGGGACAGCCGCAGGCCATCGCCTCGACCGGCGGCAGGCCGAACCCCTCGTAGAGGCTCGGGAAGACCAGCGCCGCGGCCCG